>JBHADA010000181.1:0-28644 GCA_041854805.1 Arachnia sp.
AGCGAGATATTAGCCGCCCGTACCCCAAACCGACACAGGTGGATAGGTAGAGAATACCAAGGCGATCGAGAGAATCGTGGTGAAGGAACTCGGCAAAATACCCCCGTAACTTCGGAATAAGGGGGACCTGAGACGTATAAGGACTTGCTCTGAAAGCGTCGAGGGTCGCAGAGACCAGGCCCAAGCGACTGTTTACTAAAAACACAGGTCCGTGCGAACATGTAAGTGGATGTATACGGACTGACTCCTGCCCGGTGCTGGAAGGTTAAGGGGAACTGTTAGCTCTTTGTGGGTGAAGCGGTGAACTTAAGCCCCAGTAAACGGCGGTGGTAACTATAACCATCCTAAGGTAGCGAAATTCCTTGTCGGGTAAGTTCCGACCTGCACGAATGGAGTAACGATTTGGGCGCTGTCTCCACCACGAACTCGGCGAAATTGCATTACGAGTAAAGATGCTCGTTACGCGCAGCAGGACGGAAAGACCCCGGGACCTTTACTATAGTTTGGTATTGGTGATCGGTGTGACTTGTGTAGGATAGGTGGGAGACTGTGAAGCTGGGACGCCAGTTCTGGTGGAGTCGTCGTTGAAATACCACTCTGGTCATTCTGGTTATCTAACTTTGGGCCGTTATCCGGTTCAGGGACAGTGCCTGATGGGTAGTTTGACTGGGGCGGTCGCCTCCTAAAAGGTAACGGAGGCGCCCAAAGGTTCCCTCAGCCTGGTTGGCAATCAGGTGTTGAGTGTAAGTGCACAAGGGAGCTTGACTGTGAGACTGACGGGTCGAGCAGGGACGAAAGTCGGGACTAGTGATCTTCTGGTTGTGTATGGAAACGCCAGGACTCAACGGATAAAAGGTACCCCGGGGATAACAGGCTGATCTTGCCCGAGCGTCCATAGCGACGGCATGGTTTGGCACCTCGATGTCGGCTCGTCGCATCCTGGGGCTGGAGTCGGTCCCAAGGGTTGGGCTGTTCGCCCATTAAAGCGGCACGCGAGCTGGGTTTAGAACGTCGTGAGACAGTTCGGTCCCTATCCGCTGCGCGCGTAGGAGTCTTGAGAAGAGCTGTCCTTAGTACGAGAGGACCGGGACGGACTAACCTCTGGTGTGCCAGTTGTTCTACCAAGAGCACGGCTGGTTGGCTACGTTGGGAAGTGATAACCGCTGAAAGCATCTAAGCGGGAAGCACGCTTCAAGATGAGGGCTCCCACAGAGTTAATCTGGTAAGGCCCCCTGTAGACCACAGGGTTGATAGGTCGGACGTGGAAGTACAGCAATGTATGGAGCTGACCGATACTAATAGGCCGAGGGCTTGTTTTTACAAAGATGCTACGCGTCCACTGTGAGGTTCCCGAGATACGGTCGGGAGTTCGATAACTGAATTGAAACCCGACACTATCTCCTTAGTGTTTCGGTGGTCATAGCGAAGGGGAAACACCCGGTCCCATCCCGAACCCGGAAGTTAAGCCCTTCAGCGCCGATGGTACTGCAGCGGGGACGCTGTGGGAGACTAGGACGCCGCCGGACTTCTTAAAACCCCCCGACTCGTCGGGGGGTTTTTTATTTCCTGCCCGATCTTTGGGATGATGGAGCCATGCCAACTGATGAGCCGAATCCACGGGAGGCTAGGTCGCGTGGTGAGGGCGGACGAGGCCGCGCAGGCGGCCTGCGTAGCCAGCGGTCCAACCGTGCGGACTCGCCCCGGAAGCGCGTTGAACGGTCCGACCGCGGACATGCTCGCTCGGGCGGGAAGAGACCTCGTGTGGCGGAGCGACCGTCTCAGGAGGAGAAGACACACCGCCCTGGCACCGCACCCCGGCCCGACGAGCCGGAAACCCCAACCGATTTCGTGGAAACCGAGCTTCCCTTTGGGGTGCGGGCCGAGCTGAAGGGGCTCCCGAAGGATCTGGCGGATACCGTTGGAGCCCACATCTGGGCCGCCGGTAGGCTCATCGACATGGATCCGGAGTTGGCGTTTCGTCACGCCGAGGCTGCGCGTCGTCGCGCTGGCAGACTCCCCGTGGTACGTGAGGCGGCCGCTGAGACCGCATACGCCGCAGGCGAGTACGCCGTCGCGTTGCGCGAGTTCCGGGCGATTCGTCGCATGACGGGCGGGGACGAACTCATTCCTGTCATCGCGGATTGTGAACGCGCCCTGGGGCGCCCGCGAGATGCCCTCGCCGTGCTGGCCGAACTAGATTCGACCTCTCGCGATCTCGGGCTGCGGATCGAATGCCTCATCGTTGAGGCAGGGATCCGAGACGACCTGGGGCAGGGGGCCGAGGCCCGGAGGCTGCTGAAGGCCGCCATCACACGTAACCTGGGACCCAAACAGGCGCAGGCCCGCCTGCGTTATGCCTACGCGAACTACCTGGAGGAGGACGGAGACCGAGCTGCTGCCAGGGAATGGTTCGCGTCCGCCGCCTCTCTCGATCCGCACGGGGAGTTGGACACCGCCGACAGGCTCGCGCTCCTCGATGGTGTGACATTGCCCGAGGACATGTCGGGGGAGGCTCCCGAGACACCAGGAGGAACCCAAGAGTGAGCGCCCTAGCCGCGGACTATGATGCTGCCCTGTTCGACCTTGACGGTGTGATCTATCTCGGCCCCAACGCGATCGAAGGGATTCCTGAGGCCCTGGACGAACTGCGGGCGCGGGGCACGCAACTGGGCTTCGTCACCAACAACGCCGCTCGTACTCCTGCGGCCGTGGCACGACATCTGACGGAACTGGGCATCACCGCGGACGAAGCGGATGTGGTGAACTCCACTCAGGCCACTCTGCGGATGCTCGGCGAGTCCTATCCGGATGGGGCGCGTGTTCTCGCGGTCGGCACGGACGCGTTGAAGGACCAACTAGCGGGTGCAGGTTTCACCGTTGTGGACGGGCTCGACGACGAACCCGAGGTGGTGGTCCAGGGGTATCACCCCGCCATGGCCTGGGCTCTACTGGAGGACGCCTGCCTCGCGATCCAGCGGGGGGCGGCCTGGTACGCGACCAATCCCGATGTCACCCGGCCATCCGAACGAGGCCTAGTCCCCGGTCTCGGGGCTCAACTGGCCGTTGTGCGGTTCTGCGTGGAGACGGATCCCAAGATCGCGGGGAAGCCCTACCGCCCGCTCCTGGATGAGACGGTGCTCCGGCTTGGGGCTCGTCAGCCCATCTTCGTGGGGGACCGCACCGACACCGACATCCTTGGCGCCAACCGGGTGGGCATGGATTCCCTCTTCGTATTCACCGGTGCCCATGGGAAGTTCGACCTAGCGGAGGCGGCCCCCGAGTATCGCCCCACCTACATCGGTTTCGACGCGGGGGCGCTTCTGGAACCACCTCGTGAGGCGCATTTCACAGAGCAGAGGTTCCGCTGCGGCTATCAGGATGTCGATCTCGGAGGCGAGACCGGCTACCTGTCCACGAGGCCCGTGACCCGTGACGAACAACTCGACGCTCTCTGGGCGGCGCTCCAAGCCACGTGGCGGTTTGGTGTCGACATCACTGGCGTCCTCAACAGCCTCGACACGCTCCGATGAACGGCCCAACGCCTCGCGACATCGCGCCGTCACACCGTGTGGATGCGGTGAAGGAGGTGCTCGCGTCCCTCGAGACCATGGAGGATCTGCCGTTGGAGCAGGAGGCCGAACGACTGGCCGAAGCGCAAAGCATCCTGGCCAAGGTACTCAACAACGAGCCTCTCGGACGTCACGGCGACGCGTGAGGCTCGACGTCGCGCTCGTGCGCCGCGGCCTGGCTCGTTCCCGCAGCCACGGCGCCACGCTCATCACGCGGGGCGCGGTTACCGTGTCGGGACGGGTTGTGACCAAGCCAGCCCACCAGGTCAGCGACGCCGATCATGTGGAGGCGCGCAACGAACGCTGGGTGTCGCGCGCGGCCCACAAGCTGCTGGGAGCCCTGGACGACTCGGGTACCGTCGTTTTCGGGAGGGTGCTCGACGCCGGAGCCTCTACGGGGGGGTTCACGCAGGTGTGCCTGGAACGGGGAGCCCAACGGGTATACGCGGTTGACGTCGGGCACGATCAGCTCGCTCCCGAACTGCGTGCCGATTCCCGTGTCGTAGTGCGCGAAGGCCTCAACCTGCGCGACCTCACCGTAGACGATGTCGAAGGCAGCCCTGTCGATCTGGTCGTCGGCGATGTGTCCTTCATCTCGTTACGGTTGCTGCTCGAACCACTTACCGGGGTGCTGAGCCGCTCCGGGTTCGCGCTGTTGCTCGTTAAGCCTCAGTTCGAGGTGGGGCGTGAGCGACTTGGGGCGGGCGGTGTAGTGCGCGACGAGGCTTTGCGTCTCGAGGCGGTGGCTAGGGTGGTCGAGGCGGCCGCCGCGCTTGGGTGGTCGTGTGACTGGCAAGGGACCAGCCGGTTGCCTGGAGGCTCTGGAAACGTCGAGTACTTCGTTCGAGTGATTAGGCTTGGGGTGTGAATGAGGCAATCGTGGCGGTGTGCGTCCACCCCGAACGACACGACGCCATGGACAAGGCAGCCCAGTTCGTTGAGGACCTGCACGCTCTAGGGGCGAGTTTTCTCACCTTCCCCGACGACCTAGACCGGTTGCGCGACCGTGTGCCGCGGGCCAGCATCGCCGCGTTGGGCGAGAGACCAGCCGAGCTGGCCGTGGTCTTTGGCGGGGACGGTAGCATTCTGCGGGCCGCCGAGTGGGCCGTCCCGCTCGGCGTGCCGCTGCTAGGCGTGAACCTTGGGCATGTCGGCTTCCTCGCCGAGATGGAGCCCTCAGACCTGGAGAGGCTGCCCGCAATGGTGGCCGAACGGCGCTACATCGTGGAGGAGAGGCTGGCGCTAAGGGTTCGTACCGCCGGCCCGGCGAACGAGATCACCTGGGAATCCCTAGCTGTCAACGAGGTCTCCCTGGAGAAGCTGGCCCGTGAACGGATGCTCAACGTGCTGGTCAGCGTCGATGGCCGTCCGCTGTCTCGCTGGGGTTGCGACGGGGTGCTGGTATCCACCCCGACAGGGTCTACCGCCTACGGATTCTCCGCTGGTGGGCCCGTGGTGTGGCCCGACGTCCGCGCGATGCTGGTCGTGCCGCTGGCGGCACACGCCCTATTCAACCGACCCCTCGTGCTCAGCCCCGAATCGAGTGTGGTGCTGGAGGCACCTCCACCGGGCACACCAGGCATCTTGTGGTGCGATGGGCGCCGTAGCTACGAACTCGGTCCTCAGGAGCGTGTGCTAGTGGACTCGCATGACCTACCGGTGCGGATCGCGCGGCTAACCGAACAGCCATTCGCGGACCGGCTCGTGGCGAAATTTCAGTTGCCGGTCGACGGCTGGCGCCAGCGCAGCGAGTCGACATGCTGACCGAGCTGAGGCTGAACGCCTTCGGGGTGGTCGAGGAATCGGTGCTCGAGCTTTCTCCCGGCCTGACAGCGCTGACCGGCGAGACCGGGGCGGGCAAGACGATGATCGTCGCTGGGTTGGGGCACCTGCTGGGCGCCCGGGCCGATTCGGGTGTGGTGCGCAGGGGTGCGGATCGCGCCATCGTTCAGGGACGCTGGGAGATTTCCGAGTGTCTCGCTGCCCGCGTCGAAGAGGTGGGCGGCACGGTGGAGGCGGGCGAGTTGGTCACCCTGCGGCAGGTCTCCAGCCAGGGGCGTTCCCGGGCGGTGCTGGGCGGTGCGGGGGTGCCCGTGTCTACGCTAGCGGAGATCGTGGGAGAGCTCGCCACCATCCACGGTCAGGCGGAGCAGCAGCGTCTGGCCACCGCGGAACGGCAGCGTGAACTCCTCGACGAACACGCTCGGCCCGCCGCATTGGGCAGATACCGCGACAATTACCAAGAGCGCCGCCTTGCCGTGGCCGAGTTGGCCCGGCTCGAGGACGAGGCTGAGGCTCGGGCCAGGGAGGCGGACATGCTGCGCTTTGGCCTTGGTGAGATCGAGGCTGTTGCCCCCGAAGCGGGGGAGGACGAGGCTCTAGCCGCCGAGCAACGCAGGCTCATGGACCTCGACGAACTACGCGGCCTCGCCGGGGCCGCGCATCAGGGGCTGAGCGGTTCCGAGTCGGACCTCGACATCCCAAGCGCCTTGTCCTTGGTGGGAGAGGCCCGCAAGCGGCTTGTGCACTTGGCGGAGCGTGACGTTGCGGCCGCGCCTCTAGCGACACGGGCGGAAGAACTGGTACTCGTCGCCTCGGATCTGGCTGCCGAGGTGGCTGGCTATCTCGATGATCTCGTGGCCGATCCGTTACGCCTCGAGGTCGTGGGGCAGCGGCGCTCTCAACTGGCCGGGCTCACCCGCAAATACGGCGCGACCATCGACGAGGTACTGGACTGGGCAAGGCGCTCTGCTGACCGGCTACGCGGACTCGACGGCAGCGACCGACGCATCGAGGAACTGAAGACGCGCATCGCCCATCTCGACGGCGAACTCGCCGCGGATGCGGAGACGATCTCGGTGGCCCGGCGGAAGGCCGCAGCCGAACTGGCGGAAGCGGTGCGCGTCGAACTCGCGGCCCTAGCCATGCCGCACGCCGAGCTTCGCTTCGAGGTCACGGAGGCGCCGCTTGGCCCCCACGGGGCAGACAGGATCGAGTTGCTGTTCACCGCCAACCCAGGATCCGAGCCAGCGCCCTTGGCGCGGGTGGCCTCGGGCGGCGAACTGTCACGGGTGCGTCTCGCGCTTGAGGTGGTGCTCGCCGGGGACACGGCGGGCCACACGTTCGTCTTCGACGAGGTCGACGCCGGCGTCGGGGGCGCCGTGGGGTTGGAGATCGGACGGCGGCTACAGCGTCTGGCAACTCATAGCCAGGTCATCGTGGTCACCCATCTTGCGCAAGTGGCCGCCTTCGCCGATCATCATTTCGTGGTCAGCAAGACCGATGACGGGGCCGTGACGAGGTCGGACATTTTGGGTGTCAGCGGATCGTCCAGGGTAGCCGAGTTGGCTCGTATGATGAGCGGCGAATCCATGTCATCGAAGGGAATGGCCCATGCAACAGAGCTCCTTGCCAAAGGCCGCCGACGGCGCTAAGCAGTGGCTCTCGCGTGCGGCGGCAGAGTCCCGGCCGGAAGGGCCCGATGCCGCCCGGCAGTGGAGGACCCGCGGGCTCGTCGCTTTTGGCGTCGTGGCCTGTTATGTGCTCATCGCGGTCGTCACCGCCCTCGGGTTCAACCAGGTGTACACCGCGTCGTGGATGGCAGGCCGGATTGTGTGGCTGTTCGCCCCCGTCGGGGTGCTGCTCGCCGTCGCTGGACTCCTTCGGGCGGCGGGCTGGAGCGTCGTTGGCTACGTCGCATCGGTCCTGATCGGCGAGATGATCGGCACCCCCATCTATACCTTCCAGCACGACTATCTTCAGGCGAGGATGGACGACCCTGCCTTCGTCCAAGACTGGACGCCCATCCAGCCGGCCTGGTGGATCGCGTTGGGTCTTTTCATCTACATCACGGCAGCGGCGGCCATTGTTGAATGGCGTGAACTCGGACGCGACGCCAGCGCGTCCACGCCAGACGAATAATCGCGGCAGCCGTGGTCCGATCCGCTACTGTGGAAGTCCGTGAGCACACGCACTACCAAGCATCTGTTCGTGACCGGAGGGGTGGTCTCGTCTCTCGGTAAGGGGCTGACCGCGTCGAGCCTAGGAAACCTGCTCGTCGCCCGGGGGCTCAAGGTCACTATGCAAAAGCTCGACCCCTACCTCAACGTGGATCCTGGGACGATGAACCCGTTCCAGCACGGCGAGGTGTTCGTCACCGAGGATGGCGCCGAAACCGATCTGGACATCGGCCACTACGAACGTTTCCTCGATGTTTTCCTCGACGGCAAGGCCAACGTCACCACTGGGCAGGTGTACTCCGCTGTCATTGCCAAGGAACGGCGTGGAGACTTCCTGGGTGACACGGTGCAAGTCATTCCCCACATCACTGGCGAGATCCGCGACCGCATGCTCGCCATGGCCGATGGCGATATCGACGTCGTGATTCACGAGATCGGCGGCACCGTGGGCGACATCGAGTCGCTCCCCTTCCTCGAGGCGGCGCGGCAGGTACGTCACGAGATCGGGCGCGACAACGTCTTCTTCCTCCACGTCTCCCTGGTGCCGTTCATCAAGCCTTCGGGCGAGATGAAGACCAAGCCGACGCAGCACTCCGTGGCCGCGCTACGGCAGGTGGGTATTCAGCCCGACGCCATCGTGTGCCGCTCGTCGCAGGAGGTCACGCCGGCTCTTAAACGCAAGATCGCGTTGATGTGCGACGTCGAGACGGAGGCGGTGGTCTCTTGCGCCGATGCCCCCAGCATCTACGCCATCCCGAAGGTGCTGCACGCGGAAGGACTGGACGCCTACGTCGTGCGACGGTTGGGACTCAGCTTCCGAGACGTCAACTGGAAGAACTGGGACAAGCTGCTCGAACGGGTCGAGTACCCCAAGCATCAAGTGAGCGTGGCGCTCGTCGGCAAGTACATCGACCTGCCCGATGCTTATCTGTCGGTGACGGAGGCGCTTCGGGCCGCCGGATTCGCCAACCATGCCCGGGTCAACGTGCGCTGGGTGCGTTCGGACGACTGCGACACCCCCGAGGGGGCAGCGCGGCAGCTCGGCGACGTCGATGCGGTGTGCGTCCCTGGCGGCTTCGGGATCCGCGGCGTCGAAGGCAAACTCGGCGCTCTACGCTACGCCCGCGAGCACGGCATCCCCACGCTGGGCCTATGCCTCGGGCTGCAATGCATGGTGATCGAGGCGGCCCGGAACCTCGCAGGCATTTCCGCGGCGGCGTCCAGCGAGTTCGACCCGGATACCGCTCACCCAGTGATCTCCACGATGGCCGAGCAGGTCGACATCGTCACGGGAGAGGGAAACCTGGGCGGGTCCATGCGTTTGGGGTCCTATCCCGCCGTTCTTGCCGAGGGGTCCCAGGTGGCCCTCGCCTACGGTGCCACCGAGGTGTCGGAGCGTCACCGGCACCGCTACGAGGTCAACAACGCCTACCGTGAGCAACTGGAACGGGCGGGGCTGCGTATCTGTGGCACTTCTCCCGATGGGGCCTTGGTCGAGTTCGTCGAGCTTCCCGCCGAAACCCATCCCTACTACGTGGGGACCCAGGCGCATCCAGAACTCAAGTCGCGCCCCACACAGGCGCATCCCCTGTTTCGAGGCCTGATCGCCGCCGCCCTCCGCCGCCATGCCGGGGGGCAGTGATACCGTCGCGGCGTCGCCTTCGACCAAGGAGTTCTTCATGAAGCCGAACCACGCACTCGCCGACACACCAATCCGCTGGGAGGTGGCCTCCCGCACGGTGCTCGGTGAGGGGCGGGTGTCCTCCTTCGTCGAGGACGACGTCATCACGCCGTCCGGGGAACACATGACGCGGCAGTTCCTCACCCATCCAGGAGCGGTGGCCATCGTCGCCTGGGACGAGGAAACCGACGAGGTGGCGCTGCTGCGGCAGTATCGGCACCCGGTGGGCATGGAGATGGTGGAGGTTCCCGCGGGCCTGCTGGACCTCGAGGGCGAGGACTTTGCCGCGGCCGCAGCTCGTGAACTGGCGGAGGAAGCGGAACTACAGGCGACTCGCTGGCAGGTGCTGGTCGATATCTGCACTACGCCAGGTGGATGTGAGGAGTCGCTGCGGATCTACCTGGCTCGTGGCCTTTCGCCCGCGTCCCGGCCCGCGGGGTTCGTCCTCGAGGGCGAGGAGGCGCACATGACATGGGGGTGGGTGTCGCGGGAGAAGGTGGTCGACGCGGTGTTTGCGGGACGGTGTCAGTCGCCGACGCTCGTGGCCGGCATCCTGGCGCTCGAATCGGCCAGGCTGAGCGGACGGATCGAGGACTTGCGTCCCGTCGATGCCGACTGGCCGATCCGTCGCCGATGAGACTGTCGCAAGCCCTCGACGAATACTTGAGCCATATCCGGGCCGAACGGGGGCTCGCGGCCAACACAGTGGCGGCTTACCGGCGCGACCTGACCGGATACGCCGGATTCCTCACGGGCCGGGGCATCACGGACGTGGCCGACATCACGCCGGTGGAGGTCAGCGAGTACGTGCGCGGGCTCGGTGGCGCCAAGTCATCGGTGGCTCGCCGCGTGGTGAGCGTGCGCTCCTTTCACCGCTTCGTCGCGGCGGAGGGTTACACCAGAGACGATCCTGCGGCCGAGATCCCGCCCCCTAGACTTGCTCAGCGTTTGCCGAAGGCGTTGAGCGTGGCGGAGGTCACCGCCGTCCTTGAAGCTCCTGACCGGACGCAGGTGGTGGGGCTGCGCGACGCGGCCCTGCTGGAACTGCTGTATGGCACCGGTGCCCGGGTGTCCGAGGTCTGCGCCTTGGACGTCGACGATGTGGTCCCAGCCCTGGGCGCGGAAGAGCCCTCCCTGCGCTTGCTCGGCAAAGGCGGCAAGGAACGCGTGGTGCCGTTGGGCAGCTATGCAGCCGAAGCGATCGACGCCTATCTCGTGCGCGCGCGTCCCGTCCTCGCGGAGGCCGCCAAGGCCGGCGGACCGGCGCTGTTTCTGGGGCAGCGGGGGCAGCGGCTCAGCAGGCAGAGCGCATGGGCGGTGATGCAGCGCGCGGCCGAGGCTGCGGGGGTGGCCGCCGATGTGTCGCCGCATTCGTTGCGGCATTCGTTCGCCACCCACCTTCTCGATGGCGGTGCCGATCTGCGCGTAGTGCAGGAACTGCTGGGCCATTCCTCTGTGGCCACCACTCAGATCTACACGCTGGTCACCATCGAGCAACTGCGCGAGGTTCATGCCGCCGCGCACCCCCGCGCCCGGAACGCACATCCGGCTACGTAATGCTCCGGACGTGGCCACGTTGACCGGTGGTTCGATCCTGATGGTCCTTGAGGAACTCCGGATGGCGGATCTTCGTCAGAAAGTATTGAGCGGAAGAAGTTCGTAGACATAGTCAGTTGACACGTATCAACACTAACCTTTGTCGACATAGTAGGGTTGCGCCGAGACGAGGAGGCAAAGGTGTCGGAGGAAGGGCTGTTCGACAAGCCTGAGTTCAAGGTGCCCGACCCGCCGGGAACATCCACGCTGGTGGGGGAGGATGAGTTGGGGCCAACCGGGCGTCCCTTGCCCGTGTTCCCCGAGCCTGGTCCGCCCAAGCCAGGGCCCAAGCACGCCACCATCATCTCGATGTGCAACCAGAAGGGTGGCGTCGGTAAGACCACCACCACCATCAACCTGGGCGCGGCACTGGCGGAGACTGGCCGCAAGGTGCTGCTTGTGGACTTCGATCCCCAGGGTTCCCTTTCAGTGGGGCTGGGCGTCAACCCACATACCCTGGACCGTTCGATCTACAACCTGCTCCTGACCAAACAGTACGAGCCGCACGAGGTGGTTTCGCCCACCACCGTCGAGGACCTCGATATCCTGCCCAGCAACATCGACTTGTCCGCGGCCGAGGTGCAACTCGTCTCGGAAGTGGCCCGCGAGCAGACGCTTACCCGTGTGCTCACCACGCTACGCGGCGACTACGACTACATCCTCATCGACTGTGCGCCGAGCCTTGGCCTGCTCACCATCAATGCCCTTACCGCCAGTGACTACGTCATCATGCCGCTGGAATGCGAGTTCTTCGCCTTGCGCGGTATCGCGTTGCTCACCGACACCATCGGGAAGGTACAAGACCGGCTCAATCCCAACCTTCAAATCCTGGGGATTCTCGGCACCATGTACGACGCCCGCACGCTGCATTCCCGCGAGGTGCTGGAACGGGTGGTGCAGGCATTCGGAGACCAGGTGTTCCACACCGTGATCCGGCGCACGATCAAGTTTCCCGAGACCACCGTCGCGGGCGAGCCCATCACCACCTACGCATCTTCTTCGCCAGGCGCCGACGCCTACCGGCAGCTCGCGCGGGAGGTGCTGCTTCGATGCCAGGGCCGGTAAAGCGGGCGACCCTGCCCGGGGCCTCCGAACTCTTTCGGTCCACGCGCCCCGTGATCGAGGCGAAACAGCCCCAGCCCAAGGCGGTGACCGCAACCGAGGGCGCGCCCGTGGCGTCGGGACGCGTCAAACACGACCACAAGATCACGGTCTACTTCAGCCAAGACGAGTTGCTGGCACTTGAGGACGCGAATCTCGAGTTGCGCCGTCGCCACGGCATCCGGGTGGACCGGGGACGGATTGTGCGGGTGGCGGTGGCGCGTGCGCTGGCCGATCTCGGCGAACGAGGTGCCGACAGCTTTCTCGTGGACGAGCTCGGCGGCGCGTGAGTCGCGCCAAGGCGGCGCCGGATCAGGTCGCCGGTTTCGAGGTCCACCTCAGTAATTTCGAGGGGCCGTTTGACCTGCTCCTGGGGCTTATCTCGAAACGGGAGCTCGATGTCACCCAGGTGGCCTTGAGCCAGGTCACCGACGAGTTCATCGCTTACGTCAAGGCTGGTGGAGAGGTGTGGGACCTGGACAAGACCAGTTCCTTCCTCGTGGTGGCCTCCACCCTGCTGGACCTCAAGGCGGCGCGACTCCTTCCGGGGGGCGAGGTGACCGAGCCCGAGGACATCGCCGCGTTGGAGGCACGCGACCTGCTCTTCGCCAGGCTCCTGCAATATCGCGCGTTCAAGAGACTCGCCGAATGGATCTCCGAGACGATGACGAGCGCCGAGACCACTCACTGGCGGCCGGGGGGCTTGGAGGAACAGTTTCGTTCCGTGTTGCCTGAGGTGGAACTGCCCATCGGCCCCGATGACCTGGTCCGCCTCGCGGCCGCAGCCATGCGGCCCAAGCCGGTGCCCGTCGTCGAACTTGGTCACCTGCACGGCACCAGCGTCAACCTCAGCGAACAGGTAAGACAGGTGGCCGACCGTCTGCGCCGCGACGGCGCGGTGACATTCCGCGGCCTAGTGGCTGGCTGCGACCGGCTCACCGTGGTGGTGCGGTTCCTAGCCGTGCTCGAACTGTTCCGGGCCAGCCAGATCTCCTTGGAGCAGCTCAGCCCATTGGGCGATCTGACCGTCAAATGGACCGCTGGCGAAGCGGACGTCGCTGAGGTCACCGACGACTACGGCCCTGCCCTGGAACTGGAGGAATGATGTCCTTGCATGCTGCCTTGGAGGCCATGCTTCTCATGGCGACCGACCCGGTGGGTGCCGACGAACTCGCCGCCGCGGTGGCGGCCCCAGCCGAGGATGTGGAAGCCGAGCTTGTGTCGATCGCCTCGTTCTACGAGGAACAGGGCCGTGGGATCCGGCTGCGGCGCGTCGCCGGGGGATGGCGGTTTGCCACCGACCCCGCGGTGGCCGACGTCATCGAGGCCTGGCTGGTCTCGGATCAGCGTTCCCGCCTCACCCAGGCGGCCCTCGAGACCCTCGCCGTCATCGCCTATCTGCAGCCCGTGTCCCGCGGGCGGATCGCCGCGGTGCGCGGAGTCAGCGTCGATGGCGTGGTGAAGACGCTGCTGGTGCGTGGCCTCATCCGCGAGGCCGGGGAGGATCCGGTCACGGGTGCTATGACCTTTGCCACCACGTCCCTGTTCCTGCAGAAGCTGGGGCTCGACTCGCTGTCCGAACTGCCCGATCTGGCCCCGCTGCTTCCCGACGCCGTAGCCTTGGAAGCCGAACTGGGAGAGCTCGCGGAACCGGCGACGGAGCAACCACCCGAGGCGGATCAAGAGGAGACGGATGACTGAACAACCAGAGGGGATTCGCCTGCAGAAGGTGCTGGCCGCAGCGGGCGTCGCGTCGCGCCGGGCCAGCGAGGCCCTCATTGACGAGGGCCGCGTCGAGGTGAACGGAAAGGTGGTCACCGAGCAGGGGCTCAGAGTCAACCCTGAGACCGACCACATCCGCGTCGACGGCGCCCGTATCCCGCCGCCGCGACGACACGTCTATCTGGTGCTCAACAAACCGCGCGGCGTGGTGTCCACCATGGACGACCCCGAGGGGCGCAGGAGCCTGAATGACTACCTGCCCCGGGCCACGGGGCGGCTCTTTCACGTAGGACGTCTCGACACAGACACCGAGGGGCTCATCATCTTGACCAACGACGGCGAATTCGCCCACCGGATGGCGCACCCCAGCTACGAAGTGCGCAAGACCTATCAGGTGCAGGCGGCCGGGGTGATGGACAACAAGACCATCAAACGCCTAGAGAAGGGCGTCGTCCTCGACGATGGGCCCGTCAAACCCGACCAGGTCAAGCTTGTGACCCGCGGGCAGGACAAGACGCTGCTGGAGATCAGTCTGCACGAGGGGAGAAACCGTATCGTGCGACGAATGCTCGACGCCGTCGGGCACCCCGTCGACCGGCTGGCCCGGATCTCGATTGGGCCGGTACGGCTCAAGACGCTCCCAGTGGGGCAGACGCGGGAACTGACCAGGGAGGAACTCGGCGCCCTGCTCGATCTGGTGGGTCTGTGACCACTCTCCGCCGGGATGGCCGGACTGCCAGGATCGTCGGCTAATCTTGCCGCGTGAGACCTAGAGCCCGAATCATCAGCCGCGTCGCCTCGGCGGCCGCCCTCGCGTCCCTGCTCGTGCTCGCCGCCTGCTCTAGTTCGGGCGATCCGTCCCAGAGCCCGAGCGCGTCACCCTCGGCCAGCCCATCGGCCGAGTCGAGCCCCAGCACCACCGTCGTCCCCTCTGCGGACCTGAGCGGCGTCAACGTCACTGAGAAGAACGGGGTGCCCGAGGTCAAGGTGACCGCTCCGTGGGGCATCGAGTCGACGCAGACCAAGGTGCTCAAGAAGGGGGGAAACCAGAAGCTGACGGAGAACTCCACCGTGACGGTGAAGTATGTCGGCGTGAACGGCACCTCCGGGCAGGTGTTCGACAGCTCCTATAGCAACCAGACCAGCGGGGGCGGCCCAGCGACCTTCAGTCTCGATCAGATGATCCCGGGCTTCAGGAAGGGGCTCACGGGTCAAAGTGTTGGTTCCCGTGTCCTCATCGGCATCGCGCCGGCGGATGGCTACACCCAGGGCACCCAAGACGGCGGGATCTCCCCGGGAGATTCGCTCATCTTCGTCGTCGACATCGTCTCGGCCAATTTCGAGAAGGTGACGGGCGAGGAGGTCAAGCCAGCCGAGGGCTTGCCCACCGTGACCGTGGGCGACTCCGGCCCCGAGATCAAGGTGGCCGAGGGGGCCAAGGCCCCCGAGAAGCTCATCGTGCAGCCCCTCATCAAGGGCCCCGGTATCGCGCTCGCGGACAATTCCACCTTCGAGGCTAAGTACCGTGCCTGGACTTACCCGGAGGGCAAGCTCGTCGTCGATGCGTGGGTCAACCAGTCCGGCGTCCTGCAGAACATGATCGAGGGCTGGAAGCAGGGGCTCAAGGGCCAGACCAACGGCTCGCGGATCATGCTCGTCGTCCCGGGCAACCTGGCCTACCCCAACGGTAACGAGGGCAAGAAGATTGCCCCTGGACAGAGCTTGGTCTACGTCATCGACCTGCTCAACGTGTCGCCGTGACGCGCGGGTGACGTTCTAGGAGGCCGCTCCAGGCTTGAGCCTGTGCTCGGCGTAGACAACCGAATCGAAGAAGCGCTGGTCGCCGGGCATGGCAGCCAGCGCTTCTCGCGTGCTACGGCACGGGCCCAGCCCCAGCGACTCACTCAGCATGGCCAGCACATCCGCGGCGGTGAGTGGGGTCAGGTCGGCGAGCGACGGCGCCCCATCGCGTTTAGCGAGGCGGCGCCCTGAGGGGTCGGTAACGAGCCCGATGTGTGCGTACGTGGGCGGAGCCGCCCCCAGGCGCCGCGTGAGCCAAGCCTGGCGTGGGGCCGATGCGAGCAGATCCGCGCCTCGGGTGACGTGGGTGACGCCCATGGCGATGTCGTCGACCACGACGGCCAGGTTGTAGGCGAATTGCCCGTCCCCGCGTACCAGCACGAAGTCGTCGACGAGCCCGGTGACCTGGCCGGCATGGTCGTCATAGACGGTGAACCTCGCGCCTCCCGAATCCACCCTGAGCGCGGGGGCCCGGGTGGCGCGGCGTTCCTCGCGTTGAGCGGCGGTCAGGTCGCGGCACGTGCCCGGATAGGCGCGGTACCCGTCGTGCGGGGCGGAGGCCGCCTCCGCGATCTCGCGCCTAGTGCAGAAACATTCGTAGGTGGGCAGGCTCGCCACGGCGTCGCGGTAGGCCTCGATCCGCTCCGACTGCCGTACCGGCTCGCCATCCCAGTGGAGGCCGAGCATGGCGAGGTCGGCCAGTTGCCGCGCCTCCACTCCGGCTGCCGCATGAACCCGCTCCCGGTCGAGATCCTCGATCCGCATGAGCCACCTACCACCAGCCGTGCGGGCAAGCAGCCACCCCGCAAGCGCGGTGCGCAGGTTGCCCACGTGGAGATGCGACGTGGGGCTGGGAGCGTACCGGTCGACGAGCATGAGGCAATTATGCTGCAGGAGATTACTCTGAAGCGATGTGTAACGTTCGGAGGGCGTTCGTACACGAAGAGAGTAGAAAGAAACAACGAGTTCCTGCCAGTACTTGGGGGAAGCAAGGCCAGACTGGATGAGCAAAGCGCTACTGGTGAAGAGCTCTGCTCATACAGGGCGTATTGCCCTGAAGGGAGGAAAGCTAATGGCTCGATTCTCGATGACGTTCAGGCGGGTCGGCATTCACCTGCGGCTATAACTGGTGGTGATCCTCTCGAGGGAGAGCGTTGCGAGCAACTCTTATAAGCGTACCGCTTATAAGAGGCGCTATGCGAGGACGTATCTTCCGTATGGATTCGCAGTAGTAGCGAGCTTTCTCGGAGTGATGCTGACTATCGTCGCTGGGCATGTGCGCTCAGTGGTGCACGACTGGACCGAGGCCAACTTCCGCCTAGGTGAGGGGGCCTACGTGCTGACGGTCCATCCCGACCCCGCGCGCGAGGCGCCTAACGCCGCACGGTCAGCCGGCATCAACAAGGAGTTGCGTTCTGTGGTGGCTGGGCAGGACGTCGTGGTGGTACTTGATGCCCGTGGGGGAGACGGCCCCCGGGTGGGGCTCCATGGCCCCAGGGGGCGTTTCTCCGACGCGGTCATCACTAAGGGGCGCGGTTTCCAGGCCCGAGATTTCGAGGCGGGCACCTCGGTGGGATCGTCAGGTCTGGGTCTTATCTGGTGGGGCGGGAGGGGCGCTTCATCCCGGAATCGGTTCATGTGGTCGGCTACTTCGAGCCCAGTTCGGTGCCGTTCGCCAGCGAGTACGTCTATACGCTGTTCTCGCAGGAGAACGTCCATGGCACCTACTATCTCGAGGCCGCGGACCCTGGGCTCGTGAAACGGTTTGAGGCGGCATTCGAGCGGGGCGGTTACGTCGTGAGCACCGAGCGGCTCAAAGCCGACGCCGTCGCGATCCTGCGGGGCGAGCCGCTCACCTACGCATACGCCGCGTCGCTTCTGCTGGTCTACGGCAGTGCCGTGCTGTTTAGCCTGAACTGGGTCGCGTCGAATGAACGCCGTTACAGAATTGAGCGCCTCTACGGGGCGCGTCCTCTCACCTTCAGCGCTAGGGCCTTGCGCCCTGTCGTCGTTGCCGCCGTGGTGGGCACGGCCATGGGGACAGCGGTTGGGATGCTGGTGCTGCGGGCCTTGGGGGCCCTGTCGAGGCCGCCCGGGCTGGTCGACGCGGCCGGGGTTGTGGTGGCCAACGGGGTCATCATGCCCTGCCTCTTCGTGACCGCGGTGGTGGTGCAGACAGCCAGGTGGGAGCGGCGGTGATCAAATACCAGGTGGGCGCGTCGATCCGGGAGCTGTTCGGGCTCCGGTTCCGGACGCTGCTGCTGATCCTTCAGGTGATCGTGGTGGCCGCCACGCTGGCAGCCACCCTGAATGACACGTTACGCAGCATCGACGATATCTCGGTGGCTCACTCCCTGGAGGGGCGAGACGTGCTCTATTTCACGAAACATTACGACGAAGCGCGGCCCCCCGACATCAACGAGACGATGGCGGGAGTGTTGAGGGAGACCTTGGACGGCAAGAACGAGGACTACACGATCGTCAAGAACAACTATTTCGAAGGCGGCCACATCCAAGCGCCGGTGCTCGTGGCCCTGGGCGGGTTCGCGCAGGCCTACGGGTTGCCAGCCTCTAGTAACAACACTGAGACGGTTCTGATCGGTGCGCGGGTGGGGGCCTACGAAGTGGGCGACTCCCTCACCTTCGGTGATCGGCAGGTGAGCGTGGCGGGGCGACTCTCGCCGGGGACCGCCTACCTCGACCCCTGGATGGGATACGAGTCGCTGGATGAGCATGTGGTACTGCTCAGCACCTACGAGCGCTTCGCCGCTACTACGGCACCTGGCGTCTGGCAGGAGGAGGCCGTCGGCCGCACCGTGTTGTTCGACCCGACGGACAAGGCAGTGGAGGAATATGTGAGTGCGGCCGGCTCAACCGGAGGAATCGGTGTTATTCCGCAGCGGCTCGACGAACGTGTCGCCACGGTATACGAAGCCCAGCTCTCCCGCTCGGGCATGTTCCTGGTCTTCTTCGGCTGCCTCCTGCTCGTCCTGGTTGGCACGGCGACCTCTGCCGTCGACGCCTTGGTGGGCAGCAACCTGCGCCGCTACGCCATCGAGCAGTGTTCGAGCATCTGCGAGAACTAGCAGCGGAGGGGCGTACTGTGGTGATGGTTACCCACAATATGACACTGGCCAACAGGTGCGACGCCATCCACGAGATCCGCGACGGCACCCTAACCACGAAGCGGACGGCAAAAGATGGTGACCCCCCGCGCCGAGCGACAACGGATCTAAGAGAACCCGGCGAGCGGGTAACCGTTCCCCGGCATATGGAGGAATGAACCATGCCAATAGTCACCCTTACCGCGGCGCTCATGACCCTCGTCGGGGCGGGCGGCTGCATCGCGGTCTTGTCCATCCCTGAGTGGCGGCCGCGCGGTCCGCGGCGTCGCCGCGCCGTATGGCGCCTAGTGCTCTTCCTGGGTTGTCTCATGATCGGCATCGCGGTGCTCGCCTCCGTGGCCTCAGGCCCCACCATCGTCATCGACTGACATTGGCTCGCTGCCCGGCGGAATGGACGAGCACGCGGCGCGAAGCGAGGCATTCGAGCGGTTCTACGCTCGGAACTACAAGCGTGTCTTCCACGTTGCCCGTAAACGCTTACACGGTACCTCTGCGGCGGAGGACGCATGCGCCGAGACTTTTCGAATCACGTGGGGACGATTCAAGCATGGCGAGCAGATCACGCTTCCGTGGGTGTTCCGGGTCTTGCGTAACGTTATCGCGAACGAGTATCGCGTATCCGCGCGTCGCGACCGACTTCGAAAGAAGGTGTCTGCCGCCGAGGCAGCGTCGGTCACCATTGCGCCCAGCGGCGTCGAGGAAGGGTGCGCCGGAGCATCAAGGCCCTCAAACCAGAGCATCGCGAGATTCTGTACCTGGCGTACTGGGAAGATCTCAGTCACGACGAGATCGCCGACATCCTACAAGTCTCCTTGGGTACGGTGCGGGTGCGGTTGATGCGCGCCCGCCGTGCCCTAAAGACGAAGCTTTGACTCGCGTCATCCGGGCAAGTGTCGTTCCCAAGCCGCGGGTTGATAGATTGACGACCATGTCGCAGCGGAAGTCCGAGCGCCAGCTCAACCTTGTCCTCGCGCTGCTGTCCACGCGCCGCTACCTCACCAAGCACGAACTCCGCGACGCCATCGAGGGATACCGCAACACCCAGGCCTTCGACCGCGCGTTCGAGCGCGACAAGAAGGAACTACGCGAACTAGGCATCGTGATCGAGACCGGCACGGACGACCCATTCTCCGAGGAGGAGGATGGCTACCGGATCAACCGCCGCGACTTCGAACTCCCGCCGCTGCACTTCACCGCCTCCGAGCGGGCCGCCCTCGGGCTCGCGTCCCAGGTGTGGCAGGACAGCGTCGCCGCCGAGCACACCACCCAGGCCATTGAGGCGCTGCGGGCGGCCGGGGCCGAGCCCGACCCGTCGCTCATTCCCACCATGCGCCCCCAATTGGCGGTGGAACCCGACTTCGACACGGTCTACGCCGCCGTCATCGATCGCCGCGCCCTGACGTTCGGCTACCGCGACGAGCCCCGGCGACTCCAGCCGTGGAAGCTCATCCAGCGACGCGGCCGCTGGTACGTCTTCGGGTATGACCTGGACCGCCAAGCCGACCGGTTCTTCAAGCTGAGCCGGTTCACATCCCCAGCCAAGGCCGGTGACAAGACCGGGGCCTACGAGATCCCGGACGACGTGGATGAACGCGCCAGCCGACTGGAACCCGAGTTTGCCGCGGAGGCCATCGTAGGGATTCGCGACGGGGCCTGGCACCCCTGGCGAGAGGCCGAACCGGCGGCCGGCGAGGACGCCCCTTCTGGCTACACGGCGCACCGGATCCAAGCCCCCTCGGATGATGCGCTCATCGACGACGTGGTGGCTGCCGGGCCTGATCTGGTGCTGCTTGCCCCGGCCCGTCTTCGGGAACGCGTCATCGCCCGGCTCACGGAGGCCCTCGCGTGAAGACCGGCCCTCAACTGACCAGGCTGCTGCGGCTCGTGCCCTATCTCGTCGCCCATCAAGGAGTCACTACGGCGGAGGCGGCCACGGCCTTCGGGGTCACCCCGCAGCAGATCATCCGCGATATCGAGGTGCTGCAATTCTGCGGCTTGCCCGGCGGCTACTACGACGATCTTTTCGACGTGAACATCGACGTGGTGCGCGAGGAGGGCGTCATCTTCTTCGCCAACGCCGACGTGTTGGCCCGCCCGCTGCGGCTGCGCCCCGCGGAGGCAGCCAGCCTCATGGCTGCCCTGCGCCTCGTGGTGGAGATGACCGAGTCGTCCGACGCGGCCTCGGCCATGAACAAGCTGGCTGCTGCCATCGGCCAGCAGGGCCAGGTCAGCGTCGCCGTCGCGGAGACCGGCGTCCCAGGGCATCGCGATGCCCTCACCCGCGCCATTGAGCGACGCCGGTGCGTACGGCTTCGCTATTGGACTCCCGGCCGCGACGGCACCACCACCGCCGTCGTGGAGCCCGCAAAGTTGCGGCTGGTGGACGGGTTCACCTATCTCGACGCGTGGAGTCGGCCGCGCGAGGACTGGCGCTCGTACCGGTTGGACCGGATTGAGGCCGTCGAACCGCTGGCCGACCCCGTGGCCCAACACGGCGAGCCGCCGACGGCCTGGTTCGAGGACGCACCCTTGAGCCTCACCCTCACTGTGCGGCCCGGGGCGCGATGGATCACGGAGTACTTCCCGGCCACGGCCGTCGACACCGTGCCCGAGGGGCTGGCGGTGACGTTCCCGGTGGTCTCGCCGAGCTGGGCGGCGTCCCTGGTGCTGCGCCTCGGCGACGACGTGGTGGGCGTCTCGGACGAGGATGTGGCCCGGTTGGCGAGGGAGCGGGCGGCAGCGGCGCTCGCCTTGTATCGCTGAGCTCCTGGGGTACAGTTCACCTCGTGGTATGGGTAGTGCTATGCGCCGTGCTTGCGGCGGTGGGGGTTGGCGCCCTCGTTGCCTACGGTGCCTTGCTTGTCGGACGGGGCAAGGACGTGTTCGCGGAGGCCAAGGTTGTGGCTCAGCGGGCCGGCCAGATCCGCGCCCTCACAAGAGACGTACAGCTTCCCCATAGCCGGTGCGACTAGACTGCACTTGTTATGCAGCGTCACGCGAAGTTGAAGGAGGACCCATGCTAGGTGGATGGGAATGGCCCATTGTGATTGTTGTGGCCCTGGTGCTGTTCGGTGGGTCCCGCCTGGCGGGCCTGGGCAAGGGCATGGGGCGCTCCATTCGTGAGTTCAAGGAGGAGGTCAAGGGGGCCGACGAGAAGAAGGACGACGTGGTGGACGCCGAGATCGTCCAGCCTGAGATCGACCGCAAGTCCGAGAGCTGACCCATGGCCACGACGGAGGCCGCGGAGAAGCCGCGTCGCCTTGCCTGGCTACGCCCGCCCGAGGGCGGCCCCGGCGGCACCATGTCGCTCTGGGATCACCTGCGCGAGTTGCGTTACCGCGTCATCATCTCCGTCATCGCCGTCATCATCACTGGCACAGCCAGCGCCTTTTTCTACCGCAACCTTGTTGATTTTGTTATGGCTCCCTGGAACAGTGCGCGGGCGACGCTGGAGCAGACTCGCGGCGCGAACCTCGTGATCGTCAACAACGGCGTCACCAGTTCGTTCACTTTCGCAGTGGTGCTGTGCGCCGTGGGGGGCCTCGTGCTCGCCACCCCCGTGTGGACCTACCAGATTTGGGCCTTCATCGCGCCCGGGCTGCTGGCCAAGGAGAAGAAGTACGCCTTGGCCTTCGTCGGGGTGTCGGTTCCCCTGTTCCTGGGCGGGTGCGCGCTGGGCTACCTCGTCTGGCCTAAGGGCATCGAGGTGCTCCTGAGCTTCACCCCCACGGACCTGGGCATCACCAATCTTCAGGACATGACCGCCTTCCTGAAGATGGAGATCCAGATCATCCTCGTGTTCGGGCTGAGCTTCCTGCTGCCCGTCGTGGTGGTGGCGCTCAACCTGGCGGGTCTGGTGCGCGGCTATCAGCTCAAGAAGGCACGCAAGGGCGTCATCTTCGGTAGCGTGGTATTAGCCGCTGTTGCTACCCCCACGACTGATCCCTTTTCCATGATGATGCTTGCTGTTCCTGTTACCGGAATGTTCCTCATCGCCGAACTTGTTTGCAGAATTAGGGACAAGCGGCGCGGCATCACCGAGGAGGCCGCCGAGTTCGACATCGACCTTGACGACGGCAAGTGAACGGTCCAGCACAGCACGAGGCGCTGGCCAAGCGGCGGCTGGTCACCGTCGTCTGCAACGAACGCTCGGGGGGCGGCCGGGCAGGGCGCGTGCTGCCCAAGGTGGCCCGACGGCTCGGAGAAGGGCTCCCAGACTCCGAACTACACGTCGTGCGATCCACCTCCTATGAGGAGGCCCGAGATCTCACCCGCGCCGCCGCGATGGCGGCCCAACCAGGGGATCTCGTCGTCGTCATGGGAGGCGACGGCATGGCCCATCTGGGCCTCAACGCCTGCGCCCACACAGCGGCCACGCTCGGCATCATCCCGGCGGGCACCGGCAACGATTTCGTCCGCGGCGTCGGCATCCCCACATCGGTCAAGGACGCCGTCGAGGTGCTCGTGAGCGGACACGTGAAGTCCGTAGACCTGTCGCGCGTCACCAACGCCAGCGGCACCCGCTATGTGGGGGCCGTGGTTTCCAGCGGATACGATGCCCGCGTCAACCGCGCGACAAATGACATCCGCGTCCGGCTCGGCGCACTGAGCTATGGCGTCATCGCGCTGCGTGAGCTGGCCGCCTTCGAGCCCCTGGCCTACCGCATCGTCATCGACGGCCAGCCCCGCGAACTCAAGGCCATGCTCGTCGCCGTCTGCAACACCGCCATGTTCGGTGGAGGCATGCGTATCGCCCCCGACGCGGACCCCGCCGACGGGCTGCTCGACGTCACCATCATCGGCGAGGCCAGCCGGGGTAAGCTGCTGCGTCTTCTCCCTGCCGTCTACAGCGGCAAGTTCGTCAGCGACGATGTGGTGGAACGTCTCCAGGCGCGCCGCGTCGTCGTAGGTGGCGAGGATCTCTTCCTCATGGGAGACGGCGAGGAGATGGGCGGTGTGCCCGCTATCGTCGAAGCCGACCCGGGCGCGCTGCGCGTCGTCGTCGCCCCCGAATAGACCGGGGTAGATTGGGCGGGTGAGCACGGAACCCTTGCCCGGCGAGGTGCGCGACTTCGCCGCCTCCTACCCCTTCGGCCTCGACGAGTATCAGCTCGACGCGTGCCGGGACCTGGCGGCTGGAAACGGGGTGCTCGTGGCCGCACCAACCGGCGCGGGCAAGACGGTGGTGGGCGAGTTCGCCGTTCACCTGGCCGTGGCCGGCTCCCGCAAGTGTTTTTACACCACCCCCATCAAGGCGTTGTCGAACCAGAAATACCACGACTTGGTGGAACGCTACGGCCCGGACAGGGTGGGCCTGCTTACCGGGGATGTGTCGGTCAACTCCGAGGCGCAGATCGTGGTCATGACCACGGAGGTGCTGCGCAACATGATCTACGCGGCCTCGCCCACGCTGGGCAACCTCGGCTACGTGGTCATGGACGAGGTGCACTACCTGGCCGACCGGTTTCGGGGCCCGGTGTGGGAGGAGGTCATCCTGGGGCTGGCGGACTCCGTGCAGATCGTGGCTCTGTCAGCAACCGTGAGCAACGTCGAGGATTTCGGTGACTGGCTGCGCACCGTGCGCGGCGGGTTCAGCGTCGTGGTCTCCGAACGGCGGCCAGTGCCGCTGTTCCAGCACGTGCTGCATGGGCGTCGCCTCATCGACTTGTTCGAGGGCGACGCGCCGACGGCGAGTCAGCTACCCACTCAACGGGCCCAGGTCAACCCCGAGTTGCTCAGGATCTCCAAGGCCGAGGCAGGCCGGGTGCGCGACGACTCACGCCGCCCCCGAGGCCGTTCCGGCAGAGGCAAGGAGGTCAAGGGTGGCGGACGATACGGCGGCGCGGCCCACTCCCGGTTTGGCGGGCGGCCTACCAGCCGCGGGGAGATGGCCGTCGTGCTGGACCGTGCCGAACTGCTGCCCGCCATCTGCTTCATCTTCTCCCGGGTGGGCTGCGACGCGGCCGTGCGGCAGGTGATCGACGGCGGGATCACACTGACCAACCGCGCCGAGGCCGAGCTGCTGGGCGACATCGCCGACAAGCATGTGGCCACCCTCAACCAGGCCGACCTTGAGGCGCTGCGTTTCGAGGACTTCCGCGCCGCGCTCATGGCCGGCGTCGCGGCCCACCACGCGGGGCAGCTTCCCGCGTTCAAGGCCATCGTCGAGGAAGGCTTCGCCACCGGCGCCCTCAAGCTGGTCTTCGCGACGGAGACCCTGGCCCTCGGCATCAACATGCCGGCCCGCACCGTCGTCATCGAAAAGCTGGTGAAGTACAACGGCGAGGCGCATGTCGACCTCACCCCGGGCGAGTTCACCCAGCTCACCGGACGGGCCGGGCGCCGCGGCATCGACGTGGAGGGCCACGCCGTGGTGCTGTGGCAGCCGGGCATGGACCCGCGCGCCGTCGCCGGCTTGGCGTCCAGGCGCACCTATCCACTCAAATCCAGCTTCAAACCCACCTACAACATGGCCGTCAACCTCATGGCCACCATGGGGCGCGACAAGGCCCGCGACCTGCTCAACCAGTCGTTCGCCCAGTTCCAGACCGACAAGTCCGTGGTGCAGGCCTCCCGGGTGGGCCGTCGGTTGGCCCATGACGTGGCGGCGGCCAGCGCCGACGTCGAATGCCATCTGGGCGATTTCATGAGCTATGCGCGCCTCCGTGACGAGATCTCCCGCCTGGAGGCGGAATCCTCCAAGGCCCGCAAGGCGGACCGTGCCGAGGAGGCCGCCCACTCCATCACCACGCTCATGCCCGGCGATGTCGTGCACCTACCCAGGCAGGGCTGGTCGGTGGTGTTGCGGGTGGGGCAGAGACAGCACAAGGGCGCGGCGCCCTGGGCACAGACCATCGCGAGCGACCACACGGTGCTCAAAGTGCAGCCACACGACCTGCCCGGTCCGCTGAAGCCGGTGGGCCGCATTCGGGTGCCGCGTGACTTTTCCGTGCGTGAGCGCAAGCATCGACGCGCGTTGTTGACGGCCCTGTCGGCCAAGCTGGAACAGCTCGACCCGGAGGTTCCTCACATCGAGGCGGCCACGGATCAGGACGTGGCCCGGCAGGTGGCCAGCCTGCGCGCGGAACTGGCTTCCCACCCCTGCCACGGCTGCCCAGACCGGGAGGTTCACGCGGTGGCGGCTGCCCGGGTCATCCGCTTGGAACGGGAGGCCTCACGGGCCGAGGCCGAGGTGACCGGTCGGGCCCACTCACTGGCCGTGCAGTTCGACAGGGTCTGCGCCGTGCTGGAAGAGCTCGGCTACCTCGACGGCGACGAACTCACCGACGCTGGGCGCATGTTGCGGCGCATCTACAACGAGTTGGATCTTGTGGCGGCCGAATGCGTCCGCCGCGACGTGTTCGCCGGGCTGACGCCGCCGCAGTTGGCGGCCGTGCTGTCGTCGCTGCTGTACGAGGCTCGCCCCAGCCGCGACGCCCGACTGCCTCGCATGCCCGACCTGGCCTCCGAGTATGCCCAATCTCAACTGCGCGAAGTGTGGCGTTCGGTGGGGGCGTTGGAGCGCAAACACCGCAGGGACCGGGCCCGCCAGCCCGACATCGGTTTCGCCGAGGCGGCGTGGCGCTGGGCGAGCGGCCAAGAGCTCGCCAAGGTGCTGCATCATTCGCAGCTTCCCGCGGGCGACTTCGTCCGCTGGGTGCGGCAAGTCATCGACCTCGCGGGCCAACTCGCCACCGCCGTCGGCCCAGGCGACCTGCGCACCGCCTGCCGTGCGGCCGCCGACGCCATGCGCCGTGGAGTGGTGGCCGCGGAGATGCTGGAGGACTGAGGTTACCGGTCAACCGAGGCGGATAGGCTCCCCGCGGATCGTTATTGCCAGAAGGGGCTCGGTGGTCCGAGCAGCCCAGCCCACTGCGGCCAGAAGAGGTTTCGGATGAGACCGAACGCGAGGACCACCGCGAGCATCCCGTAGGCGAGGCCACGGCCGCAGGGAATAATCCAACGCCCGGCCAGCGCGGCGATGCACCACCGCAGCACGAGCACGACCAAGACCACGTCGAAGGCCACCGCCAGGCTATTCCAGTGGAGAGCCTCGACGATGTTTCCGTTGAGGAGGGCATGCGTGGCTCGGATGCCTCCGCACAGGGGGCACCACAAGCCGGTCAAGGCGTGAAAGAGGCAGGTGTTGGGCCCAGTGGGACGCCACAGCGCCACGAACGCCAAGGACGCGGTGGCCAAGCCGAACACCGCAGCTCCGGCCAAGCGCAGCCGGAGCCGGGTGCTTCTGGCCATCTGCTCAGTAGTAGGTGGCCAGAATGCGCCAGGCGATGCTGATGAGAATTCCCAGCACGCCGGTCACGATGCCCGCGATGCAAAGTCCCTTGTTGTTTGCTGTTCCTCGCGTGACCGCGCTCATGCCAAGCGCGCCGAAGACGATGGCCAGCACGCCGGGAAGGGTACAGAACAGCGAAATGATGCCGGCGATCAGGGACGTGATGCCCATCCAGTTGTCCCGAGTTGGGGGCGGAGAGTAGGGCCCCGGCTGTGGATACGGACCCTGGGGATAAGAACTCATGGAAACCTCCTTGATGATCGTCCGCACGAGGGTAACAGGGAGTGGGCCACCGTTCTTCGTGGCTGGGGCTGACGAGGATCGCCAGCCATAGTCGGTGTCACTCCGCCTCGGCCAGCTCTACCTCGACCCGAAGTGGTTCCTCGACCTCCGCCCAGGTCACCTCGCCCACGAGGCGTCCCACCGCCCTTAGGTCCGGTTCGATGGCGCGTAGGCGGGCCACCGTCGCCGCCGGCCCGGCGAAGCCCGCCTTGGCCACCTCCGCCTTCATCGAAACCTTGGCCGTGGACTTCGCGCCGCGGATCGCGATGAGCGCCTCGGCCACGTCCGCGAGCAGAGCCGGGTCGCCGTCCGCGGCCAGTTCCGCTGCCGTGGGCCACGCGGCTTGGTGCACCGAGGACTCATTCGTCCAGCGCCACACCTCCTCCGTGACGAACGGCAGGAACGGCGCGAACAGTCGCAACTGCACGTCGAGGGCCAGCGCCAGCGCCGCCTGGGCGGAGGCCTGCTCGGCGGGCGAGTGGGCCCCGTAGGCTCGCTCCTTGACCAGCTCCAGGTAGTCGTCACAGAACGACCAGAAGAAGGCCTCGGTCGCCTCCAGCGCCGCTGTGTAGTCGAAGGCCTCGAATGCCGCGGTGGCCTGGCCGACGACGTCGGCCAAGGAAGTCAGCAGGGCCCGGTCGACGGGGTTGGTAACCGCGGACAGACCGCCAGGGGCCTCGGCCAGCGTGAGGACGAACTTGCCCGCGTTGAGCACCTTCATCGCCAGACGACGGCCCACCTTCATCTGCTTCTCGTCGAAGGGCGAGTCCATGCCGGGGCGGGCCTGGGCGGCGCGCCAGCGCACGGCGTCGGAGCCGTAGCGGTCCAGGATGTCGGTGGGCACCACGACGTTGCCCTTCGACTTACTCATCTTCTTCCGGTCGGGGTCCGTGACGAAGCCCGAGATAGTGGCCCGCCGCCACGGAAGCGAGCCGTTCTCGAAGTTCGCCCGCACCACGCGGCTGAACAGCCAGGTGCGGATGATGTCGTGTCCCTGCGGGGCCACATCCATGGGAAAGGTCAACTCGAACAGCTCAGGGTCGCGCTCCCACCCGGTGGCCAGGTGCGGTGTCAACGACGACGTGGCCCAGGTGTCCATGACGTCGGGGTCCGCCGTGAAACCTCCGGGCTGATCGCGCTGTTCCTCGACGAAGCCCTCGGGGGCCTGGCTCATCGGATCCACCGGGAGCTGATCTTCGGACGGGACGAGGGGCGCGTCGTAGTCGGGCTCGCCGTTGGCGTCGAGGCGGTACCAGACGGGGAACGGCACGCCGAAGAAACGCTGCCTGGAGATCAGCCAGTCGCCGCTGAGCCCGCTCACCCAGTTCTCGTAGCGGTGCCGCATGTGCTCCGGTGTCCAGGCCAACTCCTCACCACGGGCGAGCAGCGCGGCCTTGAGGTCGTCGTCGCGGCCGCCGTTGTGGATGTACCACTGCCGGGTGGCGACAATCTCCAGCGGCTTGTCGCCCTTCTCGTAGAAGTTGGCCATCCTGGTGGTGGCCTTCGGGTCGCCGTC
>JBHADA010000182.1:0-4566 GCA_041854805.1 Arachnia sp.
CATCGATAGCGTTCTTGTAACCATGGAACGGGTCCAGGGTGGCGACCTCCACCTGCTGCTTGAACGTGTTGCCGCGAGCGTCGAGCCAGGTCTTGTACACGGTTCCGGACCGGCCGGGTACCAGGTCGAGCAACCTGGCATGCACGTGTCCGTCCTTTGTTCCGGGTCAGATCAACCATGCCGGTGAGTTCCTTCGGGCCCCGGTGGCGGGTACTGACGTGGTGCCAGTTGGGTCGGGCTGTGGCGCCCTGCCACGGTTACCCGTGGTGGGTTTCCACAGCCCGCCCGCCGAACCCGGCGTGCGGTTTTCACCGCACCGGGCTCTCCACGTGAGGGGGTTGGTCAGCTTGCGACGGTCTTCGGGTTCCACGGGGTCGGGATGTGGTAGCCGCGGTAGCGGTACCGCACGATGGGGACGCTGGCTGCGCCCTTGAACCTGACCCTGTCGTGGACGAGCCGCCAACTCCCCGGCAGACAGTATCTGCGTCGGAGCTCTGGCCATCCGATCCGACGGTGCTTCTTCCGTAGCCACGCTGTGATCCGTTCCCACGTGTAGGAATCGACCGCGTTGAAGGCTCGTTTGGCGGCTATTCGCAGTTGGCTGTGGTGCCTTGGCTGGTCATGCGGTGTTGCCGCGCCCGGTGGGCGCTGCGGAGCAGGATACGGGCTTGGTAGTGGTCGCTGTTGCGGTAGCCGCGCCCGGTCCGCTTGATGTGCTTGATTGCGGTATTCGCTGCTTCGGTGCGGGCGTTCGTCACGCCGGTGGCGATGGTCACTTCGATGGCGGGCCACCAGGCGGTGATGGTCGCGGCGAACCGGTCGGTCTCGTCGGTGTCGGCGGTGACCACCCAGGCGTCGAAGCGGGTCTTCGCGGCGCGGGCTTCCTCGATGGTGTGGCTGGCCAGGATCAGCCTGAGGGCTTCCTTGACGCCCCAGGCGGCGCCCAGTTCGCCGGTCGGGTCGTCGGCGGCGAGCACCTGTTCCAGGCGTGCCCGTCCGCGTGGGCTGAGCGTGTCGTAGCCGCGTAGCAGCAGCATCCGGTGCGCCCAGGCCGGGTCGACCTTCCGGCCACGCCGCTGGTGCACCTCGTGGGCGAGGCGTTGCCGTACCCGGGTCACGCACTGGTTTCCCAGCTGGACTAGGTGGAACGGGTCGACCGCGATCTTCGCGTTCGGTAGGCAGCCGGTGATGGCCTTCTTGAACGCGGCCGAGGGGTCGATCGCCACCACTGTGACACGGTCCCGCCAGACCTGGCTACGGGCGGTCAACCAGCCTTCGACAGCGGCGCTGTCACGGCCATCGACGACGCCGAGGACCTGGCCGCAGCGGGTGTTCACGATCGTGGTCATCCATGGCTCGACCCGGGACCAGCCGCCAGTGTCGGGGTCCCGGTACCAGCGCACCTTCCGGTAGCGATGCTCATCGACCCCGAGCTGGGTGACGTGCAGAGCATCGGTATCGGGCAGCGTGTCGATCGCGCTGTTCACCGTCTTCTGGGCAGTCCACCAGGCGACCCCGAAGCTGGCGGCCACAGCGGCGACGGGCCGGCCGTGATCGATCACGGCCTCCAACAGGCCCCGCCGTAGCCGACTCGTGCACCGAGCCCGCACCGGCAACTCTGCTGTGGCTTGGGTGAACGTCCGCCGCGAGCACGCCCCCTCCGCACACACCAGCCGCGGCTTCACGACGATGACCTCGATGCTGCCAGCGTGCGGGATGTCCTTCACGCGTTGCCGACACCAGGCATGGACCCGGGCCGAGACCACCCCGCAGTCAGGGCAGCCATCGGCCACAGTGTCGGCCTGCACGATCACGCGTCGACCGCCCGAGGGCAGGTCGACCGCGTCGATCACGTGGTAGTCGGGCAGGTTGAAGATCACGCTCGCAGCGTCACGCCGCGAGCACGTAGGCTCGATCACAGCTCGTGGTCCTTGTCCGGGAGGATGCCTCGCAACACCCATCCCAGCGCAAGGCCACGAGCCCTTGCATCAACGACCCACCACACTCAACTACGAGTAGCCTCGTTGTCACCGGGCAGCGACTCGAGCCGGATCGTGCCGTATTGGCCTGCCAGGTGGTCGAGCCCGACCAGTGGTGCCGGCGCTGCGGCTGCGAAGGGAGACCACGTGACACCGTGGTCCGACGGCTTGCCCACGAACCACTGGGCTGGCGGCCCACGACGCTGGAGGTCGTCGTGCGCCGTTACCGCTGCAGCGGCTGCGGGTATGTGTGGCGCCAGGACACCACCGCCGCGGCCGAGCCCCGGGCAAAGTTGTCTCGGCGCGCTCTGCGGTGGGCGCTGGAAGGGATCGTGGTCCAGCACCTGACCGTGGCTCGGGTCGCCGAGGGGCTCGGGGTGGCCTGGGACACCGCCAACGAAGCCGTTCTGGCCGAGGGCAAGCGGGTGCTGATCGACGAGGAGCACCGCTTCGAGGGGGTGAAGGTCGTCGGGGTCGATGAGCACGTGTGGAGGCACACCCGTCGCGGCGACAGGTACGTCACCGTGATCATCGACCTCACCCCAGTGCGAGATGGCACCGGCCCGGCACGGCTGCTGGACATGGTCGAAGGACGCTCCAAGCAGGCGTTCAAGACCTGGCTGGCCGACCGCCCGCAGGAGTGGCGCGACGGCGTGGAGGTGGTCGCGATGGACGGCTTCACCGGGTTCAAGACCGCCGCCGTCGAGGAACTGCCCGACGTGGTGACCGTGCTAGATCCCTTCCACGTCACGCGCCTCGCTGGCGAGGCGCTCGATGAGTGCCGACGGCGAGTTCAGCAGGCCATCTGTGGGCACCGCGGCCGCAAGGGCGACCCGCTCTATGCCGCCCGCCGGACCCTGTCCACCGGCGCCGACCTGCTCAACGACAAGCAGAAGGACCGACTGGACACCCTGTTCGCCGACGACGCCCACGTCGAGGTCGAGGTCACCTGGAGCGTCTACCAGCGCATGATCGCCGCCTACCGCCACGAGAACCGGCGCCACGGCCGCGAGCTGATGGCCCGGCTCATCGACTCGATCAGCACCGGCGTCCCCAAGGCCCTGGTCGAGATCACCAAGCTCGGCAGGACGCTGAAGAAGCGCGCCGCCGACGTCCTGGCCTACTTCGACCGGCCCAGCACCTCCAACGGGCCCACCGAGGCGATCTGTGAGTCTGGGTTCGGCTGGTCTGGGACTGGCTGGTCAGGATGGCGTCGGTCGTGTCGACCGGGGTGTGACTCTCGAAGCAATTGGCCCGCTTGCGGTGTCTTTCCGTTGAATTGTCCGCTCGGGTCGGCGCGGTCGGCGCCGTTCGGCCCACCTCGGTGACCTCATCAGGAGACTGCCCGATCCCGCGGGGTCGTGGCCCATCACAGATTCGCCCCGACGTGACCTCTTCCCGGACCGGCGACGGCCGCTTGGCGACCGTGCCCCTGTCCGTTTGAAGAGAGGAATGTCGATCGCCATGGCTATCGTCGCTCATGCCCGCCCGTTCGTTATCGGCGTGGATACCCACGCCCGCAACCACGCCATCTCGATCCTGTCCTGCCCCACCGGTGAGGTCATTGATGAGGCCCAGTTCCCCACCACCACAGCTGGTCTGTCCCGAGCAGTGTGCTGGGTCGGACGCCGCACCGGCGGTGACGTTGACGTGCTCTGGGTGATCGAGGGCACCGGCACCTACGGGGCACGCCTGGCGAGCACCGCATCGGATGCTGGATACACGGTCGTCGAGGCCCCGCGCATGAACGCCCGCGCCAACCGCGGTATCGGCAAGTCCGACCCGCTCGATGCCCGTCGTATCGCTGCCGCAGCCCTCCCGCTCCAAGACAGTCAGCTGCGCGAACCACGTGCGGACGACGGTGTGCGCGCCGCAGTCAAGGTGCTGCTGGCTTCCCGTGATCACATGAGCACCGAACGCACCGCAACGATCAACGCGCTCACCGCGCTGCTACGCGTCGTCGATCTCGGCATCGACGCCCGCCAACCACTGACCGCAACCCAGATCGCCACGATCGCGGCATGGCGAACACGCCACGAAGACATCGCCATCGCGACAGCTCGCGGCGAAGCAAACCGCCTCGCCAAGCGCGTCGCCGCACTCGACATCAAGCTGAAGGCGATCACCAAACGGATCACCGATCTCGTCCGCCAAAGCCCCGCTGCCACGCTTCTGGACCAGCCAGGTATCGGGCCAGTCACCGCCGCAGTCGCACTCACCTCCTGGTCACACCTGGGCCGGATCAGGTCCGAGGCCGCGTTCGCCAGCCTCGCCGGCACCAACCCGATCCCCGCATCCTCGGGCAACACCATCCGGCACCGCATCAACCACGGCGGCGACCGACGCCTGAACCGAGCCCTCCACATGGCCATCGTCACTCGCATGCGCATGGACCCCCGCACCCGCGCCTACGTCCAGCGCCGCACCACCGAAGGCCGCACCCTCCGCGAGATCCGCCGCTGCCTCAAGCGATACCTCGCCCGCGAGATCTACAGACACCTCAACACCGCAGCCCGAACCCAGCTCGCGACGACTTGACAAACATAGGAGATTCAACGGGCTCATCAAGCTCCACCGCCGCATCGCC
>JBHADA010000183.1:0-7059 GCA_041854805.1 Arachnia sp.
ATGAACAGCAGCGGCAGCATGAAGGTGAACGCAAGCAGCGTCATGGGGATGTAGGTCCAAGCCTTGCCGCGGCCGGCCTCGGTGGATTTGCTCATGGGTCAGTCCTCCTTAGTGAGGCGCCGCTGCACCAGTGTCACGGCTAGGACGATGAGGAAGAAGATGAGGCTGAGGGCAGCGCCATAGCCCACATCACCGCGTCCGGAGCCCATCTGGATGATGTGGTAGACGAGGGTGGTGGTGGCGTTGGCGGGTCCGCCGTCGGTCATCACGTCGATCTGGGTGAACAGCGAGAACGCCGCGATCGTGATGGTGATGAAGATGAAGACAAACGTTGGCTTGAGCCCGGGAATCGTGACGTTGAGGAATTGCTGCCACGGTGTCGCCCCGTCGAGCGCGGAGGCCTCGTACAGGTCGTGGTTGATGGTCTGCAGCCCGGAGAGCCACAGGATCATGTGGAATCCGACGCCTTGCCAGATAGACATCACGATGACGGCGGGAAGCGCGGTGGAGGGCTCGTTGAGCCAGTCGACGTTGAATCCGAACACCGCGTTGATCAGGCCATCCTTCTGATACATGAACCGCCACAGCATCGACACCACCACCATGGAGGTGACCACCGGCATGAAGAACATCACCCTGAAAGCCGTGACTCCTCGCATCTTCTGATTCACCAGCAACGCCAGCCCCAACCCCAGCCCTCCCTGAATGGGCACCACCACCAGAACGAACACCGCGATATTGCGCAGTGCGTCCCAGAACGTGGGGTCGGCGGTGAGCGCCCGCGCGAACTGGGCGAGGCCGACGAACTCCGGCGAATAGGCCGAACCGAGGCGGGCGTTGGTGAAGCCCAGCCCGAAGCTCATCAGCACGGGAACCACGAGGAAGACGGTGAGTAGGATCACAGCCGGTGCCATGAAGAGGTAGCCGGCGCGCCGTTCCTGCGCGTTGAGTCTGGGCTTGGTCTTACTCATCGGTCATACCTCGCTGCCTCAATGTCAGCGTCGATCTCTCGAACGGCCTGGTTCAACGCATCCCGCGGCTCCTTCCCGGCGACGACGTCTTGGAACTGCTGCTGGAAGACCTCACTGATCACCGGATAGGCCGGGCTCGGAGGCCGCGGCATCCCATAACGCTCAGACATGCCGCTGAGCCATTCGAGCGGTTGTCCAGGGCCGTACAGGCCGGCTGTGGTCCGCGCCGCCGCCGTGGTGGTGGCAGGAATGAGCGATGTAATGTCGGAGAACTTCGCGATATAGGTGTCCTGCATGGAGAACCGCAGGTACTCCAATGCGCCTGCGCGTTGCTCGCTGGTGCATGCCCGAGTGAGGCCGTATTGCCAGGAACCGACCCCCACCTTCGGCCCGGCGCCGAAGTCCGGCGGGGGCAGCATCACGAGATCGTCGCCGAATGCCTCCGTATTCTGCAAGTACATCCAGTTTCCGCTGAATTGGATGGCGGCCTGCCCGTTGCGAAACTCGGTTCGGTCTTGGGCATTGGAACGAGGGGCGAGGCCCTCGTCGAACTGGTTCTGGAACCACTGGGTGAACGCGAGCGCCTTCGGGCCGTTGAGCACGCCGTCGGCCGTGTCATAGGTGTCGCGGTTGATTAGGTCCGCGCCGAAGCTCTGCAGCAGCGTGCTGTAGGCGTAGGTGTACCACTCCCCCGTATCTCCTGGCCCCCAGTCGATCGCGTATTCGAACTGTCTGGATTCCTTGATCGTGCGCAGCGCCGCGTCGAACTCCTCCAAGCTCCACGGCTCATCGACGGTGGGGATCCGAATGCCCAGTCCTTCGAGTACCGAACGGCGCGAGAACATGACCGTGGTGGCGTCCCAGTAGCCAACGGAATAGATCTGTCCGTCGTAACGTCCCACAGTGGAGGGCAGGAACCCGGCGACGTCATCCTCGGTGAGCCCAGAAGGCACAAGCCAGCCGTTCCATGCCCAACTCGGCATGATGGGTCCATCCACATCGAGAATGCAGGGCAGGTCATTGGACGCGGCCGCTCCCTGCACGGACGTGTTGTACGCGTCCTGCGGGAAGTCCTGTCGGACCACCTCATATTCGTCCTGTGAGTCGTTGAAATCGGCGATGATCTGGGTCAGCACCTCGACCTCTCCCTCGTTGCCAGCCGAGTGCGTCCACAGGCTGATCGGCATGGGCCCCGTACCATCCCATCCATCGATACTCTGCCTGCTGCAGGCGGTAAGCATCACCGGGATCACCAAGGCGAGTGAGAGGCTAAGCGCGGTACCGCGTCTGGTCATTGGCGTTCCTTTCGGCGCCTACTAAAGGGCGGCATTGCCCTTCGCATTAGCCTAAGCGATCGAGGACCGCTTGTGTTGATCGTGATCAAATAGCCGACGACTAGAATCGGTGAGGATCCCGCGATGCTCGGTCGACGCTCAGCCCGCCAGGGCGTCAAGCTTCTCCTTGATCGCTGGGGCGCTCAGCGCACCAAAGGCCACCTCGCGCACCATCCCGTCGCCGCCAACCAAGAAATGCGAGGGCACGGCCCGCACCCCATATCGAGCCGAAATCGAACCATCCGTATCGGCCACGGTGTCGAAGGTCAGCGAGGTCCGCTTGGCGTAATCCCTCACTGTTGCCTCATCCTCGCCGACAAAGACGCCCACCACCTTGACGTCGCCTCGCATCGAGGCCTCCTGCACATCGGGGGCCTCCACGCGGCATTCCTGGCACCACGTCGCCATGAACACCAGCCACACGGGCTTCCCCCCGCCCACCGGCAGCGGCGCATCGGCTGGTGCCGCATCCCCCGCCTTCGGCATCGCCTGCACCCCGGCCACACTGACCGATGAGCCTGCGCTGGGGGTTTTTTCTCCCTCGCCTACGAACCAGGACCCGATCAACAAGGCCCCGGCGGTGATCACCGCGATCACCCCTAACCCGACCCAAGACGACGTGCGGTTCATGCGTATGAATGCAGCCCGCCGAAGAACAGGTTGCCGAAGTAGGTGAATAAGATGGCGAAGAAGCCGACCACCAGCAGCCAAGCTGACCGTGAACCCTTCCACCCGTGGGTGACCCTCGCGTGCAGATAGGCACCGTAGACCAGCCAGGTCACCAGCGCGGCGGTCTCCTTCGGATCCCAGCTCCAGTACTTGCCCCAGGCGATATTGGCCCATACCGAGCCGAGCACGATCATGATGGTCAGCAGCGGAAAGGTCGCCACCACGGACTTATAGCCGATCTCGTCGAGCAGCTCACGCTTGGGCCAACCGTGCCACCGCACCTGCGGTGCCAGCAGGAACATGACGGCCGCGCCAAACCCCACGGCCGCCGCGCCGTACGCCAACGCCGCCGCGAACACGTGAATGGTCAGCAGCGGGGAATTCTGCAGAGCGGGCATGAGCGGCTTGGCCTCATAGGACAGCGTCGACGCGTAGATCAGCATGGCCAGGATCACTGGCAGCATCACCACGGCCAAAGTACGCACACGGTACTTCCACTCGACGAAGATGTGCGCCAGCAGCATGCCCCAACTAAACGAGACCGCGAACTCATAGTGGTTCGCGAACGGGGCGTGTCCAGTGCCCAGCATGCGTGCCAGCATCGACAGGCTGAGCAGCACGAAGGCAGTGCGCGTCACCATGGAGCCATACCACACCACGCCGCGGCTAGCGCCCTGGGTCACGGGCCGAGGCTTCTCATCCTCCTCGACGGCCCCGCCCGAAGCCGCGACCCTCACCTTGGCATTGACCGGCGCGGGCTGCCGCGCGAACCACACGGCGACGGCATAGCAGACCAGCCCGAGCAGTGTCAGCACCGTCGTTGCGACCAAGAGAAGTTGGGCGGCGGCGATCATGATTCGTTCCTCTCTGCGGACCTCTCGGGCGAGACAGGGCTCGCCGGGCTGGACGGCATCGTCCCGGTCGCATCAACGGCGCCCGACATCGCTTCGACGGCATCGTCGAAGATGCGGCGGCGTCCCGTATCGGGCGGTCGACGGTGGCGGTCTCGATCAGCGTGCCCTCACCAGCGGAAGTCACGCGCACCCACTGGCGCCGGTGGGGCAGGCCCATGGTGACGCAGACACCGAGAATGAGCATGGCGAACCCGGCCCACACGACGGGCGTGCCGGGATCCTTCTTCACGATGAGTGAGGTGTACTTCTGCTCACGTACGAACTCGATGGAGAGCCCGTCGGCGGAGCCGCTGGTGCCAGCGTCGATGGTGGCTACCCCATTGGGGGTTTTAGTCCCCTCGGGGTACACCTCGACACGCACCTGACCGGCGGGTAACACGCTATTGGCACCCGATGCTGCCGCGCTGACATAGACCTCACGCCCATCTACTAGCACCGCCCCGTAACGGAGCCTCTGATCGGGGCTAGTCCAGGTGAGGGGCACGCCCCCGTCGAAAAGCACCTCGCTGTCCTTGGTGATCCGCACCACGGCCGAGACCCCAAACGATGCCTGGTGGAAGTAGATTCCGTCAACGATCAGCGGGTCGTTGACCCGCACGTCCTGCCTGCGGGGAGGCTCTCCCTCCTTGACCACCACCAGGTCCGTGACGTAGTCGATGGGCGTACCGTGTTGCTCATCATAGGTATCGGTGAAGGACTCGGCCGTGGCCGTCAGGGAGGTGCCGTGGCCCACGTCTCGGGGAATGCCCACTGTCAGATCAAAACTCTCGATCCGGAATCCCGTGAAGGAGCTGAGGAGAAAACCGGCCATGACCACGACGTATCCGGCGTGCGCCAACGCTGTGCCGAACGGCGCCCAGTGAAACTTGTCCGCATACAGGCTCTCGCCTCCCGGGTCCGGAATGACCCGATATCCGCGGCCTCGCAGCGCCTCCGCCACCGCGTCGCGTGCCGCGTCTGGTGGCTGCTCGCTGGTGAGCGTCGCCGCTACCCTGGCATGCCGGTAAAAGCTGGGGCGCACATGGGTGTGGGGGTGAAAGGCGTTGCGGATCAGTTGCGGCAGCCGATGGGTGGTGCAGGCGACGATGGAAACGGCCAACAGCGCAGTGATCGTGAGATACAGCGGCGAGGAGAAGATGCTGAAGAAACCGATGGCGTCGAGGGGGCCCGTCCATCCGCCGTAGACGTCGCTGGCTTGCTGCAGCCATCCGGCACGAGCGGCGGGATCGAGGCGCACCGAGTCCGGCATCTGCTTGGCCAGCACCCCGACGAGCGTCAGCGCCCCCGTAAAGATGATGAGGATCAGCCCCACCTTCTTGTGGTAGAAGAAGGCGTAGACGCGGTGGAACACGCCGGATACGGACACGCGGACGGGAGCGTCGAGGCCGTCGACTGGGTCTTGGGTTCGCGTGGACACTATTTCTCCTCCGCGCGGTCGATGTGCGACTTCGCCGTCTTGGCCAACTCGGTCCCGGGAGCCACCTCGATCACCTTCTTCCACGCCGTCACGGCCCGTTCCTTCTCGGCGGGCTCCTTGGCGAGGTAGACGAACCCCAGGTTGAAATAGCCCTCGGGTTGGTTTGGGGAGGCTTCGGTGGCCTTGACCCAATGCTGCTCGGCCTTGGCCAGGTCGCCGGTGTTGAAGTAGAAGACGCCGACGGCCAGCAACGCGTCGAAATCGTCGGGCACCAGTTTCAACACCTTGACCTGGTAGTCGTTGGCCTCCTGCCACAGCCCCGCCTCGTGATAGAGCTTGGCCAACTCGCGCAACGGGGCCGGATCCGTAGGCTTCTCCTCCGCCTTCTTCTTGAGTTCTTCCGCCTTCGCCTCGTCTAACGCGGCGAACTCCTGCGATATCTGCATCGACGGCTGCGAACTGGGCGCAGCCGTCTGCGTCTGCCTGCCCCATTGCTGGATCAGCAGGACGATCGCGGCGGCGAGCAGAGCCACGAGTACCTTGTTGACGCCGCTGGCGAGGGGCGCCTGGGAAGCACGCTTTCGTGGAGGGTCATCGGGGAGTGTGTCGGCATCCTCGAGATCCTCTGCCCCCGGCCCGGCCGAGATCGCATCGCGCTGGGCATCCGCCCACGCCTTGAGCGACTCGGGAGCCGTGGCTAGGAAGGCGTCGAGCTCCTTGGGGTCGACCCCAGGCGTGGGCTCTCCCATCAGTTCTGCCCGCTCGCGGTAACCGGCCCCGTATCGATGCCACGCAATGCCAACTGTCCCTTGCGGGCGTAGTCAGTGGCCTGGTTGAGAGTGGCAACCTGATACTGCGGGGCATGGAAGCCGTGGCTGTTCTCGGAGACGTTCATATCGATGAGGTATTGGGCCCACCGCTGGAAGTCGCGTGCCTTGCTGAGGGCCGCCGGGTCCGCGGTGTTCTTGTTGGCTTCGATGTCCGCGATGAGTTGATCAAGAGCATCGAAAGCGATGTTCTTGGCGCCGTCCCACCGCTCTTGGATGGTGGAGACCCGCTTCTTCATCTCCTCCGTGGTGGAGTGATGACACGTCAAACAGGTTGTATTGATGGCGGCATCGTCGCGCATGGGGCTGGCAATCTGGTGATCGGTCACCTTGGCCGCGCCCTCACGCTTGTACGGCATGTGGCAATCTGCGCAGGTGACGCCGTTGTCGGCGTGGACCCCCTGCGCCCAGGTCTCGAAGTCGGGGTGCTGGGCCTTGAGCACGTTGGCACCAGTCTTGGTGTGCTTGAAGTCGGTCCAGCCGGCCTCGTCATAGAACTTGATGGCGTCGGTGGCCTGCCAACCATAGGTCCAGGGGAAGGTGAGCGTCTTCTCCTCGCCCTTGAAGTAGTACTCGACGTGGCACTGGGCGCACACGAAGGCGCGTTTCTCTTGCACGCTGGCGTCACGATTGACGTCGTATCCCTTGATGCCTTCGACATTCTCCTTGTACCGGGCGATGCCTTCGATGAACGCGGGACGCGTGATCCGAAGCTCCATGGTGCCGGGGGCGTGACAGTCGATGCAGGCGATCGGCGCCTTGGCATGCTGCACGGCCTCGTTGAAAGGCATCTTGTTCATCGCGGCCCAGCCCGCGTTGGCATCGCCATTGCCGAGGTCGTTGACAACCTCGGGAAGCGAAGCGTGACAGTTCAGGCAGGCGCCAGGCTGCTTGAATTCCTGGGTCCGCTTGGTCAGCTTCTGGTCC
>JBHADA010000184.1:0-11468 GCA_041854805.1 Arachnia sp.
GCGGGCGGCCGTAGCTACACCTCGGGGCATCTCCACACGAAGAACAAAGCCGCCTTCACCTATGGCCGGATCGAGATGCGCGCCAAGCTGCCCACCGCGGCGGGCAAGTCGAAGGGCCTGTGGCCGGCCCTGTGGATGCGCCCCACTGCCGGCGGCTGGGGCGAGTTGGACATCATGGAGGCCCTCGGCAGCAACGACAAGAACAAGGCCGAGGCCACCAAGGTGCACCACACCATCCATCACTCCTACAAGCCAAACCGGGTCCATCCGCCGCAGGGCACATCCCACGTCTTCACTTCCGGGTCGCCCTCCGACGGCATGCACACCTACGCGGTGGAATGGGAGAAGGGCGCGATCCGCTGGTACGTGGACAACAAGCTCACCTACACCCGTGACCTCAAGACCACGCCTTGGCTCTCCCCCACCTTCGACAAGGAGTTCTTCATCCGGCTGAACCTGGCCGTCGGTGGCGGCTGGCCCGGTAGCCCAGACGACAGCACCGTCTTCCCGGCGACCTACGCCGTCGATTACGTGCGCGTCTACCAGCGCGGATAACGACACTCGGAGAGCTTTCTCCACGGCCCGGGTTCGCTCGTCTTCGCGACGAGCGAACCCGGGCCATTTTCATCTTGACCCGCGCTGGTGGGACGAGGACACTTATAGACGGGTCATTTGCGCAGCGCGGCCCTCATCTTGACGGAGAGTCCATGAGAAGCAACCGCCAGCGGGCAGCGGCATTGCTCGTTTCCTTTACATTCGCGGCAGGCATCGCCGCCACGGGCCTCACCGGTACCGCCAATGCGGCGCCCGGCACCTGCACCACCTCAGATGCCACGCTCACTGTGTTCGGCATCAACGATTTCCACGGCCGGGTCTCCTCTGCGGCCGCCCTCTTCACCCCGGTCGAGGAGGCTCGCGCCGCTCAGGGCGAAGACAATGTGCTCACCATTAGCCAGGGCGACAACATTGGCGCCTCAACGCTCACGTCGATGGTCTTGGACGACAAACCCACCCTCGACGTGATGAACGCCGCCGCCCTCGACGTGAGCACCGTCGGCAACCACGAGTTCGACAAGGGATGGAGCGACCTCAGCGGCCGCGTGGCCTCCGGTAGCGACTTCCCATATCTGGGCGCGAACGTGTACCGGAAGGGGACGACGACCGTGGCTGCCCCGCTCAAGGCCTACGAGATCTTCGAACGCGCCGGGGTGCGAGTGGCCGTCGTGGGCGCCGTCACCGCGGAGACCCCCACCATGGTCTCGCCCGCGGGCGTGGCCGACCTCGAGTTCGGTAATCCGGTAGAGGCCGTCAACCGGGCGACCAAGGACCTGCTCGACGGCAACGATGCCAACGGGGAGGCCGACGTCGTGCTCGCGTCCTTCCACGCGGGCGCGGCCAACGCCACCAGCCCTGGCAGCAACGCCGGCGAGTTCGCCTCCATCTACAACGACGTCGATCCTCGGGTGAGCGCGATCTTCAACGGCCATACCCATCAGGCCTACACCTGGGCGACCGCCAAGGGCGTGCCGGTGATCCAGGCCGGCCAATACGGGGAGCGGATCGCCAAGCTAGAGATCTCCCTCGACGCCTCCGGCAAGGGCGTCTGCAAGACCAAGGCGGATCTGCTCACTCCCCCCTCGACGCCCGGCGACACGGAACGCCTTCGGCGCATCAGCGGCATCGTCGCCACGGCTACCGAAGAGGCCACCAAGCTGACCGAACGCCAGATTGGCACCGCGACCGCGGCGATCTCCACCGCCAACGACGGCACGGCGGGCACCCGCAATACCGAGTCGCCCATGCTGAATCTGGTGGCCCAGATGTATGCGGAGGTGCTGGGCGACTCCGATGAGTTCATCGGGGTGCAGAACCCCGGGGGCACCCGCGACTCGTGGGACGCGGGCCCCATCACCTACGGCGAAGCGGCCGCGACGCTGCCGTTCGCCAACTCCTTGTTCACCACCCGGCTCACCGGCGCGCAAGTCAAACAGGTGCTGGAGCAGCAATGGCAGCCCGACGGGGCCAGCCGCCCGTTCCTGCAACTGGGCCTGTCGAAGAACGTCACCTATACCTATGACGAGTCGCACCCGCGCGGCGACAGGATCACGTCGGTGTCCATCAACGGCAAGCCCATCGACAAGGACAAGCGATACACCGTCGGCTCGGGCAGCTTCCTCATCGCGGGCGGCGACAACTTCACGGCGCTGACGGAAGGCGTCGACACCCGCGATGCCGGGCGTGCGGATCTTGAGGCGTGGGTTTCCTGGGTGGAGTCCAAGGGCACCCTCGGCCCCGACTACACGAAGCGAGGCGTCTCGGCGAAGGCCCCGGAGTCAGCCAGGCTCGTGGAGGGCGGCGATGCTTTGACGTTCACGTTCGGCGCCACACCCACCGGCGCGACGGCCCCGCAGAGCCTGGATATGTTCCTGGGCGAGGGTCCGAAGGTCTCGCCCAGGCTGGCGAACTCGTCGATCGTCGCCTACCTTGGCGACACGGTGGTGGGCGTGGGCACCGTCACGAACGGGGTGACGACGGTGGAGGTCAAGCTCCCCCGCGGTGTGAGCGCCCTGTCGGGCACGCAGATGCTCCGGTTTGTGGTACAGCCTTCGGGAACCGAAGTGTTCTGGCCGGTGACGGTGGTGCAGGGCGCCGGCCCTGACCCGTCCCCCAGCACCTCGAGCCCGGCTCCGGTCCCCTCACCCTCCGCGACGACGACTCCCCCGCCCCGGCCCGACCGCCCCGGCCTGCCGCGTACCGGCGACTAGACTGGCCCTTTTCCAAGAAAGGCCTTCACATGTCACTCCACGGCCGCAGCTTCCTCAAGGAGCTCGATTTCACCCCCGCCGAATGGGCTTCCCTGATCGAATTGGCCGCGCGCCTCAAGGCCGAGCGGCGCGAAGGCCGGGAGGTGCAGCGCCTGACGGGCAAGAAGGTGGCGCTGTTGTTCGAGAAGACCTCGACCCGTACCCGCTGCGCCTTCGAGGTGGCCGTGGCGGAGCAGGGCGGGATGACCACGTACCTGAATCCGGTCGGTTCCCAGATCGGACACAAGGAGTCCATCGCCGACACGGCCAGGGTGCTGGGCCGCTGGTACGACGGGATCGAGTTTCGTGGCTCGGCGCAAGCCGACGTGGAGGCCCTCGCCGCGCACGCCGGCGTGCCCGTCTACAACGGGTTGACCGACGACTGGCACCCCACCCAGATGCTGGCCGACCAGCTCACCATGCTGGAGCACGCGGGCAGGCCGCTCAGCGAGATCGCCTTCGCTTTCCTGGGTGATGCCCGCAACAACATCGGTAACTCGCTGCTGATCTCCGGAGCCATGGCTGGCATGGATGTGCGGATGGTCGCGCCTGCGGCTCAGCAGAATTCCCCTGGGGTCGTCGCCGAAGCACGGCAGATCGCGGAAGCCACGGGCGCCCGGATCACCGTCACCGACGACATCGCCGCAGGCGTGGCTGGCGTGGACTTCGTCTACACCGACGTGTGGGTCTCCCTCGGGGAACCGAAGGACGTGTGGGCAGAGCGGATCGCGCTGCTTCGCCCCTATCAGGTCAACCGCGAGTTGCTGGCGGCCACGGGCAACCCGGCGGTCAAGTTCATGCACTGCCTGCCCGCGTTCCACGACCTGGGCACCAGCATGGGGCGCGACCTGTTCGACGAGTTCGGTCTCGAAGGCGTCGAGGTGACCGATGACGTGTTCGAGTCGGAGGCGAGCATCGTCTTTGACCAAGCCGAGAACCGGATGCACACCATCAAGGCGGTGCTGGTCGCCACTTTGGCCTGACGCCCGACGTCACCGCGTCACCTCCCGCAGGATGCCCGGCATCGCTGCCTCGATGTCGGCCAGGGTCTCGTCGAAGCCGGCCCGGTCTCCATACCAGGGATCGGCGAGGGGTTCGCCCTTGGGTTTGGCCGGGTTGAAGTCGTTGAGCAGGGCCAGGTTGTCGGCGCCCGGGACGAGGGAGCGCAGGCGAGACAGGTGCATGGGCTCGGCTGCCACTACAAGGTCCGCCTCCGCGATGTCGCGGGCCGTGATCTTGCGTGCCCGATGCCCCGACGCGTCGTAGCCAGCCAGGCGGAGCGCGTCGGCGGCGCGGCGGTCGATGGGGTTGCCGGACTCCTCCGAGGACACGCCGAAGCTCTCGATCTCCAGGGCCAGCCCCCGTTCCTCGGCCTCGCGTCGCGCCACGCGTTCCGCCATGGGAGAGCGACAGATGTTGCCCCAACACACAAAGATCAGCCTGGCCATGACGCACACCCTATCGCCGGGAGGCGCCGGCGCCATCCACGGGAAGCTCGCCGGCCGGATGATGGTACTACTTCCGCGCGTTTGAAGCTGAGAAACCTTCAGACTCAGGTAGGATACGCACAGTCAGTGGAAGGTGGCAGGGTAGGGGCCATGCAGATCTTGGTGGTGGACGACGATCAAGCCGTGCGCGATTCGTTGGCCCGGTCGTTGACGTACTCGGGTGACGAGGTTACAACCGCGTCCGATGGCGTGGAGGCGCTCGCGAAGCTGGTGGGCTTCACTCCCGATGCCATCATCATGGACGTCATGATGCCGCGCCTCGATGGCCTCGAGACCACCCGCATGCTGCGCGAGGGCGGCAACGACACCCCCATCCTCATCCTCACCGCGCGCGACGCCGTGGGCGACCGCGTCGACGGGCTGGATGCCGGCGCCGACGACTACATGGTCAAGCCCTTCGCGCTCGACGAACTGCTCGCCCGGCTACGAGCCCTCACTCGCCGTTCCAAACCTGCGCCCGAGGCCGAGTCGCGTCAGCTTACGTTCCAAGACGTCACCCTGGACACCCAGCACCGGGAGGTGACCCGTGGCGGGCAACACATCTCGCTGACCCGCACCGAGTTCGCTCTGCTCCAGGTCTTCATGGAGAATCCTCGCAAGGTGATGGAACGCAACACTCTGCTCAACGAGGTGTGGGGCTTCGAGTTCCCGACGACGGCGAACTCGCTTGAGGTCTACATCGGATACCTGCGCCGCAAGACGGAGGCCGGTGGAAGGCCCCGCCTCATCCACACCGTCCGCGGTATCGGCTACGTCCTGCGCGAAACGCCCCCGTGATCGGCTCGTGGTGGATTAGGGTCAGCCGCGGGTTCGCTCGTCTTATCAGCGGTCAGTCGCTTCAATGGCGCCTGGCCGCTCTGACTGGCTTGAGCGTGGCGGTGTCGGTGATCCTCGTCGGTGGGGCCACCTTCCTCGTCGCCCGGGCGTCGCTGTTTGGCCAGCTCGACCAAGAGCTGTTGAGCGTGGCTCAGGAAACCAGCGCGTCGGTCGAATTGGACCGTGCCGACCTCGGCGATCTCTCCCTGGACTCTCCCGGCTCGCCCAGCGGCCTCATGGCGCTCGTCTCCGCCGACGGGTCGGAGCAACAGATGCCCAACCAGCAGATGAAACTGCCTATCTCGGCCGAAGAGGTGGCGATCGCCCGGGTGGGTTTCGGCTCGTCGGGCCGTTCCGTGGAGATCGGCGACGTCCTCTACCGGGTGGTGGCGGTACCGATGACGGTTGGCGAGGGCCACTACGCCTTGGCGTTCGCCCGGCCCATGACATCGCTTCAGTCGACGCTCGACTCGCTGTGGTGGGTGGTCATCTCAGCGGGTCTCATCGGCACCCTGACCACCACCGCAACGGCTCTCTGGGCAGCTCAGGCGGTGTTGGCGCCGGTGCGGCGACTGTCATCGGCGGTGAAGTCGGTGACCCAGACCAACCAACTCAACCCTATCCGTATCTATGGCCGCGACGACTTGGGTGAACTCACCAAGTCCTTCAACACGATGCTGCGTTCGCTGCAGCAGTCACGTGAGCAGCAGCGCCAGCTCATCGCCGACGCTGGTCACGAGTTGCGCACCCCGCTCACGTCCATGCGCACCAACATCGAGTTGCTCGTGGCCGACGACAAGACCGGCATGCTGCCTGAGGGAGCCCGCTCCGAGGTGCTCGGCGATGTCGCGGCCCAGCTCGGCGAATTCTCCGCCCTGGTGGGCGACCTCGTGGCCCTCACCCGCGACGACCACCTACAGCGTCCACACGAGCTGCTCGACCTGGCTGACGTGGCCGAGGCGGCCATCTCCCGCGCCCAGCGCCGCGGGCCCGGCATCGTCTTCGATGTCCGGCTGGAGCCCACCCCAATCATGGGCGACGCGTCCACCCTGGAACGCGCCATCACCAACCTGCTCGACAACGCCGTCAAGTTCACCCCCGCCGAGGGAGTGATCACGGTGACCCTCCGCGACGCGACGCTGACCATCGTCGACTCCGGCCCAGGCATCGACGATGAGGACCTGCCGCTCATCTTCGACCGCTTCTACCGCTCCGACAAGGCCCGAAACACCCCCGGAACCGGGCTGGGCCTGTCCATCGTGGCCCACACCGTGGAGGCCCACGGCGGCACGGTGAAGGCCTCGAATGCGGCCGAGGGAGGCGCCAAGTTCACCATGACTATTCCCCCGGCCGCCCCTGCCCCCACCGAAGAGCCCACGGCGCCGTGAAGTGGACACCGGCCGTCAAGCGTGGCTTCTGGGTCGGCGTCGCGACAGGCCTGTACGGAATCTCGTTCGGGGCGCTGGCCGTGCTGGCGGGGCTCGATGTGTGGCAAGCCTCGGCCCTCAGCGCGCTCATGTTCACCGGAGGATCGCAGTTCGCCTTCGTGGGCGTCGTGGCGGGTGGCGGATCGATGGCCGCGGCCACGACCGCCGCGTCGCTGCTCGGCGTGCGCAATGCGCTGTACGGGGTGACGGGCAACGCCCTGCTCCGGCCGCGCGGCTGGTGGAAGGTCGCGGCGGCCCAGTTGAGCATCGACGAGTCCATCGCCACTGCGGCGGCGTCGGAGAGCCCCGCCGAGGAGCGCCGCGGATTCTGGGCCGCGGGCATCGCGGTGTATGTGTTCTGGAATCTCTTCACGGTGGTGGGGGCGCTGCTTGGCTCGGCCGCTGGAGACCCAAAGGTCTGGGGGCTGGATGGGGCGGCGGTCGCGGCCTTCCTCGGGCTGCTGTGGCCGCGGCTTCGGGGGCGCGATCCCATCGCGATCGCCGTTGTAGCCGCCCTGGTCACAGTGGTCACGGCGCCGTTCGTTCCCGCCGGCATCCCCATCGTCATCGCGGCGGCGGTATCGCTGGCGGCGACGTTCGCCCGTGCCCGGGAGGCGGCGTGAGCACGTGGGGTTGGATCCTCGTGGCGTGCGCCATTGCGTTCGCGACGAAAGCGGTGGGCTATCTTCTGCCCGAGCGCTGACTGGACCGGCCGTGGGTGGCTCGGGTGAGCGCGGGCGTGACCGTCGGGTTGCTGGCATCGCTGGTGGCCATGAACACGGTCGTGGACGGGCAGGCCGTGCGCCTGGACGCCCGTCTGGCTGCCCTCGTGGCCGCGGCGGTGGCCCTGCTGGCGCGGGCACCATTCATCGTGGTCGTCATCGTCGGTGCCGCTGCGGCGGCACTCGCCCGGCTCGCGGGCCTGCCCTGAGCCGGCTCGCTGGCCGGGAGGCGTTGAAAGCCCAGCCCCGCCAGTCGACTAGCTGGATGCGGCAGCGACCGGCGTGTCGAGACCAAGATGGTCCAGTTGATTCAAGCGGCCGGGCCTTGGGCCCGGCGCGGAGCGCCGACGATCGGGCCGGGCTGGGCGGCGTCGGCCAGCCCTTGAGCCCTCCTGGGCTCGCTCGGGTCGCCTCGAACGCGGCTGAAGATGTGAATGTCGACGAGGCCGGCGTGGTTCCATCCGGCCCGGCGCAGCAGGCCTTCATGTACGAAACCGCACCTGGTTGCGACGTTGATGGCGGCGACGTTGCCGTCGGGTATTCGCACCCCTATTCGTTCGAGTCCCTGCCTGCCCAGTGCCCAGTCGGTGAAAGCACGCAGCGCCCTGGTCATCACGCCACTGCCCCGCGCCCACGGAGCCAGCCAATAGCTCATCTCCGCCCCTCGGACCTGCCAATCCGTGTCCTTGAGGCTGATCATTCCGGCGAAGCTGTCATGGTGGGCCACGGCCCGCACTATTCCCGCACCTGAGGCGAGCACCTCAGGTGCTTCCTGGGTGATGAAGACGCGGGCGTCCTCCGTGGTGTATGGGTTGGGTAGGGCGAGCCAACGCTGGAGCACGGCATCTTGACACGACGCGACGATGCCGCACCGGTCCGTCTCCAGAACGGGCCGCAACATCACATCACCGATTCCGATGATCTCGTCGTCGAACCTCACCCTGGCAGATTACCGAACTCTTACCCGATCTTGGGCACCACGCACGCAGGCAGGCCTCCGAGCGAGCCGTGTCGGGCGTGTCACCGGCCCGCTTGGATGGCCGTGATCAGCACCGTGTTGACGATGTCGTCCACTAGGGCCCCACGCGAGAGGTCGTTGATCGGCTTGTTCAGCCCCTGCAGCACGGGGCCGATCGCCAGGGCTCCTGCCGTGCGCTGCACGGCCTTGTAGGCAGCGTTTCCTGCCGACAAGTCGGGGAAGATCAACACGTTGGCCCGGCCCGCCACGGGCGAGTCGGGTGCCTTCGAGCGCGCCACCGTCTCCACCACCGCCGCGTCGAACTGTAAAGGGCCGTCGACGCATAGTCGCGGAGCCTTCTGACGGACCAGTGCTGTGGCCTCGGTCACGAGGTCGACGTCGGGACCCGTGCCGGACGTGCCCGTCGAGTACGACAGCAGCGCCACCTTGGGGTCGAAGCCGAACTGTTCGGCCGTGACCGCGGCCGCCGCCGCGATGTCGGCCAGTTGAGCCGCCGTCGGGTTTGGGTTGACGGCGCAGTCGCCGAAGACCAGCACATGGCTGGGCAGGCACATGAAAAACACGGACGAGACGACGTCGACGCCAGGCTTGGTCTTGATCACCTCGAACGCGGGGCGAATGGTGTGCGCGGTGGTGTTGACCGAGCCCGAGACCATGCCGTCGGCCAGCCCGGCCCGCACGAGCATGGTGCCGAAGTAGGACACGTCGGCCATGCGTTCGCGGGCCTGTTCCAGCGTGACGCCCTTCTTGGCGCGCAGCTCGGCGTACTCGGTAGCGAATCGTTCGCGCAGCGGGTCGGTGGCGGGGTCGATGACGGCCGCGGCCGAGATGTCGACTCCTTCCCGGCGCGCCACGTCCGCGACGGCCGCGGGGTCGCCTAGGAGAGTGAGCCGGGCCCCGCCCAGGCTCAGCACCTCCGCAGCGGCCCGCACGATGCGAGGCTCGGTTCCCTCGGGCAGGACGATGTGCTGGTTGGCCGCTTGGGCATCGCGCAGCAGTTGGGCCTGGAACCTCAGCGGGGTCATCGCGCGTTCGACGCCCCGGGCACGCGCCAGCACGCCGCCCTCGCCGGCCTCCACGAGAGGGACGCTCGGGGCGAATTCCCGCCAGGCTCGCCGCACCGGCTCACCGACCTGCCCGGCCACTGCCACTGCGGCCGGCGCTGGGAACCGGCCCGAGGCCAGGGCGATGAGCAGGCCGATGATCACGTCAACACGCGCGCCCGGCACCACCACGCAAGCCTCGGGAGAGAGCCGGTCGAGGACCTCCCCGATGCCGTCGTCGTCGCTCACCGCCACGGGAACCGCGTCGCTGGTGTGGAGGCTGCCGCTCACGACGCGACACGACGGCTCCGTCTCGCCCAGCCAGGCCCCGCCGTCCAGCCGGACCCCCACCACGGTGGCATGGCACCGGACCGCTTCGGCGCGGGCAACCTCGGCGGCCGCCTCATCGGGGACCACCAGCACGAGCCCCGCCCCAAGCTCGGTGGCCAGCCTGGCCTGCAACGTCAACGAGACGGGGGCGAGCGCCGCGGGCAGCATGGCGGATGTGACGATCACATCCGCGGTGTCGGCCTCGACCTGCGCAACAGCGGCCGCCAGCGCGGCGTCGGCGTCGCGGGCCACTGCGGCGGGGTCGGCCGCGAAGTGGGCGCCTAGGTCGAGCCAGTGTGCGCCGTCGAACTCTGCGGCCAAGCCGCGAGCGTCGGCGACGACGCCAGGGCGCGTGGCGGCGATGTGCAGGATCGCTCGGGTGGGCATGGAATGGATTCCTCTCGAGTTTTGCCGGTTAAGTTCTCAGAGCTACTGGCTTTCCCAGTCCGCGGGAAATGTGACGTAGACGAAACGCGCCCATTGCGGCGTGCCGAAGGTGATCTCAGATCCCTTGGGCACGTACAGCACATCGCCGGGCCTGCCTACCGCGGTCCCCTGAGGGGTCCCGATGTGCAACTCGCCCTCCAGCACGATCTGGATCTCGTCGTAGTTCAGCGTCCAGTCAAAGGTGCCCTCGGTCAGTGTCATGTAGCCGGCCGCCATCGGCGACCCGTCGGCGGACGTGACGACGTCGCCGGTGCGTACCTGCTGCCCGGGACGCGGCCCCGGATACGGAAACGGCTCGGTGACCGCGTCGGCTCCGCGACACAGCTTGACCGGCCGCACATCCGGGCGTCGTTCGGGTGCCGCCGGGTTCAGCATGGCCTCTACGATCCCGCGGATATGCCGCGTCAGATCGTCGGCACCCGGCGCTGGCGTCGGCGGCGTGGGCGCGGTGCCGCTTCCCGGCGCCTCCTCAAGAAGCTCGACACCGAGGCTGGCCGCTTGGTCGCGGGCCAGCGGGGTGATGATCGTCCCGCTGGGTACCCGCAGCCGTCCTTGGGGGACGGCCGCTTGGATCTCGGCGGCCGTCACGAGTGGACGAGACACGTTGTTTCCTCACTTCCGGCAAGGCCACATGGGCACGATGCGTTGACGCCCAGGCTTGAGGCATGGGCGTGGCCCCGCGCGGGCTGTCCCGCGCGGGGGCTCACACGGGGACCGGCCCCCGCGCGGTCACTTGGCCTGCGGCAGGATGATCTCGACGTCGCCGTGGGGGCGCGGGATCACGTGGACGCTGACCAGTTCGCCCACGCGGGTGGCGGCCGCGGCGCCCGCATCGGTGGCGGCCTTGACCGCGCCGACGTCGCCGCGGACCATGACGGTCACGAGCCCGGCGCCAATCTGTTCCTTGCCGATGAGGCGCACATTGGCGGCCTTCACCATGGCGTCGGCCGCCTCGATGGCGCCGACCAGACCCTTCGTCTCGACCATGCCGAGAGCGGTCATCGATGCGTCAGCCATGGAAGTTCTCCTTCTTGTCGTGGTTGCTGGCTGCTTGGTGGTGGGCTCCGCGGTCGCGGGGCCCTTGTCGGGCGTCGGCGTGGCCGACGCGGTCTGGGGTGCGGCGGGAGCGTCCGCCTTTTGTGAGGCGGCCGTGGCCGTCTTTGATGCGGAGGCCCTGATTCGGGTGGCGGTGGCCATGGGTTACCTCCTCAACTGTTCCAGCACCTGCGCCACGATCTTCTCGATCGTCGCGGCGGAGGCGCCAGTCGACGCGCCCGCATCCGGCGACGCGCCCCCGCCCCAGGCGCGGGCCACGTCCGGGGCCTCGCGCAGGTGGTAGGCGACCCGCTTGACGTTGAGCACGTGGTCGATGGTGATGTTGTCGCTGACCAC
>JBHADA010000185.1:0-4361 GCA_041854805.1 Arachnia sp.
CCGACGTACTCGCTGGTCGCCCCGCGCTGGGCAGGGTTGGAGCTCGACGATGAGACGGGCATCGTGTCGACCACGGGTGGTCCGATCGTCCGCCGCCATCTCGGGGTACTGTCGATGCTGTCGGCGTTGTCGCATCTGTCGCAGATGCCGACCTTGGCCAAGCGTGAGCGGATGGACGCCCGCACGGGCAAACCTCCGCGCGCGGGCAGGACCCGCCCGCGGGATGAGGTGACGTTGGTGGACCTGCGGCCGATGCGCGAGGAGCGGCACGACTCAGATGGGTCCGGCCGCAGGTACACCCATCGGTGGGTGGTGCGCGGGCACTGGGCGCAGCAGGCATACGGTCCCGGACGGACACTCCGGAAGCTCATCTACCGTGAGCCCTACATCAAGGGCCCAGCAGGCGCACCACTACTGCCACGCGAAACCGTCATGATATGGCGACGCTGACAGCAGTGACCACGGCAAGGCGCTCAGCGATGTCAGGACCGCTCGTCATGGTCGCACCCTCGAATGGGTCTGTTGGGGAGACGCGCCGGGGCGGGAGGGAGGACGCCTTGGTTACGTTCCCTAGCTTTGCCGGTCGCGGCCCGAATGGCATCGATGACGAAGGGATTCCGGCCCTGGTTGCTCATACCTGCTTGGCGGTCGGCCAAGATCGCTTCGTCGCAGGCCCTCAAGGTCGTTCTTTGGATCGCGAAGGCGCGGCTCGCGGCCGCACCACCGCCACGACGGCGAGGGAGGGCGCCACGGAGAACGGCACGAGTATCGACATCAAGACGAGCCCAGGTGAGGATTGCCTGGTCAATCCAGCGGGCGAGGCTGTCGGCCGGGCTGGGCACGCTGTCGAGATCAGCGATGTACGCGCTCCGGGCCTCGTCGAGGATCCCGCGGTTGGGGAAGTACAGGCCGAGGCTTGTGAGCTCGTTCATCGTGGTGCTCCTCGAAAGAGGTTTCATGTTGCTATGCAGCGTAGCGATCGGGCTGTTAGAGCAGGATCTGACTGGTGACGTTGGTGATGCTTCCGCTTCCGGGGAAGAGGTCGTCAATGTGGTCGCCTGCCTGGTAGCCGAGAAGGTCGAGGACCCAGTGGGTCCACGCCTTCGGCTTGCTGCCGACGAACCCCGAGGTCGGATGACCTGCTGTGAGGTGGTCGATGGTGCGTTGTCCGGTACCGACTGCCCGCCGCCAAGTGGGGCACTTGTAGAGGACGGCCTCCCACGTGTTGCGGACGCGAGCACCGTCGGGGATCGCGTTGGTCACGTGCCAAATCGCCAACCGGCCGCCGAGGGCAGCGCCGTGCGCGAGGATCGACGCCAAGGTCTTGCCTGATGCGGCCAGAGCCCAACCGTCGTACTGGGCGTCCATGCTCGTCATCAGCTCGCAGTGCTGAGCGGGGTCGTCCCACTTACGTGCGTCGGGATGGTACTCCGGTCCGAGGCATCCACGTCCAACGGCCCGGCCGAGGGACCCTTGCTTGCTGCGCCCCTTGCCGCCGTACCACAGGGCGGCTCGCCCGAGGTAGGGCGGGTCGGCGATCGCCAACTGGGCGGCCACGCCACGATTGGGGTGATCGTCGCTCATCCCCACCCCCCGCCCCGGAAGATGCACAGGCTGCACCGCATCTCGGGAGGATTGGCTGCGAGCCTGCGGAAGCGAGCGTTGACCACGTCGGCGCCGTAGGTGTTCCGGATGCCGACCATGGCGATCGTGTCCAGGATCATGGGCCAGTCATCGCCGCAGTCGGGACAGATGGCCACGAAGTGGTTCTGGGGCTCGGGTTGGGTGGTGGTCATCGTGGATCATCTCCTTGGGTGAGGGGGCGTTCCCATCGGGTTCTGGTGGCGGTGGGGGTGAATCCGGCAGCACGGAGGCTTGCGCCGGTCTCGGTGGTGAGGGTGTAGGTGATGACGCGGCTGTATCCGCGCCTGCAGTGGCTGACGAACATGTTCGCGGCAGCCAGGCTGATGGGCTCGATCTTCATGCGCCCCGCCCTCAGAGATGGGGCACGCCCAAGCTGTCAGCCAGGACGAGCATGATGTCGCGTGCGTTCGGGGGCGTGACCGCGTTCCCGGCCAGTCGCACCCGCTCACGCTTGGTGCCCTGCCACCGGTACCCGGCAGGAAATGCCATGCCCGCCGCGATCTCGTGGGGTTCAAGCATGCGGAAGCGGCACGCCATCACCTCGTCCTCGGTGATCTCCGCGAGCCCGTGGTGGTTGCCAGAGACGGTCACCGTGTCCAGCGGTCCGGACACCGGCTTGGGAGCGTTGGTGCCGCGTAGCGTGACGAGCGCGTACCGGTCGACGGTGGTCAGGGTCCCGATCGGTTCAGATGCTGGTCTTGCTGACGCCGACGCCGAGTAGTACGGCACGAGCAGCGCCGTTTCGTTACGTGCGGTCTGGGTGCGCATCGGATGGACGGCAGGACTGGCCTGCTTTCCATCGCGCCCCTCGACGGGCACCAGGAGCCCCTGGGTGGTGGCCGTGGTCCCCGTCGGCAAGGGCTCAACCGTGCCACGGGCGCGGTTGCTGTGGTTGTTGTCCAGCACCAGAGCCTTGGACGCCGTCCCGTGCAGGGTACGCAGCGGATCAGTGCTCGGCCAGGCTCGGTAGTAGGCACCCGGCTGCCCGTACTGCGGGTGCTTCGGGTCGGCGGCATCGTAAGTGTTGCCTGCGGACTCCACGATGAGCGCCTTCGTGGTTCCGCCCGCCGTGATCGTGGACAGCGGGGCGAGGGGATCTCGGACACGGTACTCGCCTCGACGGTCGATGAGATGCGGCAGCCCGTAGCGACGCAGACCCTCGCGGATGCGGGCCATCGTCTTGTCGGATAGCGGCCTCTTCCGATCGCAGATCCGCTCAGCCGGAAGCGACCAGTCGATCGCCGTTGACGCGGGCAGCCAGCCAGGCTCCACGGCCCTGCCGCAGGCCGGGCACGCGTACACGTACTGGGCGCGGTAGCGGCCCACGCTCTTACCGGGCTTCCACGCCTGCCGCGACTCGACCAGGCTGTCGCAGCGGGAACACCACGCCCACGGGCGCACGACCCGCTCCAGATCTGGCGCCCGCTCCACCTCGGGCCAGGCCACGACGTACAGCCGGTCCCGCGACTGAGGCGCAGGCAACCCACCAAGTTGGGCGTGCATCGAGTTGACACTCAACGCCCGGTAGGCATATCCGAGCTTCCGCAAACCGTTGCGCCACGACTGCCACGCGGCCGCGTACTTCGGCTGGGTCGCGATGTCGACCACGTTCTCCACCACCACAAACCGGTAGCGGTGGTACTCCACGAAACGGAGCACATCGAACATCAGCAGCCGCGAACGGCTGATCTCATCGTCGGCGCCGGTCTCCAACTCGACCGGGACAGCGTCAAACAGGGTCGGGTCCCCGCCCATCGAGACGCTGAGGGCTTTCGCCTCGCTGTTCGCCACCGACCACTTCGTGCACTCTGGCGATGCCCACAACACGTCAGTCCGCGGGAAGTTCCGGGGATCCTCCATGTGGAGGTCCACACACATGTGCTCCGTCTCCTGATGGTTGCCGGCGTGAACCCGGACCGCAAGGGGCCAGTGATTCGCCGCAACCGCGATCTCCACACCAGGCACCACAGCCATCCCCGTCGACGACCCACCCGCACCCGCGAAGATGTCAGTGACCGTCAGCACGCCGCCTCCTAGAGTAGGGCTCCACACCCTCATTGTATGGATTAGCGGGATTAGATGCAATGGCATCCAAGGTCCCCATCCCCCCGACACCGGAGGATCACACACCACAGCCCCCTGTCAAGGGCGCTCCGCGTCACTACGTGATGCGGCTACGCCGCACCCCTGACAGGGGGCTGTGGTGTGTGCAGGCCGGCACTTAACGGGGGGATGGGGAGGGCCGGTCAGAACCCCGACCATGGCAACCCGAAACGGGCTACGGCTCAGTCGAAGGCGATCTCCGGGCAACCGTAGAGCATCGCCCGCACCGCCACGCGGGCGGCGTGCGCATCGCCGGCTGGGAGCCGCACCCGCCCTTGGCTGAGAGCGCACCGGGCCGCGACGGAGATCTCCTCGTCGAGATCCCGCAGGCGGGGCAGGATCGCGTACGGGATGGGCTTGGTCCCCGCCGCCCAGTGGCGGGCCGTCTCGTGGCTGACGCCGAGTACGACGGCAGCCTCGGCGAGGTCGGCCATGTGCAGGACCCTCACCCAAAGCCGGAACTCGACCGGGGAGAGGCGGCCGGCCCCCGGGACGACCGCCTGATCCTCGCTCATCGGTGCCTGCACGTGGTGATGACCATCGCGTTCGGGTCCGGCTCGCCGGTGATGAGGTAGTGCACGTCCTCGCCCAGGGCGGCGGCCAGGCGAGCGAGC
>JBHADA010000186.1:0-8720 GCA_041854805.1 Arachnia sp.
CCCGACAACGCAGAGTTTGCGAATCAGACGACCTTCGTGACCTCTAGACGGGCACTTGATTCGATGCGCCTCTTCCGTGAGTCTCTCGACAAAGTCGCCGGATTCATTCTCATGAGTGATGGCGCAAGTGAGAGTCTGTTCAACCCTCGCACAAGGCAGTTGGGCAACGCGTGCTCCAAATTGATCAACGCTGTTGACACCGCCCAGCTCCCGCTCGCCAAAGCAAGAAGTCCAGTTACAGGAAGCGACTGCAGCGGCTTATGAGCACCACCATTCGCGATGCGAATAAGGATGACTGCTCAATCGGGATCCTCGGGCGAAACCTCGCACCGTGAGATTTCACCCGGCTGAAGCAGCAAGTTGACAGGAATGACAGCCGAATAGCGCTAGCGTTGGGCGCATGGCAGCATGGACGGACGAACCGGGTACTGTGACGCTGCCTGACGGGCGACGAATCCGGGGTACGGCCGTGCGCAGGGCCCGTGGAGGCCTGCCCGCACCCGACTTCGTGGTCTATCTCCTGAGCCGTGACCCAACGGCGCAGCCGTGGCCCCATCGCTGGGTCCGCTGGCGAGACTTCTGGCTACCCGACTCGGACGAAGACGCGATCGCTGCATTGCGTGATGCGTGGGAACGTGCTGGAACACGGCGGGTTGAGATCGCCTGCGGGGGTGGAATCGGGCGAACCGGGACGGCGCTTGCCCTGCTGGCGACCATGAGCGGCGTCGCCCCAAAGGACGCGGTTTCATGGGTCCGGGCTCACTACCATCGACGCGCTGTGGAGACCCGCAGACAGCGAGACTGGGTGGAGACAACCGCAGTCTCGCTGTAGACACCAGGTGGCTAACTCCCAACACGGCGAGAAGCTCCACTAGGTCAAGGCATCCCGCAACACATCCAACCCCACCGAGCCCAGGCTCAACGCCCGGCGGTGGAAGTCCTTCAGGCTGAACGCCTCGCCCTCGCGGGCGGCCGTCTCGTCGCGGATCTGCTCCCACAACCGCTGCCCCACCTTGTACGCCGGGGCCTGCCCCGGCCAGCCGAGGTAGCGGTCCAACTCGAAGCGGACAAAACCCTCCGCCATGTTGACGTTGGCCAGCAGGAACGGCAGCGCCTTGTCCGCGTCCCAGACGCCGCCTCCCCACTCGTCGGGGCACGGCTTGCCAAGGTGGACTCCGATGTCGAGGACGACGCGGGCCGCCCGCATCCGCTGCCCGTCGAGCATGCCCAGCCGGTCGGCGGGATCGTCGAGGAACCCGAGGTCCGCCATCAGCCGCTCCGCGTACAGCGCCCAGCCCTCCCCGTGCCCGGACACCCAACACAGCAGCGAACGCCAACGGTTGAGCTGGCCCGCCAGGTAGATCGCCTGCCCGAACTGAAGGTGATGCCCAGGCACGCCCTCGTGATAGACGGTGGTCTTCTCACGCCACGTGCCAAACGTCTCCACGCCCGGCGGAACCGACCACCACATCCGCCCCGGACGGGAGAAATCCGCGGTGGGCTGGGTGTAGTAGATGCCGCCGTTGTGGGTGGGCGCGATACAGCACTCCAACCGACGCACGGGCTCGGGAATATCGAAGTGGTCCTTGGCCAGCGCCTCGACCGCGGCGTCGGAGGTGGTCTGCATCCAGAGACGCAGCGCCTCGGTGCCGTGCAACTGGCGCGACGAATCCTCGTCGAGACGAGCCATGGCGTCGTTGGGATTGGTCCCGGGTCCGTACAGCTCGGCGGCAGCCGCCTCCTGCTCGGCGACGATGCGGGCCAGCTCCTCGCGGCCCCACTCGTAGGTTTCGTCGAGGTCGATCGTCGCACCGAGGAACTTGCGCGAGAAGCGAGCGTACCGCTCACGACCCACGCCGTCGGCCGTCGGGGCGTGCGAGGCCAGTTCGCGTAGCGTCGACGACAGCTCGCCGTAGGCGGCCCGCGCCCGCTCGGCGGCACTGGCGAGGTGGGCACGCAAAGAATCGGGAGCATCCGGGGAGGCGGCCAGGCTGGCCCAGAACGACTCCTCGCCGGCCAGTTCGTCGGCCTGCTTGATGCCCACCTCGACCTGACGGACAGCCGGGAACGGGGCGCCAATACCAACGGCGTGCCGCAGCGACTGGATGTAGGACGCCACCGCCGCGGGCACATTGCCCATCCGCTTGGCGATGACCTCCCAGTCGTCCGCGGAGGTCTGAGGCATCAGGTCGAAGGTGTCGCGAATGGCTTGCAACGGTGAGGCGATGTTGTTCAGCACGGCATAGTTCTCGCCGGCCTCGAACAGCTCCACCTGCAGCGCGAGCCGCTCCTGCATCGCGGCCCGCGTGACCCGGTCGACGTCGTCGACGATTTGGCCCTGCTCGGTGAGCGCGGCGATGCCCGCCAGAGCCTCGCGGGCCGCATCGGCGCGGGCGGCGACACCGTCGGGTGAATAGTCGTCCAGTTCGGTAGGGTCGCCGGGCAGGCCGCGGGTGGTGCGCAGGTCGGGAGACAAAGCGGCCAGAGTGTCGACGAAACCGTCGGCAAGCGCGTCAAGCTCGCTGGGTTGGCGGTCAATCATGCGGATGAACCTACACCGGAGCTCGGCGTCCCCCATTCGCCAAGCGCTGACGGCGGCGCTCCTCGGCTCACGGAGGCGCGGATGCATCGCCTGGTTAGGCTTGCGGCGTGGCCAAGTCTGATGAAACCGCCGATGCCCGGAAGCTCGACTGGGGCATTCCCAACGTCCGCGACCTCGGCGGCCTGGAGGGGCGCTGGGGCGTGACACGGTTCGGCCGCGTCGCCCGTGGCCCCCGCCGTGAGTTGCTGTCCGAGGCGGGCTGGGACGAGGCGCGCCGGTGGGGGCTCGCCACGGTCGTCGACCTGCGTGGCTCCAGCGAGACCGGGCGACGCGACGGCGACCCAAGCATCGGCCCATCGGTTCTCGATGGCATCACCGTCGTATCGGCGCCCACCGAAGATCACGATAACGCTGAGTTTCGCGAGATCTGCTTTCCCATCCTCGACTCCCCCGAATACTGGCCGCATAACCTGCGGATCCTGCCGCATCTGGTCCTCGCGACGCTGACCGCCATCGCTGCGGCGCGGCCCGGCGTGCTGGTGCACTGCAGCGCGGGGCGGGACCGGACCGGGCTCGTTTCGGCCCTCTTGCTGGCGAACGCGGGTGTGGCACCCGAGGCCGTCGCTGACGACTACGCCGCGTCCGTGATGGTCATGGCTGGCGTGTCCAGCCACTCGCCGACGCATGACGGCAAGCCGACTGAGACGAGACGGAAGCCGAGCGTTGGGCCCGAGATACGCGCCCCTTGGTGGAGCAGTTCGTCGCCGATGGACCGGCACACCTCGACGCGTTGGGACTCGCACCCGCCACGCAGGAACGGTTGCGGGCGCTATTGCTCGGGTGATCACATCGGCTTGTGGTGAATAGAGTCACAACCCCGAAGGCCCACACTGACACATTGTGTAAGTGTGAGTGTTGGTGTGTAAGTGTGACATGGGATGCCGAACGGATCGAGGAGTTGCTTGATGCCCTGCGAGCCAACCGCGGGGATACGACTTCCGTTGATGTGAAACTCGCCAGCGGAGGCCTGCCTGATTCCCTTGCCACTACGGTGTGCGCCTTCGCGAACATGCCCGCGGGAGGAACCGTGCTGCTCGGCATCGACGAGCGCGCCGGCTTCGATCCGGTCGGTGTGGACGACCCGGCCGGGCTGGCTTCCGGGATCGTTGACCAGGCTCGGAGCCTCGTCAAGCCGCCTCCACACATCGACACTTACACTGTCACTGTCAATCTGGCGCACATCGTCGTGGCTGAGGTGACGGCGCTGCCGCTCCCGGAACGCCCCGCACTTCTTCGGGGACAGGCGTACCTCCGGCAAGCTGACGGCGACTACATCATGCAGGAGCACGAACTTCGGATGATCCAACGGCGCCAACTCCTTGAGATCGCTGAGCATCAGTACGATCAGCAGCCCGTCGCCGGGTTGACCACGGAAGACCTTGACGCCGCCTACGTTGACTCCTACCTCGCGGCGGTCAGGGCAGGAGACCGGCGGCTCTCCACGAGAGGTGACGACGAGATTCTGCGAAGAACCGGGGTGATGACCTCCAATGGCTCACCTACTCTCGCCGGGCTATACGCGCTCGGTGACTACCCCCAAGGGAACTATCCGAGCCTCACAGTGACCGCCGCCGTCCAGTTGCCTAGCAACACGGGCGCCCGGAACCGCGATCTTCAGCACTTCACCGGCCCACTCCCCGCGCTCCTAGAGGACACTTTGGACTGGTGCGCCCGAAACCTTGCCGTCGTCCGGGCCTATCGACCCGATGGTCACCTAGCCGAGCTACCCGAGCTACCGCTCAGCGCCGCCCGGGAGCTGCTGGCCAACGCACTGGTTCATCGCGACCTAGGCCCGGACACGCTCGGCATCGGCAAGAGCATCCAGGTCAGGCTCACACCGTCGGCGCTGATGGTGCTCAGCCCAGGCGGTCTCAAGGGCATCTCCCTGCAACAGTTGGAAAGTGAAGACCACGCCCAGGCCGCGGTGAACCAACGCCTCTACGCCATCGCTCGCCGGCTTCGAACGGCAGACGGATTGGCGGTCATCGAGGGGAAAGGCGGCGGCATCCGCGAGGTGTTCCGAGCCGCTGAATCCTACGGGCTGCGCGCACCGACGCTGATCGACACGGGGGTGGAGTTCAAAGCCATGCTGTGGCGTCCAGAGCCTGACCGCAAGCTACCCGATGCCGCCCTCACAGTAGAAACTCCCCCACACGTTAGGCCTTCAAGGAATGATCCGCGGGTCTCGGCGGCGCTGGAGCTCCTCGGCGAGGCGTCGATACAGGAATTGCAGGCCAGCACCGGCCTCACGGCGCGCCAGATCCGCTACTCCCTGGCTCGGCTCATGGACTCTGGATTCGTCGAGATGAATGGGAGGCAAGGAGTCCGGGGGACGACCTACCGGCTGCGCCGCGAGCCGCCTCACCGCGCTTAGGACGAAAGCCAGCGCTCGGCGTCCAACGCGGCGGCGCAGCCACTGCCCGCGGCCGTGATGGCCTGCCGGTACGTGTGGTCCACCAGATCGCCGCAGGCGAAGACGCCAGGCAGGTTGGTGGCCGTCGTGCGTCCCTGGACCTGGACGTAGCCCTCGGCGTCGACTTCGACCTGGCCCTTGACCAGCTCCGAGCGAGGGTCGTGGCCGATGGCCACGAAAAGGCCGGCGATCTCGACGTCGCGGGTCTCCCCGGTGACGGTGTCGGTCAGCGTGATCGACTCCACGGAGGTCTCGCCGTTGATGGCGCTCACCACCGAGTTCCACGCAAAGCTGATCTTCGGGTCACGCTCGGCGCGTTCGCGCATGATCTTGGACGCGCGCAGTTCGTCGCGGCGGTGCACAAGCAGCACAGAGGAGCCGAAACGGCTGAGGAAAGTGGCCTCCTCGACCGCGGAATCACCCCCGCCGACGACGGCGATTGGCTTGTCCCGGAAGAAGGCCCCGTCGCAGGTGGCGCACCAACTCACGCCCCGCCCCGACAGGCGATCCTCGTCCGCCAGCCCGAGCTTGCGGTAGGCGGAGCCCATGGCGAGGATCACGGCCTTGGCGCGGTGCTCGACGTCCTCCGAGTCCTTGACGATCTTGATCTCCCCCGTCAGGTCCACCTCGACGACGTCGTCAGTGATAAATTGCGCGCCAAACCGCTCGGCCTGCGCCCGCATCTGCCCCATGAGTTCCGGCCCCATGATCCCGTCAGAGAAGCCAGGAAAGTTCTCCACCTCGGTGGTGTTCATCAAAGCGCCCCCGCCATCGAAGGCACCCTCGAAGACAACCGGGTTGAGGTTGGCGCGCGCGGTGTAGATGGCCGCGGTATACCCGGCCGGACCCGACCCGATGATGATGACGTCGTGGACCTGATCCGTCATGAGTCGCTCCTTTATGCAATAAGAAATGATTGGCCAGTCGAGTTTAGGCGCTCGTCAAAACGACCCCAAGTTCGCCCAGGGCATAACGATGGAAATCCCGGACACGCCAGCACGCACGCTGTCGGCCTTTGCACTGGCAAGTAGACTCACTGCGCTTGGGCCACCAAGCCGACGAAAGGACTCACATGGACGCACAGCAGCCCGTGGCCGTGGAGGGCGGCCCTATCTGGATCGACCTCGGCACGCACGACATCGACGGCGCGGAGGCGTTCTACACCGAAATGTTCGGCTGGGAATTCGGCGCGGGAAGCCCGGAGTTCGGCGGCTACCGGATGATCACCAAGGACGGTCTTCCCATCGGCGGCGCCATGACCACGCTCATGGGCCCCGAGGGCCCGACGGAGGAGCCCCAAGGGCCGACGGCGTGGAGCGTCTACCTGCGCACCTCCGACATCGCCCAGACGCTGGCCTCCGCCGAGGAACACGGCGCGCAGGTCATCGTGCCCGCCATGCCGATCGCCGACCTCGGCACCATGGCGATGATCATCGACCCCGCCGGCGCCGCCATCGGCCTGTGGCAGCCGGATACCTTCGACGGCATCCAAAGCTGCGCTCGCGTCGGCACCCCGTGCTGGTTCGAGAACATGACCATGAACTTCGACGCGGCACACGACTTCTACGAGACGGTGCTTTCCTGGCGCTACGCCACCAACCCGGCGCAGCAGGCCGCCGCCCCCGACGTGCGCTACGTGACCCACGGCTCCGGTGAACAGACGGCGGCCGGGATGTGTGAGGCCAACAGCTTCATGCCCGAAGGCACGCCCTCGTTCTGGCGGGTGTACTTCGGGGTCGCGGACCTGGACGCCGCGGTAGCCAAGGTAGCCGACCTGGGCGGCACTGTGATTCACGCCGGCGGCCAAACCCCGTTCGGGCGCCTTGCCACGGTCGCCGATCCGCAGGGCGCAAGCTTCCAGATCCTGGAGATCTGAACCGGAATCACTGGTCGAGTCATTGGGCCCCGCCTGCCGGGGCCCAACTACTGAACCGAAGTATCCGCCGGTCGATTAGCCTCGCGAGGAACGAAACCAGGCGTGTCGAACCTCGGCAACAACGCCACCAAAGTCTCAACCGCCACAGGCTCCGCCCCGCGACCCGAAGAATTCGGAACTCGTGCAGTCTCGCTAATCGTCGGAATTCGGGCGCAGGGCGAAGTTGAGTAGGACGAGGCCCACCCACACCGCGCCGACGCCGTAGAAACCGAGCATGCTCCCCGCGATCGCGGTCAGCGGGATGGCCATGACGATCGAGACGATGCACACCGCCACCCGGGCCCCTGGTGCCACGTTGCTGCTTGTAGGTGGGCGGTGACGCTCCAACTCCGCCTGGTAGCGCCGCCGCACCTCTGCCTCGATCTTGGCCGCCAAGGAATCGACGAGCGCCGGCTCGATCTCCGCACCCTTTTCTTGCCGCACGGCGAGGGTGGCTTCCAGTTCGTCTTTCGGTACCGCGTCACTCACCCCATCCACGGTACCGTCAGCCATCAGTCCTGAGCGCTTGGGACCACTGGACGAAGATGTGCTCCAGCCTTCCATGCACGCGGATGGTGGCGAGGCCATCGCCGCGGGTCGGCCCGTCACCAGCGATGACCACGTCCTTACCCTCCTTGGCGGCGCGGCGTACGAACCGGAGCCCGCTCATCACCGTCAGGCTGGAGCCCAAGACCAGCACGGCCTCGGCCGCCTCATAGAGGGCGTTGCTGGCCTCCACCACGTCGCGACGCACGTTCTCGCCGAAATAGACCACGTCGGGCTTGAGCATCCCACCGCACACGCGGCACTCGGGGTAGACGAAGTCGGCGAGCCCTTCCACTTCGGCGTCGCCGTCCGGGGCGGTACGGGCCCGCTCGGACAGCTCGCCAAGCCTGGCCGCCACCGCCGGGTTGAGGGCCAGCAACTCGCGCTGAAGCTCCGCCCTGCTGGAGATCGCCCCGCACCCGAGGCACACCACACGGGCTAAATGGCCGTGAAGGTCGACGACGGGGGCGGACCCGGCGGCCTGGTGTAGCCCGTCGACGTTTTGGGTGACGATGCCGGTCAACGGGGTGCGTCGTCCCAACTCCGCGAGGGCGAGGTGCGCCTCGCCTGGGCGCGCCGCCTCGAACCAGCCCCAGCCCACCGTCGAACGGGCCCAGTAGCGGCGGCGGCTAAAGTCGCTGCCGGTGAACTCCTGGAACGTCATGGGCGAGCGGGGCACGGAGTCGCGGCCACGATAGTCGGGCAGGCCGGATCCAGTGGACATGCCTGCCCCGGTGACGACGACGGTGGGACGTCCACGGAAGAGGCCGAGAGCCGCGACGAGATCCTCCTGGGGCGAGACGCGCCCGAACTCGCCGGCGGCCGGTCCCCATGCCGGGACGCCGACGCCGGTCGCGGTGCGGAACCATCCGCCGACATCACCCAGGTTCGTCACGCCCAGGAACCTACACCGCCCGGGCCCTACCCGGGGCAACGAGTTTCGGTTCCGTCCCAGGGCCCACGGACCCCCGCCGGGCGTGACCTCGTCCAACCACAGCCTGGTCGACGCATGCACGCACTGGTTCAGCGGGCCGCTGAGGCCGCCAGCATGATGCGCATGCCCCTCGCGTGACCTTGACGGCGTGGAGAGCCAACAAAGGACTGCGGTCGCCGTGCGGCCGTGCGCCCTCTGCCGGTGCTGTTGCGCGTCCTACAGGGTCTTGCGCATGACGATCCGTGCCAATCCGTCGCTCTTCGCCGAGGTGGTCGCCACCTCCTCGAAGCCTGCCTTCTCGAAGACGTTC
>JBHADA010000187.1:0-14776 GCA_041854805.1 Arachnia sp.
TGACGGTGGGTGCCAGCTTGACCTTGATGGCTACCACGTTGAGGTCGCGGCCCTCGACGATGAGGTCTATCTCGTGTTCGGTGTTCTTCGTGCGGGCGTGGCTGACGCTCGCCCCGGCGGCCGACGCGTAGACCCGCACCGACTGGGTGACCAGCGACTCGAACAGCGCACCCAGCCAAATGCCTGTCCTTGGCCCGACCGCGTGGCCCTGCCCGCGCAGCAGCCCAGCGGCGCCGACCCCGACGAGTCGGGCGGCCAAAGCGGGATCCACCAGGTGGTGCTTGGGGCCCATGGTGAGGCGCTTGAGCGGCGCGAAGGCTGGCGCCCAGGCCGGGACGGGGTCCAGGACGAAGATGCGTTGCAGGTGGTCTCGATAGGTGTCGGCCGTGGCCCGTGCCGGCTTGTCCGGAGTCCCGGTTGTGGCCGCGTCCAGGATGGCGGTGTAGTTCGCGTTCGTCGCCGTGGCCGCCGCGTAGGCACGCAGCCATGACAGCAGGGTGTGGGGGAGGCGGACTCGGGCGCCCGCTTGCGTCAGTTCACGATCGACGACGCGTGCGAGGCAGCTGTCCAGTTGGGCCTCCCGTGCCGGTTCGGGAAGATCCCTAATCCCCGGGAAGCCGGATCGGAGGATCTCCGTCACATAGTCCGGCAGCTCCATGGGGGAGGAGCCTGCCACATCGGGTTGCTCCGAGTTCAGTAGCGCGGCCAGTGAGACGGTGGGGCTGGTCAGGTCGCGTTCGCTCATCGTCATCGGGCGCATGACGAGGCTGGTGATTCGGCCCGCCCCTGAGTGCAGGCGAGCCTCCGGAGTCGGGGTCGCTGATCCGGTGAGGAGGTATCTACTGCCCGCCGGATCCCGGTCCACTTCCCGTCGGACCCGATCCCACACTTCTGGAACGAGTTGCCACTCGTCGAGCAGCAACGGCGGCTCGGCTGTGGTGATCAGGCTGAGGTGAGACTCTAGGGCTTGGCGCTGGTAGGGGTCGTCGAGCGCCATCTCAGAGCGACAGCGCTGCCGCGCAGTGGCGGTCTTCCCGACGCCCTTAGCGCCCTCTACGGCCAGTGCCGCCAGGTGCGGAAACAGCGCGTCGAGGGTGTCGTCGATCAGGCGTCGTCGGTACTGCATGGCGCGAATCTAGTAAACGGACGGGCTTCTATTGCTAAAACGGACGGGTTCTTATTGCTAAGATGGACGGCCTGCTCGCGCCCAGCCTCCCTGTCAGGCAGGGCGTTCTAGGCCTGCACCCGGGGCCGCACGGCTCCGGTCAAGCTTGGAAGGATCGACTTCGTGAAGGAGGCTCATGAACCAGTCCATTCGTGAGGTCTATCTGCGATTCGCGGACAAGGTCGAGCCCACGTCGGCGGCCTGGGCCCGAGTGTGTCGGTGGGTGACTGCCACGCCTTGGTTGTGCCACCGGCTCGACCGCCTCCCGGAGGATCGACGTCAGCCAAGACTGTTTCTGGCGGCTTGCAGATACCTGGGGCTTGACCAGGAGATTGATGACGATCTGATGCGATTTGATTGGCTCGTCGACGACTGGTGGGAGCAGATCCGGGAGCTGATGCTGAGCCGCCCCTCGCACGTCGACGAGGTTGGTCGATGTGCGGTTTTCGTGCCCCTTCTGGCAGGCCTGCCCCAGCCGGTGCGGCTGGTGGAGCTGGGGGCCAATCTCGGGCTCTACCTGAACCTTGACCGCTATCACTATCGGTCCCAGGATCGGCAGGCCGCAGGCTCCAGGGCGGACGTCGGCCCGGAGCTGGTTTATGAGCAGGTAGGGCAAGCGCCGGAGGACCCCGGCGGGCTGGTGGTAGCTGACCGGCTCGGCGTCGGCCCTCGCCCGCTGCGCTCCCCAACTGCCGACGACGCTAAGTGGTTGCGAACCTTGGCATGGCCGGATTCGCGCCGTGAGAAGCTGCTCGACGGCGCCTTAGCCGTGCTGCGCGATCATCCGGTCCGGCTCCTGGAAGGCCAGATCCCCGAGGCCGTGGTGTGGCTGGAAGCTGAAGTCGCTCGGCTGCGGGCGGGCAGTGGCAGCGTGGTCATCATGCATTCTGGGCTGTGGTCCGATCTCCCAAAGTCCGCCAGGAAGCAGGTCGCCAGTTTCATCCAGGACTCTGGGGCGCATCACCTCAGCTTCGAGCCGCCAAGGGCAATACCTGGGCTGGCCGCCCCCGACCCCGGGCGCCCATACTGGGTGGCCGCTTTGGACGGCCAGGCTCGTGCGGTGGCCTGCCCAGCGGGCACCTGGGTGCAATGGCTGTAGCGCGGCCTACAGCGACGGTAGCTCGGCCGGGTCGACGGGGAGACTCGCCGGACGCCCGTCGATCACCGTGGCCCTGCCCAGCCACTGCGACGCTCCCGGGCTAGCGGCCGTCACGGTGCCGACGGCGTCACGGACCACCAGCTCGCCGCCGGGAAAGACGTCGACGGATAACACGGTGGGCTGGCCTGTCGTCGCATCCCAGATGCGGGTGATGGCGGGCGGCTCCTGGCCGACGACGAATCGGGAATCGGGACTCCAGCTCAGGCTCGTCGCCAGCCAGGATTCGTGCAGCGTGCAGATCGGGGTGCCGGAGCTGGCCTCCCACACCCGCGCATCGTCCGCACCGTCGATGGTGAGCAGCGCCCGGGAGTCCGGGCTGAACTGCACCTGGCTGACGAAGTCGTGGTGGTCGGGGAGTGAGGCGAGCGGCTGCCCGGTGGCGGCGTCGAATACTCGCGCCGACGGGCCATCGCCCCCGGCGGCGATCCACCGGCCGTCGGGGCTCCACGCCAGGGCGTAGACGTCGGCGGCGGCGTCCACAGTGAGCAGGCGCCGCCCGGTGGCGATGTCCAGGACGTGGCTAGCCGGACCGCCCGTCCCGACCAGCAGTCGGCTCCCGTCGGGGCTCCACGCTGGGGCGGGCAGATCGAGCGGCAGCTGCGGGGTGGTGCGGCGCGGCTCTCCGGTGGCCAGGTCCCAGAGCGTGACAGCGGCCCCCTTCGCGAACCCCGGGCCGGTGGCCGCCATGAGTGTCCCATCGGGGCTCACGGCGAGGGCCCGGCTGTTGCCAAAGTGTTCCTTCAGGTCTGCACGCAGTGTTCCGCGGGTCATGGCGAGCAGCCGTTCCTGGCCGCGGTCCGGGTCCAGGGCCAGCCGAGCGTCGAACGCCCAGCAGAAGTCGTCGACGGTGGCCGCAATGGGCTGCCCGGTGTCGGGTTCCCAGACGAATAGCTGGCCGCCGGTGTGCAGGCCGACGGCCAACCCGTCGCGACGCCACGCGGCGACGCTGGGGAACAGTGGGCTCGGGGCCCCATCGGACTGCAGCATACGCATGCAGCCGCTGGCCAGATCGGCTAGGTGAACGGCGGTGGCGGTGGAGATCAGGATCCGGTCCCCGTCGGGCGCCCAGCCGACGGAGTCGATGTAGTCGCCCACCCCGTGGCTTGCCACCACGACTGCGGTCGCCGCTTCCCATACCAGGGCCAGGCCGTCGTTGTCTCCGGAGAGCAGCAGCCTGCCGTCAGGGCTCCACGCCAGAGCCTGCACCCAGGTGCTGGGGGAGTGGTGCCCCTGAAAGACCTGGACCAGGCGCAGCGTTGCCGCGTCCCACAGCAGCACGCGGGAGTCCCAACCGGCGGTGGCGATGAGTCGGCCGTCGGGGCACCAGGCGATACACCTGATCTCTTCGTGGTGGGGAGCGAAACTGACGACCTCGTCGGGCATGGGCTTCATCCTGCCATGGCGGAGTGTCGGATTGTGGCCACCGTGCGCCGATGCGTCGGGTGCTGGGCCTCTGATCGTCAGGCAGTAGCCGCCCTAGTGCCTTACGACACCTCCCTGGTTACCCCCACGAAGAATACTAAAGTTTCTGGGGGTTTCTGAGGGGCATCGAGGGGTCGGGCTACCGCCACCACATCGAGGCTGATAAGACGAGTCCCAGGGTCGGGGTATCCGGCGCCCGCCGACCCACAGGAGCATCTATGACCACCGCCCCATTGGATCAACGTCGTCCCATATGTAGGGGAGCCCTTTCACAAAAAGGATAGTGATCCCCTCGTGAAGTTCGGCGTCCCATATAGGGAATCCCGGAGCAGTGCCTGCCCATCGAGAATCCCGCCACGGGTGAGGTGCTGTGCGCTAGCCAGCCCGATGCCGACCACGCCCGTCGCGCAGATCGTCCACCAGAGCGACCTCCGGCACAGCAAGCAGGTACAGGCACTCTGCGGCGCGATCAAGCTATGCCACCATCCTTACCGACTTCTGCCGAGACCTCGTCACCCCGAGCGCGGTACAGGGCATCCCAATCTGGGGCGCCAGCTTTGTACGGGGATTCGAGGTTGTGGCTCAAGATCAGCCCTTCATGCGAATCGAGCGGTTGCCGTCGCCCGCGTCGAAGACCTCGAAGTTTGTCCGGTACCGGTCCTTCCAAGCGGGGTCGAACTCGGACAACAGCGATTCAGGATCTACTTGACCACTCGCAAACTCAAAGACCAAATCAGCGCGATTGGCGGCATAAAGGGTGATTGGGGTGACGGGAACAGACGAGGAAAGCGACATCTCGAACCAAGAGGCGATCTCGCTGACCAAGTAATGGTTTGTGATCGGGAGCGGGCGATGCCGATCAGGAGTTGATAGCTGATGCGGGATCAAGCTGCCGGCTGGGGCTGGTAGTCTCGGCAGCCAATCCCTCAACGACGAATGATTGGATCTCCTATGGCTACCCAGATTCTGTTTTCTCCCTCCCGTTATGTTCAAGGGCCTGGAGTGCTTCGCCAGCTGGGTGAACACGTTGGCCGTATCGGTGGGTCGCCGCTTATCGTTGCCGGTGAGACCGCATGGCGGGTCGCCGAGAGCTCAGTGACGGCCTCCTTCGCTGAGGCTGGCTTACCGGTTCACCGCGTCCCATTTGGGAAGTACACCACCGCAGCGATCGTCGACGACCTGGTCCGCAAGATCACTGATGGCGGCCATGACGTCGTGATCGGGCTGGGTGGCGGCTCCGTCATCGATGCAGCCAAGGCTGCCGGACACCTGGCAGGGATTCGCTGGGCGAGTGTCCCCACCGCCGCCTCCAGCGACGCCCCCACCAGCGCCCTCAGCGTGATTTACACCGAGGAGGGTGCCTTCGAGGAATACCGGTTCTTCCCCAGCAACCCGCATCTGGTGCTGATCGATTCCACGGTGGTGGCCAATGCCCCGGTGGACTTTCTTATCGGAGGCATCGGCGACGCATTAGCTACCTGGTTGGAAGCCCGTGCCACTCGTCGCGGGCAGAGCATCACCATGGCAGGTGGACGGCCAACGCTGACTGCATTAGCGCTGGCGGAGTTGTCCTGGCAGCTGTTGCACGACAATGCGCTACCAGCTATCGACGCGGTTCGTGCGAAGACTGTGACCCCAGCCCTTGAGGCGGTCATCGAGGCGAATACGTTGCTATCTGGGCTGGGTTTTGAATCCGGCGGTTTGGCTGCGGCCCACGCCATCCACAATGGGCTGACTGCCGCCCCGCAGACCCACGGCCTCACCCATGGCCAGAAGGTCAACATCGGGTCAACGGCCCAGCTGGTTCTGGAGGGCGCCCCGACCACGGAGATTGAAGACTTCATTGTCTTTACCACCCGCGTTGGCCTGCCCAACACCTTGACTGAAGTGGGACTGTCGCCTGCCCATGAGGCTGAACTCAAGGCTGTGGCTCAGGCCGCCACCGTCGAAGGGGAGACGATTCACGCCATGCCCTTCCCAGTCACTGCGGAGATGGTCTATGACGCCTTGGTTGCCATCGAGACCATCTCCCGACGGGTCCGTGCCGAGCGGGGCCTGCCGGAGCCAGTGCCATATGTCAGCCACTAAGGATGTGCTGATCGGGCCACGTCGTTCAATGCCGGAGTCCGCGGCTCGGACAGGTTGGCGGGGTTAACGCAGTCGGTGATCGTCGCCGAGGTCTCCCGCGCCTCGGCGTTCGCCAATGCCCTGGCTTGGTAGCGCGCTGGTCCCCTCTCTGCCCTAGCTCGGTACCAATCTGGGGCGATGCCCGGTCGGCTCTTCGCCGAGGGGCCAGGTTGATTGCAGGCAGCGAAGCGCCCTACCCTTGAGCGGCATGGGAATGACTGCGGGCTATCTCGCCATCGACGACGAAACGCTGAATCGGCTCACTGACCTCGATGAGGACGAACTTACTGAGGCCCTGGAGGAGTTGGCGGAACAACCCAGCGGCCCGCAGGCTGATCTAGACAAGATGTGGGACGGCCTGCACTTCCTGCTGACCGGGGAGTCGGCCTCCGATCCGATTGAGGATGATCCACTCAGTGAAGCTGTGGTCGGGGTCGATGCGCTATCGGAGGAAGACTTCGTAGGCGCGGTACCCGGGGAACGGGTCGCGGCACTGGCCACCGCCCTGGAACAGGTGAATATCGAGGAGCTGCTCTCCGCCGCCGATTTCTCGGCCTTCGAAGCAGCCGACCTATACCCCGAAATCTGGACCGACGACCCCGCCCAGCTACGGAAGGAACTGCGCCAGGCCTTCACGGAGCTTCGCGGGTTCTACCGGGCGGCCCAGGCGGGCGGTCATAACGTGGTGGTCAGCATTTGGTAAACCCCACCGCGACAGCCCTCGCCCGAGACGAGCGGTTCCCGGCCTGAGCTGATGAAGCAACCTGATTGCCAGAGTGGCTAGCCTGTCTGGCGTGAAGCTGAGCCAAGTACAGGGAATGCTGCCCCGAGGAACAGTATTTCGACTCCCTGGGGACTACCCGCATGAGAACCAGGTGGATCTCATGATGGTAGAAATAGCCAACAAGGTTGGCTTGATGGTGACCACGGGACATAAAGCAGGACTACTCCTGGTCTTTCTCCCAACAGAGGCAATCGAACCCGAACACCGTGCCGCGGTCAACGGGGATTGGCTCAAGGCCAATTGGTGCCGGTGGGTCTATGAGACGGCATCCCCTGATCAGGTGGAGGTGCTCAACCACCCCCACTACAACGGCTACCAGCACCTATCCGCAACGAGCTGAGCCGTCTCTACTGACATCGTCGTCTACCACAGCCCTCGAATCTCACCCCGCGTTGTCCCCGTCGCGACCCTCAACGCCATTGAACCGACTAACACATGGTGTGCAACGGACCCGAGTGCCACCCAGAGGCTCGGGGGACACCCCTGGGCATAGTTTGCTGGCACCTGCAAGCCAAGGCGAGACGTTAATCCTTGGGCTTGTGTCCCGGTCCTGCGACCCGGTGCGACGCGAAAGCGCGTCGGCTAGCCCGGCGTCGAGCCTGCGTAGGAAGCACGTCGGGCGCCGACATCCCCAGGACACAAGATCACGCCCGCCACGAAGGCACATAAGTCCAACGCGGAAGGGGCCTGCCAATTGATTTGGCCTACTAGGGCCATCATTGCCAGCTTGAAGACCACTGCGGCAACCACGCCCGAAACCGTGCGCAACACCCAGTTTGGCGCGACCGTACTCAGCGCCATGACAACCAGCGAGGCGGCGAGGCCGCAAACGGCCCCAAATCCGAGACCCAGGACGCCAAACCCAGCCACGAACCACAGGACGTCGACTATCGTCCCCCCGCTCCTGCCTCCGATTATCAGAGCGAGCACGCTGAAGGCGACACCCACCACGGCGCCACCTGCTATTCCACGCAATAGTCCCCGCACCATGATCACGACACACCTCCTGATGTGAGAGAGTCTCTAGCAAGTGTAGGAACACCCCAGCTCTGGCGCACCCCACATCGATCGGGTGGCAGCAGCCTCCAACGGCTATGAGAATGGCACGACGAGAGGCCATGGTGGCTCCGTCGCTGGGGTGACCGACAACCAGGAAGAAGTCGCACTAGCAGGGCCTAGTTGCGGCTCCAAAGATCTATGTGGTGGCTTTCATCGGCTCCGGTCATCGGGTTTCGGTGAAGTATTGCGGCGGGACGCTCTCAGCCAGCCACACCCCGTTGTCGCTGCGCCAGAAGAGGTGACCGTCGGCTGCCATCGATGCGGCATCGACGACGAGCACCACGGGGGCGCCGCGACGCGCGCCTACTCGGCTCGCGGTCTCCTCGTCCGCTGACAGGTGCACATGGTGGCGCTGCATGGGGCGCAGCCCCTCGCTGAAGATCGCGGGCAGCGATCGGCCCACCGTGCCGTGGTAGAGCACCGTCGGCGGCTCGGTCGGAGCGAGGCCGAGATCGACGGGGACGCTGTGCCCCTGGTTGGCCCGGATCCGGGTCCCAGTGGGGTCGTAGGAGTAGCGCTGCTTGTCATTGCGTCGCACCACTTCGTCGATCATCGCCCGGTTCACCTGTCGGCCCTCGGTCGACAGCGCCGCGACGAGGGCGGAAAGGTCGACCCAGCCGCCGGCGTCGAGTTCCAGCCCGATCCGGTCGGGACGGTGGCGCAATGCTTTTGACATCGATTTGGACAACCGCACGAGGGCCCGCTCGTCGAGCAGGTTGGGACCCTTGGGAGCGTCAGGTCGGCGGGTTGCGGCGGCAGGGACGCATGGAGGATGCGGGTCGCGGCTTGGGCATGTTGCACAGTATGTCGCACTACTGACGATCCAGAAGCTCTAGGTCCCGACTAACGCGTCACCCACCCCTCCGACGTGTATCTCGCTAGCCCAGTGGGGTTGTCGCCGGTAGCGAGGGTTGAGATAGCCCAGATATGTCGTTTTGTGAGGTCCATCCATTGCGCGGACCTCAGTGTGTTGAGGCTGGTGTCGACATGGAGATCAGTTGGCGCGGACTGGCTAGATACCCGGTAAGCGCACAGCCAAGCGCCCAGCGAGCCTGCGTTCGCCGATCAGCGGCTCCGCGTCAGGTGAGTGACATATGGCACCTCGCCCGCGAGCACCGAATCGTAGTATCCCTGTTTCCAGACGAGTGCTCTACGCTGTCTTCCAGTTCTGACGAGTGTTTCGGGCATGCCCCATCAGTGCCCACATGCTTCAGTAACGCCCTGGAATCGTCACTGTATTTCTTCGAACGCAACCTTCGCCGCTCGATCTGCTCGGCAGGTGCTGGTAGCGCTGGGCCGGTGAGCATCCGCCGGGCCGTGGAGCGCCCCATCCCTGTTGTCGATATCACCTTGCCCAAGGATCCGCCCCGGTCCCTGTTCGATACCCGCGCGTACGAGGCCCTGAGGTAAAGGTTGAGCGACGCTGGCAGGCCTGTCTCTCGACGCCCGCACGCGACCCTAAGTTTGTTCATCACCTGTCGCCTCGCGGCCATCGAAATCGTGTCTTCCACTTGGAAAGCTGCGCGCTTACAGTATCTGAGGCACCGACCCATCCGCTCAAAGAAGCTGAGGCACGTCGAGTTGGTGCCTCACTGATTGTGAGCGCGAGGCTTGTGGTTTATTTCGTTGTTCGTAGTCGTTTGATCGACGGTGTCAAGGATGTCATGTCTAGGCCGCGCGCGGTGGCGAGGGTGTTGGTCTTGTGTTGGGATAGTTCGATCAGCTGGTGTTGGATGTGGGTGATTTGCTGGGTCAGGTCGGCGGGGTTCACGCCGGTGATGCGGGCTTGTGCGGAGGCTGCTTGTTCGTCGGTGAGGAGTCCGGAGGCGAGGACGCGTTGCCAGGGGGTGGCTGGTTGGTCGTAGCGTCGTGTGCGGCGTCCTGAGGGGCTGGTCGCGTAGCCGGTGGGTTTCCTCGTTGGGGTAAAGAAGTTCAAGCGTAGTGAGACGAGCTGCCAGAGCTGGTTGAGGAGAGCGAGTTCTGCGGGCGTGTCGTAGCGCCAGTGGAACGCGTGTTTGCCGACGACATGGTTGTTCTTGGATTCCACGGTGGCTTGGTCGTTCTTTCGGTAGGGCCTCGACCTTGTTTGTGCGATGTCTCGGGCTTGTAGCCAGTTGGCGACGTCGTGGTTGATGAACTCGGAGCCGTTGTCCGAGTCGAACACGATCAGCGGGAACGGGAACCGGTCCCGTAGTTCACTGACGGCCCCGATGATCCATGTCGATGCGTTGTTGCGGATCGAGGTGTTCTCGGTCCATCCGGTGGTCAGGCAGGTCATCGTGAGCGTTCTGGCGAACTCTCCGGCGAACATCGGGCCCGCAATGGGCGACCGTGTCCGCCTCGATCACTCCTGGCGTGGTGGGTGGCGGATCGCCGGCTTTGGACAGTGTGATCGAGTTGCGTAGCAACGCTGGCGCGGGGGTCGTGGTCGAGATGCCCCGCAGTCGCATCCGGTCGCGTGCTGGGGCGAGATACCGGTCGATGGTCGCCGCGCTCATCGCTGTCAGTTCCTTGAGGGCCGCCGGTGTCGCGAACGGCTTGTCCAAGTCCCCCGCTTCCGCGAGTAGCGGCAACCAGATCGGCAGCATCACGGTCAGGTACTTGCCGCAAGGCATGCCCATCAGCGCCCAGACGTGCTCCAGCAACGCCCGGGAATCGTCGCTGTATCCCTTCGGGCGTAACCGGCGCTGGTCGATCTGCTCGGCGGGTGCTGGCAGCGCTGGGCCGGTGAGCATCCGCCGGGCCGTGGACCGTCCCATTCCCGTCGTCGACATCACCTCGTTAAGGATCCGTCCCCGATCCGTCTTCGATGCCCGCGCATACGCGGCCCTGAGCTTGTTCGTCACCTGGCGTCTCGCGGCCATCGGAATCTTGCCTTCCACTCGGCAAGCTTCGCGCTCAAAGAAGCTGAGGCACCGAGCCCTCCCACGCGCTCAAAGAAGCTGAGGCACGTCGCGTTAACCCTCATGCGGATCCCCGATGTATCATTGGGCCAAGGGTGCAACCAGCTTGACTTTCACTCACGCATCGTGTAAGGGAGGCGAACCTGATGACTACGGCTATGGATGTGCTGAAGTACATCAACGAGAAGAGCCTCCCCTACGGTGAGGTCCAGTGTCACAAGCTCCTGTACTACGTTCAGGCATGGTCCCTCGCTTGGGACGGGGTTCCGATGTTCGAGGACAAGATCGAGGCCTGGACGATGGGTCCGGTCGTGCCCGCAGTTCGCCCCTGCTGGCGTGCGACGGGGGCCTACGAACTGACCGACGCGCAGAAGGCCAACATCGACGCTATCGTCTCCTACTACCGCATGTGGACGGGTCGCGAACTGATCGACAAGACCCATGCTGAGCGGCCTTGGCTCGACGCACGAGGCGACCTGCCTCCCTCTGTCCGCAGCAACGCCGAGGTGACCCACGATTCCATGCGCTGCGAGTTCACTCTCCAGAGCTTGGCGGGCCAAGGACCGAAGCGCCCGCAGGTGGACGCGGAGGAGGCCGACATGGCCGAGGCACTAGCCCTTGCCGCGAAGGCAAGCCGACGTTGGAGCCGCACTTTGGCTCTGCTGGCTGAGTGACACGACGAATCAGCTTTGACCTCTGTATGCAGTTGAATGCGGCAGAGGTCAAAGCTGGTCCCCTCCTGCACAGCGACAAGCTCCTGAGCGCGTTGGACGCCCCTTACCAGACCGCCTTTGGTGACGACCTGTACCCGACGTTGATCCAGAAGGCAGCCCGCCTGGCGTACGGTATCGCTGAGGCTCAGGCGTTCACCGATGGCAACAAACGCACTGCGTGGATCGTGACCGTAGTCTTCCTGGAACTCAATGGGGTTACGCTGGATGTTGACCAAGACGAGGCCGCCCACGTGATCCGCTCGATCGGGAGCCGAGACCCGGCGACTGACGAGAAGCTGCTTGACTTCGAAGGCTTCACTAAGTGGCTCGCATGCTGCGCTCTGGGACTCGCCAACGACTAGAGATGCCGTGGCAATGCGAAGCGGTCGTGGCGATCTTACACATCGGCTTCGCCAAGTCTTGGGCTCAAAGGGCGCGTGAGATTTCCACGACTGGCCTAATCAGTGACATGTGCCGTGGCTCGAAATCAATACCAAACCGTTATAAGCAGATTGAAGACAACTCTGCTACGCTCCCTGCCACCCACACTAACCGTAGTCGTTTCACCCCGTGTCGCTTCGTGCCTGAGATGACGATCGATTGAGGCCAGCGAGGCTGATGCCTGCCGATAGGGTGTCATCTCCGAGCCGTTGACAGCTGAGAAGGTATCGCTGCGCTGCTAGCTCCAGCGATCGGCCTCGCGCACAAGGAAAGGGTCCGACATCACATACTTCTTGTGAGTCTGTGAGTACGGCTTCCCCGACAGTGGCTCCGGTCCGAGCCAGCGGCGGGGCGTCTCCCTGCGCTGGATCAGCGGGCCATGCGGGCCCGGCGGACCGCCTTGACTAGCTCTTCGATCACCAGCACCATCGCACCGGCGCCGATCGCCACCGCCCAATGGATCCAGTCCAGCGATGTGGTGCCGAAGGCTGATTGCATGAACGGCACTTCGACCACCATGATCTGGGTGAGGACAACGAAGGCGAACGACGCCCACAGCCAGCGGTTGCTGAACAGGTGGCTGAACGCGCTGCCCATGTCGGAACGGGAGTTCAGCGCGTTGAACAGTTGCATGAACACCAAGGCGGTGAACACCGTCGTGCGCGCGGTGATGAACTGGGTTTCCGTGGTGGCCAGGTGCTCCAAGCCGCCGAGTAGCCCACCCGGCAGGCACAGGTCGTAGACCGCCAAGCACAGCACACCCATCGTGATACCGATGAAGATGATCCGCTGCCACATGTGGTTATCGATGATCCGGTCGGTCAGTTTGCGCGGGCCGCGGCCCATCACGTCGTCGACCTCCGGGTCGACGCCCATCGCCAGGGCCGGGCCGGAATCGGTGACCAGGTTGATCCACAGGATCTGGGTGGCCAGCAGGGGCACGACGGCCGCACCCATGTTCGCAGGATCAGCTAGGCCAATGAGTCCGCCCAGCAGCACCGCGAGGAATACGGTGGCCACCTCGCCCATGTTGGAGCTGAGCAGGTAGCGCATGAATTTCTTGATGTTGTCGAAGATCCCGCGGCCTTGCCTGACGGCGGCGACGATCGTGGAGTAGTTGTCGTCGCCGAGGATCATCTCCCCGGCCTCCTTGGTGACCTCGGTGCCGGTGATGCCCATCGCGATGCCGATATCAGCGGATTTCAGCGCTGGGGCGTCGTTGACGCCGTCGCCGGTCATGGAGACGATCTGCCCACCGGCCTGCAGCGCGTCGATGATGCGCAGCTTGTGTTCCGGCGAGACCCTGGCATACACGTCGACATCGCGCACCGCATTGACGAGTTCCTCATCGGTCATTGCCTCGATCTGGCGGCCGGTCATCGCCTTCGCGGCGCCTGTGGAGATGCCCAGGTCGTCGGCGATCCGCGCGGCGGTGACGGGGTGGTCACCGGTGATCATCACGGTGCGGATGTCGGCGCGGTGCGCCTCCGCGATCGCCTCGACGGCCTCCGGTCGCGGTGGGTCGATGATGCCGACTAGTCCCAAGAACATCAGGTCGTGCTCGTCGCCCTCCGCGAACGCGGTGGGATCGACGTCGAGCGCGCGCCTGCGGGCCACGCCGAGGGTGCGGTACCCCTGGGAGCTGAGCCGTTCAATATCGGCCTCGATCGCGGCGCGGCGCTGGCTGCTCAGCGGCACGACGTCGCCGTCGACCAGTTCCAGGGTGCAGCGCTCCAGCAGCACATCGGGTGCGCCCTTGGCGAAGAGTCGCACGTGCTCATCTGGGCTGCGACGCCCCAACACGGACATCATCTTGCGTTCGGAGGTGAACGGCACCTCGCCGATCCGTTCCCACACCTCGATCCGCTCGGGCACGCCTTCGAGCTTGTGCTGGGCGACGAGGAACGCGGCCTCGGTGGGGTCGCCTTGCACCTCCCACACGCCGTTGACCTGGGCCAACTGTGCGTTGTTGGCCAACACCCCGGCCGCCAAGGTGCGCTCGGCCTCGATGCGGGCCTTGGCCTCGTCGCCGCTGATAGTGGCGGTGCCCACCGGCTCGTATCCGGTGCCGCTCAACTCGACCCGGCCCGACGGGGTGACGATCTCGCGGATCGTCATCTCGTTCTTGGTGAGGGTGCCAGTCTTATCGGAGGCGATCACAGACACCGAACCGAGGGTCTCCACCGAGTGCAGGTCCTTCATCACCGCGTTGCGGCGTGCCATGGCCTGCACCCCGATCGCGAGCACCAGTGACAAGATCGCGGGCAGCCCCTCGGGCACCGCGGCCACCGCAAGGGAGACGCCCAGCAGCAGGATCTGCACGGCCTCGTCGAAGCTGGAGACCCCGTTGACGACGCCGACCACCACCATCACCAGGATGGCGATCCCGATCACCAAGCCGCCGAGGGTCTTGGAGATCTGCGCGATCTCACGTTGCAGCGGAGATGGCTCGTCGACGGTGGCATCCAGCAAGGTAGCGATGTGCCCCATCTCGGTCTCCATGCCGGTCTCAGTGACGACGGCCCGGCCGACGCCCCGGGCGACGGCGGTGCCCTTGAACACCATATTGGTGCGGTCTCCGATGGTGCCGAGGTCAGCCAGCGGAGCCGAGTTCTTTTCCACCGCCTCGGATTCACCCGTCAGCGACGCCTCCTGCACCTGTAATGCGGTGGCGCTGAGTAGACGAGCGTCGGCTGCCACCGAATCGCCCTCAGCGAGCACCAGGATGTCGCCGGGCACCAGCTCTGCGGCAGGAAGGGTGGTCAGTTTCCCGTCGCGCAGCAAAGTGGAGCGGGCCGCTGTCATGTCAGCGAGGGCGGCGACGGCGTCGGCTGCCTTATTCTCCTGGACGAAACCTAGGGTGGCGTTGGCCAGGATGATCAGCAGGATCACCAGAGCATCGATGGGCAGGCCGTGGGCCCCCTCCAGGAACCACGCCACCATCGAGAACGCGATGGCGCCAAACAGCAGATACACCAGCGGGTCGGCGAACTGTTTGAGGAA
>JBHADA010000188.1:0-23851 GCA_041854805.1 Arachnia sp.
CCACGGCGTCGATGGTCTCCGACAGGGAGCCGATCTGGTTCACCTTGACGAGAAGCGCGTTGGCGGTGTCGGTGTCGATGCCCTTCTGAAGACGGGTGACGTTGGTGACGAACAGGTCGTCGCCGACGAGCTGAACCTTGTCGCCGAGACGCTCGGTCATGGTCTTCCAGCCGTCCCAGTCCTCCTCGTTCAGCGGGTCCTCGATGGAGACCAGCGGGTAGAACTCGAGCAGTTCCTCGTAGTAGGCGATCATCTGCTCGGCCGTCTTGGCCTCGCCCTCGAACTGGTAGGCGCCGTCCTCGTAGAACTCGGACGCGGCCACGTCCATGGCCAGCGCGACGTCCTCGCCGGGCTTGTAGCCGGCATCGGTGATGGCGGTCATGATGAGGTCAAGGGCCTCACGGTTGGAGTCGAGGTTGGGCGCGAAACCGCCCTCGTCGCCGAGGCCGGTGCTGAGCTGGCGGGCCTTGAGCACCTTCTTGAGTTCGTGGTAGACGGCCGCTCCCATCTCGAGGGCCTCGGCGAAGGTGGAGGCACCGATGGGGGCGATCATGAATTCCTGGATGTCGACGTTGGAATCGGCATGCGAGCCGCCGTTGAGGATGTTCATCATCGGGACGGGCAGGATGTGAGCGTTGGGGCCGCCGACGTACTTGTACAGCGGAAGCCCGGCCTCCTCGGCAGCGGCCTTCGCGACGGCCAGGGACACGCCGAGGATCGCATTGGCGCCCAGCTTGGCCTTGTTGTCGGTGCCGTCGAGTTCCAGCATGGCGGCGTCGACGAGGCGCTGCTCGGCAGCGTCGAGGCCCAGGATCTCCTCACCGATGATCTCGGTGGCGTTCTTGACGGCGGTGAGCACACCCTTGCCGCCGTAGCGGCCCTTGTCACCGTCGCGCAACTCGACGGCCTCGAAGGCGCCCGTTGAGGCACCCGAGGGGACGGCGGCGCGGCCGGTGGCGCCGGAGTCGAGTTCGACCTCGACCTCGACGGTGGGGTTGCCGCGAGAGTCAAGAATCTCGCGTGCCTGGATGAAATCGATGGATGCCATGAGCTCCCTTTCGCTGTGTGGGCACTGTGGCCCATCCTACCCGGCTTAGCTCTGGCCAGCTCGCCAAGCCCAGCCGTGCCATCGCTTAATGGCTTTGGGTAGTTCTAGCCGCGTTTAACCACTTGGGCGATGAGTTCTCGGCTGCAGCCAATCGCCTTGGCCAAGGCCCCGTAGGACCAGCGTTTCTCGTCCTCGACGCGCAATCGTTTGATGATGCGGTCGCGTTCGGCGCGCAACTCGGACGCACGACGCTCCGCCTCGGCGGCCTGCTCGTGCAGTTCGCGAGCCCGGACGGCGCGCACATCCGAGACCCCGGGGCGGCCGCGGGTGGCGGCCCCTCCCCTGTTCGTATCCGGGGAGCGGCCACCACCCAGCGAGACCCCCTTAGAGACCACGCGCGAACTCCGCAATCAGGCTCGGCACTGCGTGATCGAAGCCTGCGACATCGAGCATGCCCGGGTCGTCCGGGTTCGCGATGCTGAATCCGGTGGCTGTCGCCGCGACGACGACCAGCTTGGCTGGGACACCGGCGGCCTTGCGGTAGCGCTCGAGCGCCTGGTGGGGGTGGATTTCGCCGTACCAGGTCTCGTTGTCTGTGTAGACCACGAAGGTGTCCACCTCTAGCCCCTGCTTCAGGGCGTAGAGCATCGGCTGGGCGCAGTCGGTGGGGCCGAACGGCAGACCGTCGATGCACTTCAGGACGTCGTCGAGGCGTTGTCTCGGCGAGATGGGCAGGTCACGGATGTGGTCCATGAAGCCGACGATCGCTGAGACGGGCTCGGTGGCAGCCTGCACCAGCGACATCGCCGCCGACACCTCCCGCGCGCTGAGCACCGTGCCCGAGACGGACCAGCTCATCGAGCCGGACACGTCCAACGCCAGCAGTGTGCGCTTACCCGACGGCTCCACCGCGCCGAAGGCCGTGTAGAAGGCCTGGTCGAGCGCGTCGACCACGTCCGCCACCGGGGTCCAGGCCCCCTTGCCACGGACGGAGACCCCCTTGGCGTAGGTGCGCGCCGCGATCAGCACGCTGATCGGGTGGACCCTCGCCCGCTGGAGGCGCTCGCCATCGGTGAGCTGGGCGCAGACCTCGCGGGTGCGTCCGCCGAGGTCGCGCAGCACACCGAGCTTGGTGAGCCTGGGCAATTGGCGCAGGAGTGCGGTCTGCGGTACCCCAGCATCGAGCAACGCGTCCCACACCGCGGCCTCGGCCAGCGCGGCATCCGGCAGCATCTCCCACGTGAGGTGGTACCTCCGCACCGCGTCCACCCAGGCAGACACCGTCGTGGCCTCCTGGGCGGCCTGGAAGCCTCGGATCAGGTCCGGCGTGTGGTCGTCGACCGCGCCCCGGACGATCCAATCGAATACCGAGCGCAGCTCCGGCACCGCCGTGACCGGGTGGGACAAGCGCAGAAGGTCGCGGTGCGTCCAGCCGTCGCGCTGGCGGTACTTGACCGCCTGGTAGGCCAGCGCGTCCGCCTCCTTACCGGTGTACCACTGCCCCATGTGGCGCCGAAGCCCACGGCCCCAGCCGCGGAACTGCTGCACATAGGCGGCAAAGGTGAACAGGTGGGTTCCTGTGCGGGCCACCCGCGGCAACGCCGCCAGCGCCAGGGGCGCGGCCTCAGGCACGGACGCGGCGTAGGCCAGAGCGAACAGCGCGGGGTTCTGCCGTGGCGCCGCGCCCCGGGCGGAGATGTCGACGATGGTCTCGACGAGTGCCTCGGGCTCCGAGACCGCCATGCGTTGCAGCACCTTGACGTTGTCGAGGGCCATGTCGTGGGCCGACGCGTAATAGGTGCCGCCGTCGACGCCGAGCGTCAGGAAGCGGCGCAACCGGTGCACGGGGCTGTGCGTCACGGCCGCGGCGTCCACGTCGAATGCATATCCGCCCGCCGAGTTGGGCGCCTGCCCCGGGTGGGCCTGCTGGCGTTGCGGGGTGGCCAACCCCGAAAGCGTGCGTAATACGTCCATGATGCGCCTCCTTTCCTGGCCTCATTGCTTACGTTGGTAGCGTGAGTGAGCCCGACGGGCGTGTGAGTCAGGACCGAAATGCCTGGGGTCCTTGTTGGACGACGCCGTGCGGCGGCGGGACTGTTACCCGCATCTCCAGGTCCCTGATAACCGATCCTTGCCGGCCCGCCGGGGTCACGCGCTGGCCGCTCAGCGGCCATGATGTTCAATTGTGAGCCCGGGCGGGCGTGTTGCTGGAACCGGAGTTTGATGCTCTGGCCACTGAGCTACGTCCCTGGGGACGGCGGGATTCGAACCCGCGACCTCCCATATGCAGTGGTAACCGATGCCATCCGGCCCGCCCGGACGCGAGACTGCCATGAAGTCGCCCACGACTCCCGCGTCAACTGTGTAGTACAGTACACAACCTTCGGCGTAGCCGCAACCCTCGCCTAGGCCGAGGCCGAACTCACCACACCCGCAGGCCAGACCGCCGAACCGGAGATCCCCGTCCGAGGTGCGGCCTATCCGTCCGGGGTAGTGACATGAGGCATTACGGCTCGAGGGGCGGCGTGGTCACGTCACGCCTTCGCACGCGCCAGCGCGCGTTCAGCCGGCGGCAGACTCGGCCGCCGCGATTTGGGCCTCCACCTCGCGCAGCGCCCGCCGGGCCGCGGCGTCGGCGTCGATCCCGTTGGCCTGCGCACGGGCAACCAGGGCCATGATCTCGCGGCCGACGGTAGCCTCGTCGACCGGGTCGTCGGGCAGGTCGACGGGGACGCCATGCGAGCGGGAACGGGAGATTACCTTGTGGGCTCTGCCGATGACGCTGAGCGATTCGGCGATCCCCTCCAGGACGGAGGTGCGCCCCTTCTCGGCGCGTTTGCGTTCCTCCCACCTTTGGTGGACGTCTGCGGGCACGTCCTCTCCACCGAAGACGTGGGGGTGGCGCCGCACCAGCTTGTCGGAGATGCCGCGGGCCACGTCGTCCAGGGTGAAGCGTCCCTCGTCCTCGGCGATGCGAGCATGGAAATAGACCTGCAGTAGGAGGTCGCCAAGTTCCTCGCGCAACTCGTCGTCGCCGCCAATCTCGACCGCATCCACCACCTCGCACGCCTCTTCGATGAGGTGGTTGAGAAGGGAATGGTGAGTCTGTTCGCGGTCCCATGGGCAGTGGAGCCGCAACTCGGCCATGACGCCGCGGAGGCGTTCCAGCTCGGACGTCACTGTGAAAGCTGCGATAGTGAGGAGCTCTGGAAGATACTCGGGCCGCTCGTCGCGAGGTCTCCATAGATCGGGTTGATCACCACATCGGTCTCGGCCACCGCCTGGGCAAGAACGGCCTCGGCACCCGACTGCCGCACGAGGCTGTACTTGAGGTAGCCACGCAGGACGGGTGCGCAGGTCTCGTCCTGGAGCGCCGCCTGGCCGCCCTCACCAAACTGCTCCGCCAGGGCACGAAGCTGTTCGGGGCCGATCTCCCCATAGGCCTCCTCGACCTCGCTGATCAGGCCATCGAGCGCGATGTTCTGGGCAGCATCCTTCTCGGAGACCGGGTTCTCCAAGCCAAGGATGGCGGCGCAGGACTCCGCCGCCTTACGCACATCCTGACGCGAGTAGGTCTTCCCGTCGACCACGACGGCGGTACCGGGCGCGGGCGAGCAGCCAACGAGAGCGGCGGCGGCCATCGCCGGCACGATGAGGTGCTTCAGCTTCATCCAGAAGGTCCTTCCTCGACGATCAGGCACAGCCTACCCAAGGTTGGGACGCGGCGCGCGACCCGAGCGAGGACGGCCACGGCGCTTGTCCACAAGCCCAGGCCGAAGTGGCGGAGGGTGAGCCAGCGGGTTGTTTGAATGGCCTCACCCGAGGTGGCCGAGGAGGCTCACATGAGCGCTGACCAGACGATGCGGCGTGACGAACGCGGCATGTCCATCTCGGTGTGGGCGGCGGTGGGGGTGCCTGCGTTCGTCCTCGCCTTGGGAATCGGCGTCGACTTCTCGGGGCAGGTCGCGGCCGAGGCGGAGGCTCGGGCGGTGGCAGGCGAGGCGGCACGTGCGGGGGCTCAAGCCGCCCAGGTGGGACACGGTGGGCTCAGCCTCGCGGGCCGGCTGGCCAGGCGCGCGGCCGAGAGCCATGCGTCGGCATCGGGATACGCGGGATCCGTCATCGTTAATCCCGACGGGGTCGAGGTCACCATCCGGGGAAGTTACCAAACCCGTTTTCTCGGTTTCATCGGCGTCCACAGCCTCCGTTACGAGGCGACAGAGCGCGCCCTCTACGTCGAGGCCGTCGATGACGAGGAGGCGTAGAGCTGCGTCAGCAGGGTCACCGCCCATTCCAGAGGATCGCCCGCTGGCTTGGGCACGAGAATCTGGTTGAGGGCGGGCTTGACCACGGATCCCGGGTAAAGGCGCTGGAGCCGTAGCTGCCGAGACTCCGGCAAATCCACCGGAGCGAAGCGCACCACCTTGCCCTGCGGCACGATCTCCGTGATGCCATGACGTCGAGCCAGCATACGAAGCCCCGCCACCCCGAGCAGCGCCTCTACCGAGGCCGGCGGTTCCCCGTAGCGGTCGCCAAGTTCGGCCCGCACGGCGGCCACGTCGGCATCCGTGCGGATCTCGGCGATCTGCTTGTACATCTCAAGCCGCAGCCGCTCCGAGGAGATGTAATCCTCGGGCAGGTGGGCGTCGATGGGAAGCTCGATGCGTAGCGGCGGCTCGGCCTCGGCATCGTCGCCGCGATAGTTGGCCACGGCCTCCCCCACCATGCGCAGGTACATGTCGAAACCGACGCCCTCGATGTGCCCGGACTGGTCCTCACCAAGCAGGTTCCCGGCGCCACGCAGTTCGAGGTCCCGCATGGCGATGGCCATACCCGCCCCGAGATCCGTGTTGGCGGCCATGGTGGCGAGCCGCTCATGCGACGCCTCAGTGAGCGGCTTGTCCGCCGGGTAGAGGAAATAGGCGTATCCACGCTCACGGGAGCGACCCACCCGCCCACGCAACTGGTGCAGTTGCGACAGCCCCATGGTGTCCGCGCGGTCGATGATGAGGGTGTTGGCGGACTGGATATTGAGCCCAGACTCGACGATGGTGGTGCACACCAGCACATCGGCGCGACGCTCCCAGAAATCCACCATCACCTGTTCCAGCCGCGACTCGTTCATCTGCCCATGGGCCGTGACGACGCGCGCCTCGGGCACGAGGTCACGGATATGGGCAGCGGTCTTCTCGATGGTCCCCACCCGGTTGTGGACGAAGAACACCTGCCCCTCGCGCGCTAATTCGCGCCGGATCGCGGCCTTGACCTGACCATCGTCGTAGGGGCCGGCGAAGGTCAGCACGGGGTGCCGCTCCTCGGGCGGGGTGGCGATGACGCTCATCTCCCGGATGCCGGTGATGGCGATCTCCAGCGTGCGCGGGATGGGCGTGGCGGACATGGAGAGCACGTCGACGTTGACCCTCATTGACTTGAGGCGTTCCTTGTGCTCGACGCCAAACCTCTGCTCCTCGTCGATGATGACTAGACCGAGGTCCTTGAACTCGATCTCCTTGTTCAAGAGGCGATGGGTCCCGATGACCACGTCGACCTGCCCCGTGGCTAGGCCGTCGATGACCTTCCTCGACTCGCCGTCGCTTTGGAACCTGGAGAGTTGGCGCAAGTGGATGGGGAACCCGGCGAAGCGGGAGGCGAAGGTCTGGTAATGCTGGCTCACCAGCAGCGTCGTCGGCACCAGCACGGCCACCTGCTTGCCGTCCTGAACGGCCTTGAACGCGGCCCGCACCGCGATCTCGGTCTTGCCGTACCCCACGTCGCCGCAGATGAGGCGGTCCATCGGCACCACCTTCTCCATATCCGCCTTAACCTCGGTGATGGCGGAGAGCTGGTCTGGGGTCTCGACGTAGCTGAACGCGTCCTCCAACTCTCGCTGCCACACCGTGTCGGGAGCGAACGCGTGCCCCTTGGTGGCCTGGCGCGCGGCGTACAGCTTGATCAGCTCGGCGGAGATCTCACGGACAGCCTTGCGGGCGCGAGCCTTGCGCTTGGTCCAGTCCGCGCCACCCATCTTGTCTAGGGTGGGCGACTCGGCGCCGACGTAGCGGCTGAGCTGGTCGAGCTGATCCATGGGGACGAAGAGCCGGTCTCCGGGGTGCCCTCGTTTGCTCGGCGCGTACTCGACGACGAGGTAGTCGCGGGTGGCGCCCTGCACAACGCGTTGCACCAGTTCGACGAAACGACCCACGCCGTGCTGCTCGTGGACGATGGGGTCGCCCGCCTTGAGTTCGAGCGGCTGGATCGTAGCCTTGCGCCGGGTGGGGAGGCGCCGTTCGGCCTTGTCCGCCACGGCCTGGCCGGTGAGCTCCATGGCTGTGATGAGTTCCATCCGTGGCGTGACTGCCCGCCATCCGGCGCGCAGGCTGGTCAGGGTGATGGCGACCGTCCCCGCCGGAGGCTCCTCGCCGAGGGCGCCGATGCTCGACGCGATGCCGGCTTCGTCGAGCACCTCGGCGAGGCGCTGCGCTAGGCCGCGGCCTTCCACGGCGAGCACGACGCGCCAACCGTCGGCGATCCGCTCCGCGATATGTCTTGTGGCCGCGCCGGTATCACCACGGAAGCTCTCGGCGGCGGTCACGGCGAGCGAGCGGGAGAGCACCGAGTCGGCGTCGAAGGTGACCTGGTCGTCGGCGCTAAACGGCGACAGCGACCACCACCGGTGGCCAAGGGCCAAGGCGTGGGTCCGAACGTCGCCGAGCGTCCAATAGGCGGAGGCGCCGAGATCGATAGGTGAGGTTCCCCCGCCCGCGGCGGCGGCCCAACTGGCCTCGAGGAATTCCCGGCTGGTTTGGACGAGTTCGGCGGCGCGGGTGCGGATCAGTTCGGGCGAGTGGGCCAGGATGAGTGCCCCCGTGGGCAGGGTGTCGACGAGCAGTTCCAGCCCGTCGACAAGCACGGGGATGAGGGCCTCCATGCCTTCCTGGGCCTGGCCCTCGGCGATCCGGCCCAGCATGTCGGCCAGCTCTGGGTGGGCCTCGGCGAGCCGCTTGGCCCGCTGCCTCACCGCGGTGGTGAGCAGCAACTCCCGGCAGGGCGAGGCAACGACCTCGTCGAGTTTCTCTCCCGTCGAACGCTGGTCGGCCACGCTGAAGAACCGGATCTCTTCCACCTCGTCGCCGAAGAAGTCGATGCGGACTGGATGGTCCAAGGTGGGGGGGAAGAGGTCGACGATGCCGCCACGTACGGCAAATTCGCCGCGCCTCTCCACGAGGTCGACCCGGTTGTAGGCGGCGCCGGCGAGGTCCCGCAGCAAGGCGCCCACCTCGTACTCCTCGCCGGCGGCGATTCTCACCGGCATCATCTCGGAGAGCCCTTTGACCTGGGGCTGAAGAACGGAACGCACGGGGGCCACGACGACGCGAGGCGCGGGCAGGGAGTCCTTGCCGGCCAGACGGCGCAACACCGCGAGCCGGCGCCCAACCGTGTCGGCGCGGGGCGACAGCCGTTCGTGCGGCAGGGTCTCCCAGGCCGGGTAGTAGGCCACCTCGTCGCCGCCGATCAGGCTGGCGAGTTCGGCGGTGAGCTGCTCGGCCTCGCGATAGGTGGAGGTGATCAGCAACACGGTGGCACCCGACGCGTCGGCCAGCGCCGCGGTCAGCACGGGAAAGAACGACGGCGCGGCGGTGATATCGAGCGTGGTCACGCCGGGGCGGGCGGCGTCGGCAAGGGTGGCGGCCAGCGTGGAATCGCTCTCGAGAGCGCGTAGCAGTCCCGGGAAATTCACGGCCCCATCCTCTCACCCTCGCGGGTACGGCACGCAACGCGACGCCATGGGGATCAGCAACCGATCGCGCGGTGAGCGGGTGGCGCACGAAAGGCTCCGTCATCGCTCACGATGTTGTTTCGCGAGTGAGCCACCCTCAGGTTAGGGTGGCAGCAGTTGAGCGGGGTGGCACAGCTCACTGATGCCACACACCGGATCATGGCGGCTCGTAGGGGGGCCTCGTCGCCATGGGGTTGTGCTGCGTCGTTCGACATCCACAACCTAATGTCGTGTGTTGGTGGTTCAAGAGAGCCCCTCAAGAAAAAGCCGAGTGCTGCGCGCCGCAGGTCTCGGCATGTGATCTCAACGAGGGAAAGAGGTAGCGCCGCCGACGGGTCGTGTTCTGCGCGAAAACAGCGACATCGCCCTACCAAGGAGAGGTGAAAACATGTCCAAACGCCCATCTAAGGCGGCTGCGGCACTCGCCGCAGCCGTCCTATTCGGCTCCATATTCACGGTCCCGGCCTCCGGCGACGAAGGACAAGACACGCCCGACCCGACGGCCCCAGCCGTGAAGCAGCTCTCCCGGACGGAGATCGCGGACACTCGAGGCTATTGGACCAAGGAACGCTTCCAATCCGCCAAGCCGTTGGATCAGGTCATCCCCGATCAGCCCGCGAAGGCTGACCAGCCGGCAACATCGGGCGATGAGATTCCCGAAGAGAGCGAAAGCGCCGTATTCAGCAAGCCCGTCGCCCCCGAACAGGACGCCTCTCAGGAGCAGGTCAACGGCGAGAGGGTTCTTACCGGGGCTCCCGTTCCGAACACCCTGGGCCGCTTGTTCTTCACCACTCCCGACGGAGTGTCTAGCTGCACGGCCTCGACCGTCTCTGGTGGGGGCGGCGTGAAGATCATCACTGCCGGCCACTGTGTCCATGGCGGCAAGGGAGGCGAGTGGTACTCCGACTTCGCCTTCGTCCCCAAGTATTCCAATGGCTCCGGCCCTTACGGCACCTGGTACGGCAACACCGCCGTCACCTTCAAGGCCTGGTCTCAGGACGGCAACTTCCGTTACGACCAGGCATTCATTTCGCTGGACAAGAAAAACAACCGTTCCATCGTCCAGACCGTCGGCGGCAATGGCCTCATCGGCGGGTCTGGCAAGAACGTGAAGGACAACCGGATCTGGGGCTACCCCGCCCTGAGCCCGTACAACGGTTCGACCGCGCACTACTGCGACACGGCGGCCACCAGCGCCGGGAACTCCTCCAGCGACTCCCAGGTCACGTGCAACATCAATGAGGGCTCCTCTGGCGGCCCTTGGCTGACCGACCGCGTCAACGACAATCTTGGTTACACATGGGCCGTGACCTCCCGCTGCGCGGGGCCGGGCGCCAATCCGGACACGAAGTGCGCTCTGACCAAGCTCTACGCCGCGCCCAACCCCCGAGAGATCTTCGATCTGCTCACCTTCACCCTCTGACCCGCACCCCCACCCCAAGCGCCGGGATGGCATCGACTCAGGTCGGTGCCGCCCCGGCGTTTTCTCAGGGCGGCGGATTCCCAGACGGGTTATCCGTTGAATCTGTTCTGGGCCGCGATGAGTCCTTCCCTGACGAGGTGTTCCACGGCGTCGGCTGCGACGGCGGCATCCACTCGCATTTCGTCTACCTCACTGGGGCGCATCCGGGCGAGGACATAGTCGGATGCGCTCCGCCGTCCCTCCGGGCGGCCGATGCCCACCCGGACCCGGTAGTACTCGCCGGTCCCCAGGTGAGCGCGAATGGACTTCAGTCCGTTGTGGCCGTTGTCTCCCCCGCCGAGCTTGATGCGCAGCCTCCCCGGGTCGAGGTCGAGTTCGTCGTGGATGGCGATGACACCGCTGGGCTGAATCTTGTGATAGTCCGCCAGCCTCCGGACCGCCATGCCCGAGTCGTTCATGAACGTCGTGGGCTTGGCCAGAATGAGTCTTCCCACTCCGGGCAGGCCCACAGTGGCCACCTCGGAGCGCATACGGCTGTTGAGAGAAAAGGTCGAGCCGTGCCGGTCCGCGAGGTCCGACACGGCCCAGAACCCGACATTATGACGGGTCAGGTCGTAGGTCAGGCCCGGGTTTCCGAGCCCGACCACGAGAAAGAGCTTGTCACTCACTCCGCCTCGGCGGCATCCTCGGCTGCCTCGCCCTCTTCGCCCTCAGGCTCGACATTGGCAACCGGCGCGGGCACGACGGACACGACCAGCGTGTCGCCTTCGACGGACGTCTCGACACCCTTCGGCAGCGCGATGTCGGCGACGGTGATCTGGTCACCCACCATGAGGCCGTCGATGGAGACCTCAAACTCGGTCGGGATGTCGGTGGCGGGCGCCTGGACGGTGAGGGCCACAAGGTCATGGTTGACGAGGGCACTGCGCTGCGCATCGCCGACGAGCACCAGCGGAACCTCGACGGTGACCTTCTCGCCCACCTTCACCAAGAGCAGATCGACGTGCTCGATGATGGGCAGCAGCGGATGGCGCTGCACCTGCTTGGGCAGGGCGAGCACCGGCTTCGACTGGCCCTCGACAGCCAGTTCGAGCAGCACGTTGGGGGTACGCAGCGCCAGGAACGCCTCCTGCGCGGGCAGGGCGAGGTGGACAGGGTCCGTGCCGTGCCCATACAGCACCGCCGGGGTCTGGCCGGCGCGACGCAGGCGGCGGGCGGCGCCCTTGCCGAACTCGGTACGCAGGGCGGCGGAAAGATTGACGTCTGCCATGGGGCGACTCCTCAGCTTGAGAGAACAGGGCAACGCCGAGCGAGTTGCACGTCGATAACGGACTCGTGGGTCCCTCGCCAGGCAGCCTGAACAGCTTAGCTCAGCATCACAGAACCAGGAAATCCTCGCACGTGATCACCACGGCGAGGTTCCCATGCCCCGAACGGCTCAGGCGACGACCCAAACCTCGGTGGCGGAACCGCAGGCGGATGCGAGGTTCAAGCCCGTCACGTCCCGGGCTTCCTGGGTGCTGAAGCTCCCACCGCCGATCATCGTTACCGTGTCGAGCTTGTAGGTCTCGTCTGGGGTGACGATCTCACCTCCCTTGAACGTCGTGCCGTCCGGGAAAGCGGCCGCGTACCGCTTGCCCTCCGTCTCGACGTAGATGCACGACCCGTCCCTCGTGAAGGTGGCCGAGTAGCCGACATCAGTGTGAGCCCACTCAGTCTTCCAGATGGACAACTCGACGTTGTCTGCCGTGCAACCAGCTCCCGAGGCAAGGCAACCAATGGCACCAGCCACCGCGATCGCCCTCCCCGCTCTCAGAAGCGTCGACAAGGGTCTCATGTCTTCTCCTCCTCGCGTTCCACTCAAGGCTATCCCGTCTCCCAAAGAGACGAGGTCCCGCGACAGGGCCGACACGCCCGGATCCCTGAGACACGCATCTTGGGAGTTCCCTTCCCAGGGTTTAGGGTGGCGTGAAGGAGGGTGACGACTATGGCCAAGGGTTTGTTTCGCAGGGTCGCCGCGCTTGCGGCCTCCGCCTTCCTCGGTTCCATGGTCTCCGGGTCAGCATCCGGCGACAACAACCACGCCTCCACCCCGGCGCGGCCGGTGGCGAAGCGGGTCTCGCGGGCCGAGGCCGACCGGGCGGAGGAATACTGGACGCCCGAGCGCATGCGATCCGCCACGCCCATGGCCATGCCCGCGCCTGATGGCCCCATCCAAGACGACACGTCATCCGGCTCGCCAGACGACATCGTCGTCTCCCACCCCGCCTCACCAGACAGCGCCGACTGACGCCTCCACCCGCGGCGGAAAGACGTTCACGTCAGAAGACGAACTGCGTGGGCGAGGGGCGCTCAAAGCTTTGGTTGCTCCGATACATCTCCACCGATTCCCGCAGGGCCTTGAGGAAATAGGGCGGAAACTCCATTCCCTTCTCATTGGCCCATAACAGTTTGGCCTCCAAACGCCCGATCTCCTTGGCGTAGACCTCGAGTTCCTGATCCAGCGACAGTTCAGTCACCACGCCACCGAAATCCTTTTGGTATGCCTTGACGTAGTCGACCCCCACCATGGTGAACGACCGCGACCGTAGCTGCTTGGCGACGAAGACCTGCCACGGCTTGAGAACCTGGTCTTGCACCATCTTCTCCGCGGACATCCGGTAGAACGCGAAATGACCGGGCTCTTGCTGCTTGATCGGGTGGATGATCGTATTCGCGATGGCGGGCTCGCCCATCTTCTTGAGTTCCTTGATGAGCGTCGAATAGGCCAGGACGGCTTGGCGTTCGGTGGACGCACCGGTCAGGTAGTAGAGCATCCGGGAGATGTCGTGGATGGGTTCCCAGTGGGCCAGGGCGCCGAGCAGCTTCATCCTCACCGGGATGGTCTGGAACGGCTCCGCCGGGGACATGCCCAGGTCCTGCTGAAGCTGGTCCAGCAGGTATCCGTGGGCCATCTCCTGGTCGTACCACACGTCCTGGTAGAAGATGCGGTCCACCTCGCTGACGTTGGGCAGGATGGTCAGCAACTCCAGCACGTTGCGGTCCACCTCAAGCTCCACCCTGGCGAGGTAGTCGATGACGTGCGAGAAGCGGCGCCGCACCTCCCCCGGGTTGTTGATGGTTCTGTCCGCCCGGCCCAACTCGATAGGAGGGTGATCGTCCCCAAGTTTGAGCACGAACGACTTGAGCGATGCCTCGGTGATCTTGGCTACCACGATGATTCCTTCCTCATCCCATCATGGCTCAATCACCGAGGCTGCCCAAGCCAATCGCCGCCAAGAAAACAGGTTTCCTGGCGCCGTCGTTACTCGACGGCAAGCGCCTCAGTGGGCGTCGCGTTGGCCGCCTTCCGCCCAGGCAACACCGAGGCCAGGCACGCCGCCACGAGGCACACGCCGATGAGCCCAAGCGTCCACCACGGGTCGATGGCGAACACCAGGTCCGGACGCTCGCCCTCGGCCATCATGAGCAACGTCGACGACGCGCCGAGCCAGCCGAAGAAGAGACCCGCCGCCAAGCCGATGATGGCGCCGACACCGACTAGGGCCATCGCCTCGATCAGCAGCGTCAGCCGTAGTTGCCGCCGCTGCATGCCCAGCGCCCGCAGCAAAGCGGATTCGCGCTGGCGTTCCAGCACGGACAACCCCAGGGTGTTCCCAACTCCGACCAGAGCGACGAGGACCGCCACCCCGAGCAGGGCCGTCAACACCATGAGCAACACGTCCAAGACCTGCGTGAGCAGGCTTGCCATGAAGGCACCCGACTCGACAACCTCGCCGACTCCCTGGGTCGTCTCGACGACCTTTTTGAGCACGACCACCGAGCTGCGGTCGGTCATCTTCAGCCACAGCAGCTTCACCTCGCTGGGTGCGTCGATGTCGGCGAAGACGTCAGCGGATACCAGGGCCATGCTCGCGTTCTCGGATGTCTCGACCCGCAATTCGCGACCACCGATGCGCACCGGTGAAGAGGTCTCCACCCATGTGGGAACGACGATGACATCGTCGCGACCATTGGTTGGCTTGAGCCCAACCTCCTTCTCCGGGGTCTCCCCGTCCCGAACGACGAGTTCCATACCGTCGACGGTGATCTCCTTGGTGGCGACCGAGGTCACGCGTTCGATGCCGTTAATCTTTCCGACCTGCTCTCGGTTCTGGTCGGTAACCTCCTGCTTGTACTGCACGGCAAGGTCGACGGGATACCGCTCGTTGATGGCCGCCAAGCCCGAGGTGCGGGCCGTCGCGATGGAGACCTGAAGCGTGGCGATGAGGCCGACCGCCAGCATGAGCGCGGTGGCGGTGGCCGCGGCGCGACGCGGGTTGCGTGAGGCATTGAGCAGCGCCAACCGGGCTGTGGGACGCCAGCCGAAGAGCGTCGCTAGCCCCTTCAGCAGCGGCGGCACGTACAGTGGCGCTCCCAAGAGGATCCCCAGGGAGAGGGGCACGCTACCGCCAATGGCCCACAGGAGCGGGAACTCCATCTGCCTGCTCGCGATCACCACCGCAACGCCCAGCCCGATCAGCAGAACACACAGCACCATGCGCACGATGCTCGCGCGTCTGGCCTGGACCTCCGTGGGAACCGCCTGCAAAGCCTCGATGGGCTTGACCCGGGTAGCCCGAATGCTGGGCAGCACCGCGGACGCCACAGTGGCGAAAACCCCCACGCCTACGATCACAACCAGGTCAACGGCAGGGAACTTCAGGCCCCAGTAGATCCCTCCCGTGAAAGAGGCACCAATGGCGGCCACGCCTGTGCCGAGCAACAGTCCAGCCAGGGACCCGAGGAGCCCCAGCAGGAAGGCCTCAATCACCAGGCGTCCCGCCACCTGCCCCGTCGACGCGCCCACGGCGCGCAGCAGCGCGATCTGGCGGCGACGCTGGGTGAGGAGGATCGTGAAGGTGTTGGCGATGGTGATGGAGCCCACGAGGAGGGCCACCACGCCGAATCCCTGCAACATGCCCTTGAACAGGTTGAACTCGCCAGTGGCGCTGTCGAGATTCTCTTGGCGCACCTGGCTGGCCTCCTTGGCGGCGATCCCAGGAACGTCGCGCGTCAGGTTCGCCATGACGGTCTTCACGTCGGCGTCCTTGTCGACCCGGATGCCGTAGCTGCTGGCGACCCTCTCAGCACCCGATGCCAGGTAGCCGATGGTGCCATACATCGACTTCGGGTCCTTGGTCGCGCCCACGACCTTGAAGGAAACGTCGCTGCCTTCTGGCTTAATGGTGTCGCCAACCTTGAGCCCGAGTTCGCGGAGCGCGGCCGTGGACAACGCGGTCTCGTTCTCCTTCGAGGGATAATGGCCCTCCGCGAGCTCAGCCCATTGGAAGTCCTGCGGCGGGGCCGCATAGAAGGTGACGAACGCGGATTTCTCGCCCTTGGTGACCGGAAGGGTGCCCTGCGAGCCCAGTGGATATACCCCTGCCACCCCGTCCACGCCCTTCAGCTTGTCTTGGAGGGGCGATTCCGGGCTGTCAACCGTCACCTCGATGTCCGAGGTGGACAGCGGGAGAGTCCTGGCCCTGGACAACGAGTCTTGTTCCGTGGTGACGAAGATGGAAACCGCCGCCAGGAAACCCACACTGATCGCGATGGCCATCACCGTCGCGACGAACCGGCCCGGGTGAAGCCGGATCTCGTTGAAGGCGTCGCGCCACATCAGCTCAGCACCCCCAGCTTGGCGAGGACGGTATCGGCGCTGGGGCGGGCAATGTCGTCGACGATTCGGCCGTCGACGAGCAGCAGCGCACGATCCGCGTAGGCCGCGGCCTTCGGGTCGTGGGTGACCATGATGATGGTCTGGCCAAGCTCCCTCGAGCAGCGCTGAAGATATTCAAGCAGTGCGATGCCGGTCTTCGAGTCGAGGGCTCCGGTGGGTTCGTCGGCGAAGATCACCTCAGGCCGCGTCACCAGGGCGCGGGCGATAGCCACACGCTGCTGCTGACCGCCCGAGAGCTGGCTGGGCCGATGACGCAGCCGGTCCACCAGCCCAAGACTGCCCACCACCTGCTGGAAATGTGGCTTGTCGAGCTGGCGGCCAGCCAGTTCGAGCGGGAGCGTGATGTTTTGCTCAGCGGTCAGCGTCGGCAGCAGGTTAAACGACTGGAAGACGAAGCCAATCTTGTCGCGGCGGATCTTGGTGACCTCACGCTCGGGCATCTCGGCGATGTTGGCTCCGCCGACGAAGACCGCGCCGCGCGTGGGACGGTCGAGGCCGGCCATGCAGTGCATGAGGGTGGACTTGCCCGACCCCGAGGGGCCCATGATGGCGGTAAAGCTACCTCGTGCAATGTGCACCGACACGTCGTCGACCGCCACCACGGGCTGTTCCCCGGATTGATACACCTTGGTCAGGTTTTGGGCACCGCAGGCGGGAGCGGGAGATTGGGTCATGACGTTCCTTTCAGTAATCGTCACCCACCCTAAACATCGCCGAGGCACTAGGAATCGGAGCGAAGTCCCCCGTCGCAGGGCCTGAGACTGCACCTGAGGTACCGGAAGGGTTGGCTCCGGGGTATGACATCCCCTTACGGAACGCATGTGTTCACCCCGATGCGGCAGCGACGCGCAACAAGGGTTCCCGACTGTCGTAAGGTTCCGGCATGCGACGCACCGTGACCCTGCTGGGGCCCGCGTTCGTGGCCGCCATGGCCTATGTCGACCCGGGCAACGTGGCGGCGAACCTGTCCGCGGGAGCTGGATACGGCTATCTGCTGGTGTGGGCGCTGGTGTTGGCATGCCTCATGGCGATGCTGATCCAATATCTGTCGGCCAAGCTCGGAGTGGTCACGGGCCGCTCCCTGAGCGAGTTGGTGCGGGAGGACCTCCGCGGCAGGCGCGGCGGCGGTTGGCTGCGGCCGGTGTACGCCGGGCAGGCGCTCATCGTCGCCATCGCCACTGACCTGGCTGAGGTGGTGGGCGGCGCCATCGCGCTCAACCTGCTCTTCGGACTACCCCTGTGGCTGGGCGCGATCGTCGTCGGGGTCGTGTCGCTGGCCGCGCTGCATTGGTTACGGCGTCGCGGGGAGGCCGTCTTCGAGACCCTGCTGGCCGGGGTGCTGGGGATCATCGCGCTCGGCTTTCTCTCCAGCCTGGCTTGGATGCCGCCCGAACCGGCCAGTGTCGTGGGCGGGCTGCTGCCCCGGTTCGCCGGGGATGAGTCCGTCCAGTTGGCCGCCGCGATGCTGGGCGCCACAGTGATGCCGCACGCCGTCTATCTTCACGCCGCGCTGGCCAAGGACAGGCATCGCGGCTCATCCCTGCCGGTAGCGGCGTTGTTGCGCGTGCAGCGAGCCGACGTGGCGCTGGCCCTCAGCGTCGCGGCCATGGTCAACATCGCCATGCTGCTGTTCGCGGCGGCCGGGCTGCGCGGCGCCGAGGTGGACTCCATCGAGGCCGCCCACGCGGAGATCGGCGCCGCGGTGGGTTCCATCCCTGCGGCGGTGTTCGCCATCGGGCTGCTCGTTAGCGGCGTGGGTTCGGCCATCGTCGGCACCGATGCCGGGGCCGGCATGGTGCGCGACCTCGTCTCGCCACGCCTCACTCCCACGCTGCGGCGCCTGCTGACCCTGGTTCCCGCCGTCACGATCCTGGCAGTCGGGTTACCGCCCACCGAGGCGCTGGTTCAGTCGCAACTGGTGCTGAGTTTCGGCATCGCTTTCGCCGTGGTGCCGCTGGTGTGGCTGACGAGCCGTCGGCAGACCATGGGCGAACACCGCAATCCGCCGTGGTTGACTGGTCTGGCGTGGGCGGTGGTCGCGGCGATCTTGGCCCTCAACGCCGCCGTCATCTGGGCGAGCTTGCCCAGCCAGTGACCCGGTGCATGTGTCCTTTCGAGCGGCGGCCAAACAGCAGGGCCCTACGCCTGGCCACCGAACAGTGAAGTGACCGAGCCGTCGAGGAACACCGCCTTGATTGCCTTGGCGATCAGCGGCGCGATCGACAGCACCGTCAGGTTCTCGATGGGCTCGGGGGTGCGGATGGGCAACGTGTTGGTGACGATGATCTCCTCCATGCCGCAAGCATTGAGCCGGGCCGACGCTGGGCCGGAAAAGATGGGATGCGTCGCCGCGGCGATCACCCTCTCGGCGCCGCGTTCCAGCAGAGCCTCCGCCGCTTGGGCGATCGTGCCCGCCGTGTCGATCATGTCGTCGACGAGCAGGCAGGTGCGTCCCTCAACGTCGCCCACCACCTCGTGTACCGCGACGGTGTTGGCCTTGCTCGGGTCGCGGCGCTTGTGGATGATCGCGAGCGGGCAGTCGAGCTGATCGCTCCACATGTCGGCGAGGCGGACTCGCCCTGCGTCTGGCGAGACGATGGTCATCTCGTCGGTGGAGTACTTCTCCTTGACGTAGGCGGACAGCACCGGCAGCCCCCACAGGTGATCCACTGGGCCGTCGAAGAAGCCCTGCACCTGAGCGGCGTGGAGATCCACCGACATGATCCGGTCCGCCCCTGCCGCCTTGTACATGTCGGCCACAAGGCGGGCAGAGATGGGCTCGCGCCCTAGGTGCTTCTTGTCTTGCCGTGCATAGGGATAGAACGGGGCGACCACGGTGATGCGTTTCGCGGAGGCCCGCTTGAGTGCGTCCACCATGATGAGTTGTTCCATGAGCCACTCATTGACGGGCGCGGTGTGGGACTGGATGACGAACGCGTCGCAGCCGCGCACCGATTCCTCGAAGCGCACGTAGATCTCCGAGTTGGCATAGGTGAGCGCCCGGGTAGGCACCAGGGACTCCCCCATCAACTCGGCGATCTCCTGCGCCAACTCCGGGAAGGCCCTGCCGCTGAACAGCATGAGGGTCTTGTCGTTCTTCGCGATCTGCGACATGGCTCAGGCCTTCTTCTCTCGAGACTCGATGACCGCTGGGTGCACGACGCCATCACTATTCGCTGCCGCCGATGCCTGTGGCGATCCCGGCCGCGCCTTGCCCACCCAATCTTCGACGTTGTGCTGGGGAGCGCGTCCCGTGCCGAGGGCCCCCGCGGGCACATCCGTGGTGATCGCGGAACCAGCCGCGATGAGGGCGCCGTCGCCCACGTCGACTGGGGCGACTAGTACCGAGTTGGAGCCCACGAACGAGTGCCGCCCGACATGGGAGGTGCGCTTGGCCACGCCGTCGTTGTTGGCGAAGATGACGCCCGCCCCCACCGTGGTTCCCTCGTCAACGACCGCGTCGCCCACATAGGCTAGGTGAGAGATGAGCACGTCGCTGCCCATGTCGGCATTCTTCGTCTCCACGAAGGTGCCGATCTTGCCGTTCTTGCCCAGGACCGTTCCAGGCCTCAGGCAGGCGAAAGGTCCCACCTGGGCTCCCTCGCCGATGACGGCGAACGAGCCGTGGGTGCGCACCACCTCTGCGCCTGCCCCCACCTCCACATCCATGAGGGTGGTATCTGGCCCGACGATGGCCCCCTCTCCGACTGTGGTGGCGCCTTGGAGGATCACCCCGGGATGCAGGGTGACGTCTTGAGCGAGGTCCACATCCACGTCGATCCAGGTGGAGTTCGGGTCGATCATGGTGACGCCGCGCAGCATCCAGGCGTCGCGGATGCGACGGTTCATCTCCTGATTCATGCGGGCCAGTTGCACCCGGTCGTTGACGCCCTCCGTCTGCCACACGTCATCGATGAGGTGGGCACCCACACGCTCACCGCGGGAGTTGGCGAAGGTGACCACATCGGTGAGGTACTGCTCGCCCTGCGCGTTATCGGTGGTCAGCGACGCGAGGCCGTCGCGCAGGGTCGAGGAGGCGAACACGTAGATCCCGGAGTTGATCTCGTCAATGGCGCGTTGGTCGGCGGATGCGTCGCGGTGCTCGACGATGCCGGTGACCTTGTCTCCCTCGCGGATGATGCGTCCGTACCCGGTGGGGTCGTCGACGCGGGCCGTCATCACCGTGACTGAGTTGTTCTGGGCCCGGTGCACGGCCACGAGCTGGCGCAGCGTGTCGCCGGTGAGCATGGGAACGTCGGCGTAGGTGACCACCACGTCGCCTTCGAGGCTCGGCAGCCCGGCGAGGCCGCAGGCGACGGCGTGTCCGGTGCCGTTGAGTTCGTCCTGCACGGCCGTGGTCACCGTCTGCGACAGGCTGTCGAGGTGTTCGATCACCTGTTCGCGCTGGTGGCCAACCACCACGACGAGATGGTGCGGATCCAGCGCGGCAGCCGCGGAGACGGCGTAGCTCAGCATCGGCTTGCCTGCCACCTCGTGCAGCAGCTTCGACTTGGCCGATTTCATCCGGGTGCCGCCACCTGCGGCGAGCACCACAACGGCGGCCACTGGGGCAAGGTCGTTGTCAGTGGTCACGAGGACTCCCTTCCACGGGAAGAAACTACCAGCCAGCCCCACATCCGGCAGCCGCATCCGGCATAAGCCGTACCGCCTGGGGACGTTCCTTCGAAGGAATCCCGCCGCTTGCCTTCCAAGAAGTACGCCCACCAGGGCTCGACCACCGGCAGGGCCTATCTTCAGTCCTTGGCAGGCTTCGTCCAAGTGAGGTGGAATCGGCCGAGCCACAGACGCTGGAAGGCACAGCCCGGCCAGACGGCTTTGACGATGCGCTTCGTCTCACCGTAGGTGAGCGTCGGGTCTGCGATCGGTGCCGTATGTTCCCATTTGCCACGCACCCAGATGTTGACTCGCAGCAAGACCACACCGACGAGCGACATCGGCCAGTCCCACAGCCCGTTCCGGGCAAAACCGACGATGCCGAGCCGCCCGCCCGGGCGCACGAGCGCGGACATGCGGGTCAGCGCCTCGCCAAGGTCTGGAAGATGGTGAAGAGCGGCGTTGGACAGCACGACGTCGAAGCTGTCCAGTGGGAGCTCGGCCGTCATCAGGTCGGCGTGGAGCCAGTCGATCTGGGACTCGGGCCAGCGTTGTTTAGCCCGTTCGAGGACCTCGGCATCGGCATCGAGGGCCACGACCTGGCAGCCAGCCTCGGCAAGCTTCGCGCTGAGGAATCCGTCTCCGCAGCCAACATCCAGAACCCGGTCATCTGGAGAGGCAAGCATGGCCAGCAGCGTGTCGTAGTGGATGTTCGCATTCCACAACTCGCCGCTCACGCCTGCATTATGCGTCAGCCGCGCCCCTGTCCCTTGGCGTCAGTAGGCTCAAGCGAGCACCCTGCTGGCCGAGTCGATGGTGCAGACGAGCAATTGGTGCACCACGCCGCCGAACATTGCTCGTCCTGCCTGCCCGAAAGCCCTCGGGGCCTTGGCGTTCGCCGCTGCCTTGCACACGGCTCGACAACCCTGAGCCGCTTGGCGGCATCGGCGGAGATCGGCCACCGCGCCGCGAGGGCCTACCTGGGTGTGCAAACCTCTATCAACGACGAGGGGCCCGGACGCTTACGCACGTCCGGGCCCCAGTCACTCATCGGCCGTTAGTCACCCGTCTTGGGCAGGCCAGGCTTGACACAAGCAGGGGTCTTGCCCACGTAGGTGTACGTGGCCGTACCATCCGCGTTCAGCGTCCAGCCGCCCTTGAGGCCACCGATCTTGCGTCCAGCTTCCGGCGTGACCGTGACGGTGATGCTCACCTTGCCGTTGTTCTCAGTGATCTTCGGCTTGCCGTAGACCAGGCCAGGCACCCGAGGCGTCGTCACGGTAGGCGGCGTCGGAGACTCCGATCCGGGCCTACACACCCCAGGCACGATCCCCGGATCCACCGGAGTAACCGGCACAACGCACGAAGGCTGCTTCACCTCGCCCGAGTAGGTCGCCGTACCGTCAGAGTTCAGCGTCCAGCCCGAAGGCAACGAAGCCTTGTCAAACTTCTTGCCCTTGGCGGGCGTCGCGGTCACGGTGACCTTGACTAGGCCAGAGTCGACCTTCACCTGAGGCTTCCCGTAGGTCACGCCCGCCGTGGTAGGCATGCTCACCTTCGGCTCCGTCGGAGTCGTCGCTCCAGGCTTGCACACGCCCGGATCGACCATCGGCGCCACTGGAACAACAACTGGCTCCTCACACGAAGGCTGCTTCACCTCGCCCGAATAAGTAGCGGTGAACCCATCCGCCGACGTCCAACCCTCAGGCAACGCCGAAGTGTCGAACTTGTAACCAGCCGCAGCCTTAGCAGTCAAGGCAACCTTCACCGTCGCATTCTCGACCTTCACATCAAGGCCCTCATAAACGACGTTCGCCGTAGTAGGCACATCCACCGTCGGCTCCGACGGAGTCGTCGACCCCGCCTTACACACCCCAGCATTGATCGTCGGAGACACCGGCACCACCGGCGTATCACACTTCGGCTGATCCACCACCTTAACGAACGTCGCAGTCTTCGCATCATCGCTAAGCGTCCACCCCTCAGGCAGAGCATCCCGCTTGAACACGAAGCCATCCTTCGCAGTGGCAACCACCTTCACCGTGGCCTTCGACCCCTCCGAGGTGATCTCAGGAGAGCCATACTCAACACCCTCAGTGCTAGACAACGTCACCGTCGGATCCGTAGGAGTCGTCGACCCCGCCTTACACACACCCGGAGCGACCTTCGGCACCACCGGCACCACAGGCGTATCACACTTCGGCTGGTCCTTGACCACCTCAAAGCTCGCAGACCCGTCAGAGTTCAGCGTCCACCCTTCAGGCAGATCACCGAGCTTGTACCCAGCATTCGGAGTCGCCTTACGCGTCACCGTCAGCTTGCCATTCTCGACGTTCTGGGTCTCCTCGCTATAGGTAATGCCCTCCGTAGCAGGAAACTCCACCTTGGGATCAGTCGGCTGCGTCGCCCCCGGCGCACACACGCCCAACGTAATCACCGGGCTCACCGGCACCACAACGGTCGGCTCACACTCGGGTTGAGTCACCTCACCATTAAAGGTAGCCGTGCCATCCTGGTTCATCGTCCAGCCATCGGGCAGATTGTCGGCGTCGATCCGCTTACCGCTGTCCGCCGTCGCGGTCATCGTGACCTTGACCACATTGCTGCCGGCCTGCGGAGTCAGCACCGGATCCGAGTAGGTGATCCCTTCGGTGACGGGCTTGGTCACCGTCGGATCCGACGGGGTAACCGAGCCTGCGGAACACACACCCGCCTTGATGGCCGGCGACACGGGCACCACCTTCGGCGTCTCTTGAACCGGGTTTGTCAGGACCACCGCCAACCTCTTGGTGCCCACGACCGTGACGGTAGCGCTCTTGGAATCCGCACCACCATCAGCGACGCCATCGCCCGAGAAGACCGGATCACCAAAGTTGGTGTTCGCAACAGTCGGCAGTTCCTCCGTCAACGTGACCTGGGTGCCATCCAACACGTTGCGCAGCACCGCTGGCGTGCCGTCGGCCTTGACCTCCAATGTTCCGGAATAGTCCTTACCGCCCTGGGAGTAGGAATACTTCAGCGGGAACACCGTGTCATCTGGCACGTCTCCCCCCGAAACCTTCTTGACCACCTCGATATGGCCAACGGTGTCGCCCGAACCAGTACCGCCGCCGGTGGCTTCGCGCGTCGCAATCCGCTCGACGGCCTCGCCGTTGACCATAGCCGTATTCGGGAACTCGCTTCCTGGGTAGATCGGGAAATCCGTAGTCAGCCTCAGGTGCAGGGTGTAGATGGCGTCGGCATCGAAGGGTCCCGAGACGGTTCCGC
>JBHADA010000189.1:0-31404 GCA_041854805.1 Arachnia sp.
CGGCCTGATTCCAGTCCTGGGCGGGAGCGGCCTGATTCCAGTCCTGGGCGGAGCTTGACGGTTGGGCCTGGCCCCACTCCTGTTGGGCTGGCTGCTGGCCCCACTCCTGGGAACCCTGCGCCCCCCACTCGTTGGAGCTTCCCTGCGGCTGCGGGGCCCACTCACTCGATCCCTGCGCGTTCCACTGTTGGTTAGACATGTTGCACAGTCTGCCACTTTCGCAGTCCAGAGCGGAGCCGGCGTCCAGTCTCGGGGGCCGGGGAGGAAAATAGGGCCCATGCCTGTACCTACACGACTCCACGTCGATCTCGATGCCATACATGCCAACCTGCTTGCCGCCCGCGATCTGGGCGGTGGACGCGCGGTGCTGGCCGCGGTCAAGGCCGATGCGTACGGCCACGGCCTCGTTCCAGTGGCCCAAGCCATAGAGGCCCGCGGTTCGGCGGACTGGCTCGGGGTCTCGCTCACCGCCGAGGCGGTTCGCCTCCGCGATGCGGGCGTGTCATTGCCCATCCTCAAATTTACCCCGACGCTGCCCGACGACCTACCTGAGGCCATCGCCGCCGATGTGACCGTCTCCGTCGGGGAGCCAGAGGCCATTGCCGCCGCTCAACGGGCCGCGGCGTCGGCGGGCACGACACTCGATGTCCATCTCAAGGTCGACACTGGGATGCGCCGCGTCGGTGCGGCTCCCCGGGACGCGGTCGACCTGGCACGGCACATCGCCGACAGCCCCAACCTTCGCCTGGGCGGCATGTTTACGCACCTGCCCATCAGTGACACCCCCGCCGGTGAGGACTTCACCCGCGGACAGTTCGCCACCTTTGAGGAGGCGGTTGGAGCCGTCGAAGCCGCAGTGGGCCCCGTCGAACTGATCCACGCCGGCAATTCCGGTGCCGTGCTGGGCCACGACCTGGGACGGACCACCATGATCCGCCCCGGCATCATGATCTACGGCTCCTATCCCGACCCCACGACGCCACGCTCCCGCCCGTTGCAGGAAGTGCAGCGCTGGACTTCCCGGGTGCTTTTCGTGAAGCGAATCTCGGCGGGGGAGACGGTGGGCTATGGCCGCACCTGGGAGGCCCCTCAAGACACTTGGATCGCGACGGTGGGAGTCGGTTACGGCGACGGCTATTCGCGGCTGCTGTCGTCACGCGGCCGGATGCTGGTGCGGGGCCGTTCCTACCCCATCGCGGGGAGGGTGTGCATGGATCAGACCATGATCGACCTCGGCCCCGAACCCACAGATGTCCAGGTGGGCGACGAGGTGGTGCTGCTAGGCCGCGACGGTGACGAGCACATCCCCGTCTCCGAATTGGCCGAGCTGATGGGCACCATCACCTACGAGGTGACGTGCCTCATCACCGGCCGTGTTCCCCGCGACTACTGAGAATGCTCGCTGGTCGAGCCTCGTGAGAGACGAAGCGAGGCGTGTCGGGATCTGGGCGACGATGCCTACGACGACGCCTACCAAGGTCTCAGGGTTCGTGGCTCGACCAGCGGGTTGACTCTGTCGGCCCTCGGCGCTACCCGGGGAAGGGCCGTTGTCCTGGGTACTGCTGGCCTGGGCCTGGGTACTGCCCTGGGCCGGGCTGGCCTCCCTGGCCCGGGTACTGCTGGGAAGGGCCTGGGTACTGCTGGGATGGGCCCGGGTACTGCTGACCTGGGTACTGCTGGGAAGGGCCTGGGTACTGCTGGGCTGAGCCTCCCTGGCCCGGGTACTGTCCGGGCTGGCCCTGGCCGGGGAACGGTTGGGGCTGTCCGGGGAACTGGCCGCCGGGCCCTTGCCCCGGGAATGGCGGCTGGCCGTATGGGCCTCCCTGGCCCGGCATCGGCTGGCCGGGGCCCTGCTTGTTGGACTTTTTCATCACGAAGAAGACCGCCACGCCCGCGCCCGCCAGCACGACGACGCCAAGCACGATCCATAGCCACAGCAGGTCGGGAGTGTTGCTCGCCGTTGCCTTGAGGCCTTCCTCGCTGAACAGGTCATTGGGGTCGGTCCAGGTCACGGTGTTGCCCGAGATCTTTCCGCTTCCCGACGCGCTGAGTACCTTGCCCGGGAAGGTCACCTTCACCTCCATCTCATTGATGGAGGAGGCGCCGTAGGTCGTGCTGTCGGAGTCGGAAGACTTGGTCTGGAACGTCCACTCCTTGGTCGTCTCGTCGAAGCTGATGACGTCCGAGCCATCGATAGAGCCGCTCGCAGTGGTCCTGCAGCCGATGTACTCGCCCTCCTCATAGGAGTCGGACTTGAGCTCACCGTCTTGAATCTCCGACGACGAAAGGCGGTCGCAGAGCATCTTGCCGTCGAGGCCCAACCTCTGCGCGGTTTCCTTCTCGACGCCGATGTCGAGGACCGCCGTCATCTTGTCGACACTTTCGATTTTGATCTCTTGTTTGATGCGCGCACACGAGGCCATGCACAACAGGAGCGGCACGATCAGCGCGACAGTGAGAATGCGACGTAGCTTGGCCATGCGCCAACCGTATATGCGTCTAAGCTCAGACGATCAATCGACCCGTTCCACGTGGGGAGAGGCCAGCTTGGGCCGCCTGCTGGGGAACTCATTCAGCGCGTGCTGGGCGATCTGGTGAGTCGACCAGCCGTCCACTGCGGCGCCGACGCCACCGCCCACCAGCGGCACGCGTTTCGCCAGCCACACGCCGAGCCGCTTACCGGTCACCTGATTGAGGGCGCGGTCCAGCAACGCCTTGGAGACCTGGCCGTCGAGGCGGGCGTCGAAAACGGGAGCCGTGGCCACCACCATGGGCGACGACGGGAGCACGCCCTTCGACACGAGCGACGCGTTGCCGCTGGGGCCAAGCATCACCATGAGGATGGCCGTGCGTACCCGTGGATCGTTCAGTTCGTAGCCGCGCAGGTGCGCGATGCCCGACACGAGACGGGCCTGCAGGAAACTCGCGGCGGCCACATTGGCTGGGATCGTGACCAGCGAGACGAGGAAACCGCCCCAGTTGGTGGCGAATCCCTGCCCAGAGGCCATCGCGATGTGGTTGGTGATCATGCGGGTGATCGCGGACTCGGTATCGCCGTGCTGGCGCAGCAACTGCTTGGCGGCGTGTTTGGCTCCGGGTAACTTGCCCTTGCCGTCGATCGCCAGGGTCAAGATCTCATGGAAGACATCGGCGGTGACTCCCTCGGTTACGGCCACCACGTTATTGGGCTCGGTCATGTGCGCTTCCCTTCCGGCAATAAGGGTGACATACCCGGTCAAGCAGTGGGTACCCGGCCCGTCCCGGAAACGTCCCTGAGCCTGACCCGGCTCGCACCTCGCAACGGCGTGGACGAACCTGGCCAATGACACCCCACAAGCCCTGCGATGGTGCCAGACTGGGGCAATGCTGCCCATGTTGTTTGGCCCGCCGTCGCAGTGGCCGAGCCAAGACCTCATCGGCTATTCAGACGAGTTCGACGCCCGCGTGGCGCTTGAGGCCTACAGTTGCGGGGTGTTCCCCATGCCCCTGAAACCTGGGGGAGAGATGGGGTGGTGGTCGCCCATGGAGCGCGGCCTGCTGCCCGTCGGCGGCCTCCACGTCACCCGTTCGCTGCGCAAGATGGCGCGCCGCTACCGCACCACCGTCGACGCCGCGTTCGATGAGGTCATCGAACGCTGTGCCGATAGGTCGCGTCCCCACGGATGGATCGACGATCGCATACGCACCGTCTTCGCGCTGCTGCACGAGGCCGGCTGGGTTCACTCCGTGGAGACCTGGGACGACGAGGGGCGCCTCGTCGGAGGACTGTACGGCGTCCATGTGGGGGGCCTGTTCGCCGGAGAGTCGATGTTCCACGACGCCCGTCTGGGCCGCGACGCGTCGAAGGTGGCGCTCATCCGGCTCGAACTGGAGTTGCTCGACAGCCAAGTGGCGCTGCTCGACGTGCAGTGGCTCACCGACCACCTTGCCAGCCTTGGCGCCTACGAGGTGCCTCGCTCGCGCTATCTGGAACGACTCGGATCGGCCCTGCTGTTGCCGCATGTTTCCTGGCCTGACCGGGGAATGCTGAGCGGGGCGCGGTTGCTGACCCTGTGGGAGAGCGTTCGTCGCGACCCCAGCGCCCTGCTGCGGCTGAGGAGTGTGTATGCCTGAACTGCCTGAGGTGGCCGCCTTGACCCATGCCCTCGATGAACGTGCTCGCGGGCGGGTGATTGTCGCCGGTCAACTCGCGTCGTTCTCAGCCCTCAAGACCTACCAACCGCCGCTGGAGGCGCTCACGGGCCTAGAGATCGACAAAGTGACGCGCCATGGCAAGTTTCTCGATGTCGCCGCCCAAGGGCTCCACCTCGTCGTTCATCTAGCCCGGGCGGGGTGGATTCTCTGGCACGACAACGTGCCCACGACCCCGGCCCGGCCAGGCAGGTCCGGTGTGGCGCTGAGGCTCGTCCTCGACGATGGGGCCGGGTTCAGCATCACCGAGGCCGGAACCCAGAAGCACCTCGCCATCTATCTGGTGGGCAACCCCGAGGACGTGCCTGGGGTGGCGGCACTCGGGCCGGACCCGCTGGCCGAATCGTTCACCGTCGACGACTTGGCGATCGTGCTGCGGCGGGCCGGGCGCGCCCAACTCAAGGGTGTGCTGCGAGACCAGAGACTCTTGGCGGGAATCGGAAATGCCTACAGCGACGAGATTCTGCATGCGGCCCAACTCAGCCCCTTCCATCCCGCCGACGCTCTAGCCCCCGAAGCCGTCGCCGGGCTATATGGGCACATCCGCGAGGTGCTTGGTGGCGCGGTCGCGGCGGCCATGGGGCGGCCCATTGCGCACCTCAAGGACGCCAAGCGTGCCGGGATGCGTGTCCATGGACGCACTGGTCAGCCCTGCCCCGTGTGCGGCACGACGGTGGCCGAGGTGAGCTTCAACGACTCGTCGTTGCAATACTGCCCGACCTGCCAGACCGGCGGGCGAACCCTGGCCGACCGGCGCCTGTCGCGGCTACTGAAGTAGCTCTTACGCCCAAGCGGGGGTGCGGGACGAGGAGCGGTGCTCCGCGGCGGCCATCATGCGAGGCATCTGGCCGAGGATCTCGCGTTGGCGCCGTGCCGAGCGGTCCCATGCCTGGACCTCGGCGAGGTAGGCGATCCTGGCGTTGTCGTCCCAATCCTCAAGGGACGGGAGGAGGTCCTCCTTGAGGGCGTCCAGGATTTCGCCGAGCCTACGGTTGGCGGCAACGAGCGTCGCGATACCGACGTCGGTTGGGTCCATCCTCTCGTCCATCACGCCCCCACCGGATTCGTGTCGTGATAGGGGCGTAGGCTCTGCCCTAGGAGGGCTTGGACTCGTTCCAGTCCCTCCTTGACCAACTCAAACTCGTCGTCGAACTTGCTGTACCCAGCCTGAAAGGCGCGAGATGTGTCCCCGGACCACGTGGCGGTCAACTCCAGCACGCTGCTTTGGAGTTCGGTCTGTAGTGTGTGTATCTCGTGGTGCCGGGCCTCGAGCGCTGTGGTGGCCTGCTCCATGGCGGCGCGGTCCGCTACCTGCATGGTCTGCCCCTTTCACTGGTGGATCGCCGTTGCCGAGTGTTTCTCGGACTCTATGCGCTCAGGGGGGTCAGTTCCTACTCAGGCCGGGCAGGCGGCGGGTTTGCGTCGCGGGCCCACAACCGACTATAAGGCCCCCGGGCGAGGTCTCGCACGACGCCTCACCCAGTGAGATGGATTGTGAAATCGCTTGTCAATGGCCTATTAGGGGCTATCTTGGACCCGCACAGAAGGAGCATGAGATGAAGGGTGCCAATACGCGAGCGCGGCTTCTGGACGTCGCGCTCGAGCAGTTTGGCGAGCGAGGCTATGGGGGGACCTCGATCCGGGACCTCGCCAGCGCGGTCGGCGTGCGGGAGAGTTCGGTCTACAAGCATTTCGCGAGCAAGCAGGCCCTCTGGGATGCCCTTCTTGCTCGCACGACGCAGGACTTCGACAGGGAGTCCGCCCGGCTGCGAGACAGCCTGGCGAAGTCCCCGGGAGACGCCTCGCTCGTCCGGCTGGAGTTCCTGGCAGAGACGGTGCTGGCCTTCTTCCGCAAGAATCCGGCGGCCATCGCGTTGCGCAGGCTGCTGGTGGTGGCGCAGAACCAGGACCCAGGGGTGGGTCAGTTGCTGCGGGATCGGTGCGCCAACTTCCCATTGGGGCTGCTCACCGATGCGCTCCGGCAGGCGGGTATCGACGAGACGGAGGCGGAGTTATGGGGCCTCCAGCTCTGGGGCCCGATCTATTTGCTCATCGACGTGGCGGCGGATGATGAGCAGCGGGCCCATGTGTTACTGCGCCGCCACGTGGCCGACTTCCATGCCCGCCTCGCGGCCTAGTGTCGTGTCTCCTAGATGCCACTGTGCCTTCGCCCACGGCCTCGCTATCCAGCGAGGCCGGCGACCCAGGCTGCCGCGGCATCGAACTCCTCATCGCTGAACCCCTCGCTCACCTCGGGGCGGGTCATGTCCGCGCGGGGATAGGAGCCTAGGAAGTAGACCTGGGGGCAGATACGGTGCAGCCCTTCCAAGGCCTCGGCCACACGCTTGTCGTGCAGGTGCCCTTCCACGTCGATGGAGAAACAGTAGGAACCCAGCGTTGTCTTCGTCGGTCGTGACTCGATGCGGGTCATGTTGACCCCCCGCACGGCGAACTGTTCCAAGATCTCAAGCAAGGCCCCGGCGCGATCGACGCGCATATAGGCCACGAGGGTGGACTTGTCGGCGCCCGTGCGGGGGCCGACGCCGCCGGCGCGGCCAACCTCGACGAAGCGGGTGACGGCGCCCGGGTTGTCCTCGATGCGGTAGGCGAGTTCCGTCAGGCCGTACAGTTCACCGGCCACGCGGGCGCATACGGCCGCGTCGTAGCGGGAATCCGGACGCGACACCTCGGCGGCCGCGCCGGCGGTGGAGCCTGCCTCCGTGACGGTGGCGTCCGGGGTCATGATGGACAGCCAGTCGCGGCACTGCGCGGCGGCATGCCCATGCGTGAGCACCTCGCGCACCTCGTCGAGGGGCGTGCCAGGACGGGCGTAGAGCCCGAATTCGACGGGGATGACGATCTCGGCGCGGATAGTCAACGGTCTCCCCGCGATCAATTCATCGAGGGTAGCGGAGACCCCTCCCTCCACGGAGTTCTCAATGGGCACGATGGCGCCGTCGACGGCACCATCGCGCACGGCGTCGAGCGCCTCACGGACACTGCCGAACGCGATCGCCTCTTCGTTGCTGACGGTGAGCAACGCCTGATGGGTGAAGGTTCCCGCGGGGCCGAAGTATCCAAGCACGAGCCAAGGGTATCGGCGTCCGTGGACGTCTACAGCATCACCGAGACGGCGTGGGGGAGGACCTCGAACTCGACGCGGGTCACGTCGCCCAGCACATCGCCGTCCACCTGGAACGGGCGCGGCGTCTCTAGTTCGAGTTCCACGCGGCGCGCCTGGTGCCTCCGCATCCGTCTGCCTTCGCGGGTGCGCAGCAGTACTTTCCCCGCGAGACGTGCGACGCCGAGTGGGCCGAGTGGCGAGGCGATGAGCACGTCAAGCAGCCCATCGCAGGCGTCCGCGGCGGGCAGTAGGCGAATGCCGCGGTGAAGAGCGCCGACGTTGCCCACCTCGACCAGGGAGGCGAAGTGACGCTCGGGCGCGCCGCCGTCGACGCGGACGACGGTGGGCACCGGCACCGGGGCGAGGTGCCGGGCGCCCGCCACCACGTAGGCGGCCGGGCCGATGAGGCCCTTGAGTCGCTCGCTGGTGTCGCTCAGCACGGCGGCGTCGGATCCCACTCCGGTCATCACCGCCGCGTAGCCGTTCCCCGCGTCGCTGCGGAAGCGGATGAGGTCGATGGGGTGCGCGGCGCCAGAGAGGGCGCGGCGTGCCGCGCGGGCCATGGTCATCGGCAACCCCAGGTTGCGCACGAGCAGATTGCCTGTGCCGGCGGGCAGCAGCGCCACGGGCACGTCCGAGCCGGCGAGTTCCCCGCACACGGTGCGGACCGTGCCGTCGCCACCGGCTGCGAGCACCATCCGGGCTCCCGCGTCGAGCGCTGTGCGGGCCGCGGCCACTCCCGCGTCCTCCGGCGACGTGGGGAGCCACAGGGTGCGCCAGCCGCGCCGCACTGCCTCCTGCTCAATGAGCTGGCGGACTCGCTCGATCCGGGCCTTGCCCGGGTGATAGACGACCGCCGCGATCATCGGCCCATCCGCACGAAAAGCCAGGGCACCGCGGCCGCGGCGAGCACCGCGGCCGTGACGGCGAACGCCCATCCGAATCCCAGGGCGTCGGCGATGGCGCCAGCCAGCAGGGTGCCGGTGATGGATCCCAGATCCATCGACATGGAGTAGGCCGATAGTGCCTGCCCGCCCGAACGCTGGTTACCGATCAGGTCCGCCAACAGGGCCTGCGCGGCGGGCACGAAGAAGGCGGCCCCGACGCCCGCGAGCACCGAGAGGCCGTGGAAGATCCACGGGTTGGTGGCCCACCCGAATCCCACGGTTGCCAGGGCCGATAGGCCCAAGCCGATCACCAGGAATGGCCGGCGCCCGTGCCGGTCGGTGAGGCGGCCGCTGAACTGCTGCGCCACGGCATTGCCGAGTGCGAAGAGGGTGAGTGCGACGCCAGCGGCACCCTCCCCGATGCTGGCGATGGCCCCAGCCATGAGCGGGATCAGCGCGATCCGCACCCCGAAGTTGGCCCAGCCGCTGGCGAAACCTGAGATGAGCAGCACCCGGAACCCGGGCATGGTCAGGGCCTCGCGCAGACTCAGCTTGGGTTTCTCGTCGCCGCGGGATGTGGGATGCCCAGCCTCGCCGCGGAGGAAGACGGTCACCACCAAGGTGGCGAGGAACACCATTGCCGCGTAGATGAAGAAGGGCGCGCGCATCCCGAACGCCTGGAGCGAGGAACCGAGGATGGGGCCCGCGATGTTGCCCACCAGGAACGACGTGGCATACAGCGACGAGGTCCGGCCGCGCTGTTCCGGCGGGGCCAGGCGTACCAGCAGACCCATGGAGGAGACGGTGAACATGACCGACCCGATGCCTCCTAGCCCGCGCACGATCAGCAGCGTGAGATAGTTGGGTGCCAGGCCGCTGATCAGGCTGGAGATGGCGACGATGACGAGCCCGATGAGGTAGACCCGCCGTTCGCCGAAGCGGGCGATGAGCGACCCGCCAGCGGGAGCGAAGGCCAGCCTGGCCAGGGCGAACGCCGAAACGATGGCTGATGCGGCGAAGAATCCCACGTCGAAGGACCGGGCGAACTGTGGCAGGACGGGAGCCACGATGCCGTACCCCAGGGCGATGAGGAAGGAAGACGCAACCAGAACCCAGATCTCGGCTGGGACTCGTCGTGTGGGCACCCGCTCACTCTACCCACCGACCCGAGCGTGGACGGGCGAGAAACGTGTCGCCTTGCCACGGTGAAGGGCCGAGCCGGCATCGGGCCATCGGGGACGGAGCGAAGCGCTCGTGGTGTCGATCCCTCGACGACGCGCGACACGTCCGGCATCGCCCTCCCAGGCGTGACCAACGATCCTCGATCTCGATAGGCGGACGCCCTTGTCTGGGGCAAGATAGCCCCATGCCTCTTGGACAGCCCCGCGGCCTCATTGTGTCCCTGCCCGATGCCCCCATCGACGACTACGTGGGTGTCGTCGAGGTGCTCATTCAGATGGGTCTGGCCACGTTCACGCTCCCCGTAGGGGCGGAGGCGTTCCCCGACGTCATGGCCGTGTTTGGTGCCCGCGCCCGGTTCGGGATGGCCGGGGCCGCCACCGTCGACGACGTCGCCCACGCCGCGCGGGCCGGGGCGGGGTTCCTGATGGCCGATACCGCGGACAAGGCGGTGGGAGCTGCGGCTGAGACTCACGGGCTGCCCTACTGTCTCGCTGCCATGACTCCAACGGAGGTGCGCGAGGTCGTGAATACGCCCGGCGCATACGCCCTGCTCTACCCGGCCGATGTCGTGGGGCACACTATGGCCGCCCGCCTGGCCAGCATCGGGCTGATCGACCGGGTGATCCCCTCGGGCGGGGTCGGCGCCTACGCGGCTGGGGAGTGGTTTACCGCCGGGGCCCCAGCCGTATGCGTCGACATCACCCTGCTCGGCGACGTCTTCGAGGGAGGTTCCCTGTCGAAGTTGCGTGATCGCTGCACCTCGTTCGTCTCGGCGCACAACCGCGCTCTGGGTCTGGACGAGTCGTGACGACGCAACGGCTGCGAGGGTTTGGGGCCACGATCTTCGCGGAGATGACCCAACTCGCCGCACGCCACGAGGCCGTCAATCTTGGGCAGGGCTTCCCGGATTGGGACGGCCCGCCAGGTATGCTCCAAGCCGCGTGCGACGCGATCCGGGCGGGCATCAACCAGTATCCCCCGGGCCGCGGATTTTCAGGGCTGCGCGAGGCCATCTGCGAGGATCGAAGAAGGCGATACGGCATCATCCATGATCCTGAGACGGAGGCCGTAGTGACCACGGGGGCGACCGAGGCGATCTCTGCGGCCATGCTCGGGCTCGTCGAGCCAGGCAGTGAGGTGATCCTCGTCGAGCCCTATTACGACGCGTACGCCGCTGCGGTCGCCTTGGCGGGGGCTCGCCGGGTGAGCGTCTCCCTCGTCCCCGACGGCAACGGCAAGGGCTTCCGTCTCGACCTCGACGCTCTGCGTGCCGCGGTGACCTCGCGCACCGCCATGATCGTGATCAACTCGCCCCACAACCCTACTGGCACCGTCTTCACGGCCGACGAGTTGCTCGGCGTGGTCACCCTCGCCGCCGAACGCGACCTTCTCGTGCTCGCGGACGAGGTCTACGAACGCCTCGTCTTCGACGCCGCGCACGTTCCGCTCGCCAGCCTGCCCGGCGCTCAGGGGCGCGTCGTCACGGTATCCAGCGCGGCCAAGACCTTCAACGTCACGGGTTGGAAGGTCGGGTGGGCCCTGGCCGCTCCGCCGCTGGCGGATGCGGTGCTCGCCGCCAAGCAATTCCTCACCTTCGCCAGCGGCGCCCCATTCCAGGTGGCCGTTGAGCATGGCTTGCGCCACGAGCAAGCCTGGGTTGAGGCGTTACGCGAGGCGTTGCGCGGCAAACGGGACCGGATCGCCACGGCTCTGGTCGAGGCGGGTCTCGATCCCTTCGAATGCGAGGGGACCTATTTCGTCTGCGCCCGTGCCGGAGCCAGTGCGGAAGAATTCTGCCGCGACCTGCCCGCCCGGCGCGGGGTTGCTGCCATCCCGGTGACGGCCTTCACCGACCGTCCAGGGCCTTGGCATGACGTCGTTCGCTTCGCCTTCTGCAAGACCGACCCGGTGCTCGACGAAGGCATCAGCCGGCTTGCCTCGGCCCCGCTGGTTGAGTCATTGGGCCCTGGGGGGCGTGTTTCTTAGAAGGCAAGCCCTCGCCGGTCAAGTAGCTGGACGCGGTAGCAGCCAGTGTGTCGAGGCCTTGGTGAGTATCGTCGCCAGGTCTGGACACGCCACTGGGCGAAACCCGTGCGGCGCTTATCCCCTGAGCACGGGGATCGTCTCGCGGGCCGCCGCCACGCGGGCGAGGTCCAACTCCACCACCGCGACCTCGGGCTGTGTGCCCAACTCCGCCAGCACCTCGCCAGTAGGGGAGACGGCGAGTGAGCGGCCCACGCCAGTGGGCGGCCCGGGCGATTCCGGGTCTTTGTGGGCGGCCTGATCCACGGCCACCACGTACGACGTCGAGTCCATGGCGCGCGCCCGGGCCAGGGTGCGCCACTGGTCCGTCTTGCCGGGCCCTGGCGCCCACGACGCGGCCACCACCATGACCTCCGCACCGTCACGGGCTAAGTCGATGAATTGAGTGGGAAAGCGCACGTCATAGCAGGTGGACAGCCCGATCCGCCCGCCCGCCGCGTCAAAGGAGACGAGCCGCTGGCCGGGAGCCACGTGGGTCGACTCGCGGTATCCCAACGCGTCGAAGAGGTGGATCTTGTCGTAGCGCGCCGAGGAGGCTCCTGTGACCAGAAGGGTGTTGTGTACCCGCCCGTCGTCCGCGGCGACGAACATGCCCGCCACGATGGTCACGCCGGCCTGGGCCGCGATCTCTCGCACCGCCGAAGCCCAAGGACCGTCGAAGGGTTCGGCCACCTCCGCCGGGTTCCGGGCGAAGGAACACATGGTGGCCTCGGGGAAGACCGCTACATGGGCTCCCTGGCGAGCCGCGCTTGCGACGGCGTCGGCGACTAGGGCGAGATTGTCGGCGGGCTGGGTTTCGGAGCGGATCTGCGCCAAGGCGACACGCATACGCGCTCCAGTCAGATGCCTCGACGCGGCCGCGGCGAGGACGGCGGCGGGTCGAAATCGTCGGGTTCCAATACGCCGTGCATGGGGGCATCTGGCGGTGCCGCCCTACCCGGCCGGCCGGATCTGGGAGGCGTGGGGTCGTCGTAGTCTGGGGCCGCGCGACTGGGCCGGGCCGCGGGCTTGTCAACGCTGGGCAGAGGGGTGGTGGGCTCGACCTGGCTGGGGGAGTCGGGCCGGAACAAGGTGTCGTCGCCCGCCGTGGACCGTGGGCTCGGCGTGGGCAGCGATGCGGGCGTGGGCTCGCTGGGGAGAAGCACCGAGGTTCCAGAACCATCTGTATCGGTCAACGACTCCACGTCGATGACGGCACGGGTCGCCCGGGAGGGGGAGGCCGACGACGCGGGCTTGTCGTCCGGCTTGCCGATCAGCCAACCGCCGGTGCTCTCGATGTCGTCCTCGTCGGCGCCCCGCACGGCGAGGCTGTGGCGCCTCTTACGCAGGTATAGCGCCAGCGTGGCGCCCATGATGATGACGCCGGTGCCCGCCACCCCCAAGGCGATCCAAGGAAGCGACGATCCTGCGTTCGGCGTGGCCGTGGCGCCGTCCTTTGACGGCGACGCGCTGGCGCTGGGAGTCGTGGATGCCGGGGTCGAACTGGCGGGCACCGAAGCGGTGTCGAACGAGGTGGCCGGCTCGGAGGGGAGGACGTCGAGGTGAGTGACCTTCATTTTGAGTTCGGTGGACGCGGCCGCGTGGGTGCCGTTGCCCTCGAAGGTGAGTTTCAGGCTGAGGTCCCCGTTGCCGTGATCCTCGGGTACCTCGAAAACGGTTGTGTACTTGCCGTCGGCGCCGGTCGTCGCGTAGGAGTCGGCGACCTCCTTGCCGTTGTAGATGACCTTGATGCCCGCGGAGCCAATGCCCTTGCCAGTCGCGTCGGTCAACGCCCCAGAGATGTCGACGGCCTGTCCGTTGTTGGCCTTCGTGGGGCCTTGGGCCGTGAGGGTGGGGCCCGCTGTCTGGACCTTCAGCACGGCCCCCCAGTCGACGGCCTCGGCGCTGCCCTGGCCGGGGAAACGCACCACCAGCTTGCGGTCGCCGCCGGGCAGGCCGCTGATGTCCGCCACGATCTTGTAGACGCCGTTGCCGTCTGTCTTGCCGGTGGCGATCTCCTTGGAGTCATCGACGATGACCTGTAGCGGGGCGTTGGCGACGGGCGCCCCACCCGAGGTGAGGGTGCCGGTGATCGTCAGCGTGTTGCCCTCGTAGTTGACGTCCGGTGTCAGTTCCGTGGGTGTCGCGTGGGCGGGCACCGCAAACGTCGCCAAGACCATCACCAAGGCGGTCATGACGACTCTCAAGATGCCTGTTCGCATCAGCGCCTCCATCCAGGGGGTACAGAGGGAACACTAGCGGTCGCCCCCCGATGAATCGCCATCCTAGCGAGCCTGGGGCGCCAGAACTCATGCTTCATGCCCGGTTTTGAGCGAGAGAGCCCGCTCTGAGCCGGCCGGTTCACAGGCGGGGGCCCGCGTCGTGGCCGGGGGAACCTGAGCGCTGCGAGGCGGTTTCGGGCGAACTCCCCGGCGTGTCGGATAGTGCCGCTTTTGACTTTCTCCCGAGGTCACGTATTCTGAGGGAACCTTAGAGTTTCTCAGGAAGGGGCCAGGAATGGTCGCACCCAAGCGGATGGCGGTTGAGACCGAGGACGACATCGTCGAACTCGGCAGCGTCGCGCCTCGTCGCGGCGTACCCGCCGAACCGTTCGTTGGTCGGAAGCTGGCTCGCAAGGCCCTCGCTCCGCTAGCCGCCCTGTCGGTGGCTGGCTTGGCCGCCGGCTTGCTGATGATCAACCCGAAGAATGAGGCGGCTGGAGCGGCGAAGCCCGATACCGCGGCCTCCGCTATGGGCGTCTCCCGAAACGAGGCGCGCGCGCCCCTCGTTGGCGTTAGCCCGTCGAAGTCCCCCAGCGCCACCGCGAGCGCTACCCCTAGCCCCAGCGCCACCGCGAGCGCCGCCCCCACGGGCGTGGCCCCCTCGCCCACGGCGCCGGCGAGCCCCACCCCAAGCTCCAGCCCCACCGCCGACTACACCACCGTCGGCAAGGACGCGGGCAAGCGCTACGCCACCTCCACGGTCAACGTGCGCAAGGGCGGCGCAGGCGAATTCGACGTGGTCGCCACCCTTTCCGCAGGCGAGGAGGTCACCATCACCAACCGCACCGTCAACGGGTGGCGGCAGGTCAAGCTCGCCAAGGGCATGGGCTGGGTCAAGGAGCAGTACCTCGGCACTCAGAAGCCCGTCGCCAAGTTCTCCACCGAGAAGTGCAAGCACTCCAGCAGCATCGAGTCGTCCATCACGCAGCAGACCATCATGGCCATGCGTGCGTTCTGCGGACAGTTCCCCAACATCACCACCTACGGTGGGTACCGGGCCGGCTCCCGCGGATACCACGGTTCCGGGCAGGCGCTCGACATCATGATCTCGGGCGATGCGGGCTGGAAGGTCGCCTACTGGGCGCAGGAGCATGCCGAAGAACTCGGCATCAACGAGGTCATCTACCAGCAGCGCATCTGGACCACCAAGCGTTCCTCCGAGGGGTGGCGCTGGATGGCGGACCGGGGCACCGTCTCCGCTAACCACTACGACCACGTCCACGTGTCCGTGGCGGGTTCCAAGTCCTCCTGAACCTGACGATCCTGCGCGCCCATGAGCGTAAGCGGGCCACCTGAGCGGTATCGGCCCAAACTTCTGGGCACTGGCGGGCTAGACACGGTAGCGTCCAACCATGACCAAAATGATCGACGCGCTCCTGAGCAAGGGTGTGCGTATGCCCAACCCTGCCAGCGTGGAGATCGGACCCGAGGTCGAACTGAGTCAGATCAGCTCGCACGGCGTCGTCATACACCCTGGCTGCCGCATTCGCGGAAAGCGAACCGTGCTCAGCGCGGGGGTTGAACTCGGGCGTGAGGGCCCGGTCACGATCGAGGACTGTCAGTTGGGGGAGCGGGTACGTCTCGCGGGAGGGTATGCGTCGAGGGCGGTCTTTCTAGACCGCTCCAATCTTGGTCTGGGCCACCACGTGCGGGAAGGCAGCCTCCTGGAAGAGGAGGCCAGCGGGGCCCACACCGTCGGCTTGAAACAAACGATCCTCTTTCCGTTCGTCACGTTGGGGTCGCTGATCAACTTCTGTGACGTGTTCATGGCCGGCGGCACCAGCCGGTCCGACCACAGCGAGGTCGGGTCCAGCTACATCCATTTCAACTTCACCCCAACCGGAGACAAGACCACCCCCTCCATGTTCGGGGACGTGGCTCGCGGCGTGATGCTGCGCGAGCACCCCATCTTTCTCGGCGGGCAGGGCGGTGCCGTCGGGCCGCTGTTCGTCAACTACGGCAACGTCGTGGGGGCGGGCAGTGTGCTGCGCAGCGACATAGAAGACGAAGACCGCTTGACGCTGGTGGCCCCGCCGCAGAGCATGTCGAGGCCATACGCCCGCGATGGATACCGGCGGTTGTGGCCCATGGTGGCGAAGAATCTCACTTATCTGGCCAACCTGGACGCGCTGGCGGCCTGGTACCGGCACGCCCGCGGGCCGTTCTTCGAGAATCAGGAATTTGGGGTGCTCATGTTGCGCGGCGCTCTCGCCGCCTTGGCCAGCGCCCGGGCAGAGAGAATATCGAGGCTGAGGAAACTCGCCGCCAAGCTCACGGAACCCTCGCACAAGGTGCTGGCCCAGCGAATGAACGAGGTGGCCGCCGTCTTCGGGGAGCGGACGGACGAGCCCGACGCGGATGTCGTGGCCGCTCTCTCCGCGGCCGACGGCTCGGGCGCTGCCGTGCTTGCTGCGTTGGGGGCCAAGGCTCGCGCCAGGATGGACTACATCTCCGCGGTGAGGAGCCTTGACGATGCCCAGGCCGCGGCGGCCACCGCGTGGTTGTGCCGCATCATCGCCGCGCGGCTCACGGCGGCGGTGGCTCTGCTGCCTGCGCTGCGACGCAGGTAGGGTAAGCGCATGAGCACTCCCGTTGACGCCACCACCACCGAAGCTTGGGCAGAGCTGCGAACCCTGCGGGACGCCCTCGTGCCTGACCTGCGCGGCTGGTTCACCGTGGACCCGCATCGCGCCGAGCGGTTCTCCTTCGACCTGGCCGATCTGCGCGTCGACCTGTCGAAGAACCTCATCAACGACGACGTCATCGATTCGCTTCTGCGCCTAGCCGAGCAGGTCAAGTTGCCAGAGCGCCGCGAGGCCATGTTCACCGGCGAGCGGATCAACGTCACCGAGAACCGGTCCGTGCTGCATACGGCTTTGCGGCTGCCCGCCGAGGCCGAACTCGTCGTGGACGGGCAGGACGTGGTGGCTGACGTGCACGCCACCTTGGACAAGATGTTCGCCTTCGCGGACAAGGTCCGCTCCGGCGAGTGGGTGGGCGTCACCGGCAAGCGGATCGAGACCGTCGTCAACATCGGCATCGGCGGATCCGATCTTGGCCCAGTCATGGTCTATGAGGCGTTGCTGCCGTACAAGCAGGATGGCTTGAGTTGCCGCTTCATCTCCAACATCGACCCCACCGACTGCGCCGAGAGCCTCGCTGATCTCGACCCGACGACCACGCTGTTCATCGTGGCCTCGAAGACATTCACCACGCTGGAGACGCTCACCAACGCGCGCATGGCTCGCGACTGGCTGCTGGGCAGGCTCGTGGCCGAGGGTGTCATCGCCGATACCGGTGATGCCCGCGCCGACGCGATCGCCAAGCATTTCGTCGCTGTGTCGACCGCACTGGACAAGGTGGCCGAGTTCGGCATCGATCCGGACAACGCCTTCGGGTTCTGGGACTGGGTCGGTGGCCGTTACTCCGTCGACTCGGCAGTGGGCCTCCCCGTGGCCATCGCCATCGGACCCGACGGATTCCGCGATTTCCTGGCGGGATTCCACGCGGTCGACCTGCATTTTAGGACCGCCGCCCCCGAGCACAACGTCCCGCTGCTGATGGGCCTGCTCAACGTGTGGTACGTCAATTTCTTCGATGCCCACAGCCATGCGGTGCTGCCGTACGCGCAATACTTGCACCGGTTCGCGGCCTATCTGCAGCAACTGACGATGGAGTCCAACGGCAAGTCGGTGCGCTGGGACGGCACGCCCGTCACCTCGGCCACCGGCGAGATCTTCTGGGGCGAGCCCGGCACCAACGGCCAGCACGCCTTCTATCAGCTCATCCATCAGGGCACCCGGCTCATTCCCGCGGACTTCATCGCCGTCGCCAATCCGGCCCATCCCACCCAGGACAAAGACACGGACGTGCACGGCCTCTTCCTGGCCAACTTCTTCGCCCAGACGGCGGCGTTGGCGTTCGGGAAGACGGCGGACGAGGTGCGAGCGGAGGGCACTCCGGAGAGTATCGTCGCGGCGCGCGTGTTTGAGGGCAACAGGCCCACGACGTCGATCCTCGCGCCTGCGTTGACCCCGTCCGTGGTCGGACAACTCATCGCGCTGTACGAGCACATCACGTTCGTTCAGGGCATCGTGTGGGGCATCGACTCGTTCGACCAATGGGGCGTGGAGTTGGGCAAGAAACTCGCCCTAGAGATCGCGCCCGCCGTCTTTGGCGACGCGGACGCGCTAGCCAAGCAGGACCCATCCACCCAGGCGCTGGTGCGCTGGTACCTCGCTAACCGTGGCTGACGCCAAGCCGTCACGTCCCTGGCGTCGCTTCCGCAGGCTGTTCCTCGCGGCGGGCATTGCCGTGGCGGTGGGGGCGTTGACCGCTGCGGGCAGCGCCTTCAGGGTCGCCTGGGTCGCCGCCGGACGGCAGTACACGCCCGAGAACGTGCCGGAGAGGGGCGTGGGGCTGGTCTTGGGGGCCAAGGTCGACGGCCCCGGACAGGTCTCGGGTTTCTTGTCGGCGCGTCTCGACGTGGCGCTGGACCTGTTCCAGCGCGGCAAGGTGCGGGCATTGCTCGTCTCGGGGGACGGGTACGCCGAATCCTTCTACGAGACCCGTGAGATGAAGAACTACCTGGTGGATCGTGGCGTGCCCGCCAACCGGGTCGTCGAGGACGTGGGCGGGTTCGACACCTATGACTCGTGCATTCGTGCCCGCGATACCTTTGGCATCGACGAGGTGACCATCATCACGCAGGATTATCATCTGCCTCGTGCCATCACGGTGTGCGAGGCGCTGGGAGTGGACGCGATCGGCGTCCCTGACACCACCGCGCGGCAGGTCTACCGGGGGATCTGGATGCGAAACGTGGTACGGGAGATCCCGGCCAACCTCAAGATGGAGTGGGATCTGCTCTTGCGGCGTGCGCCCGTTCAATCTGATCCGCCCACGGACGAATTGCACTGGACGCGCGACGGGTGACGTTGGCTTTATGCCATCCCTTCGCCAGTTGGAAACTAATGACAAGGATGGCTTTGGCAATGCTTATTGCCATTTTTGTGTCATGGGTGAAATAGCCTGACGAAAGGCGAATATGCCTCCGGGCCCAGAATGCCGGCCCGGAGGCATACCTGTCTTGGAGTTAGTATGCGCCTTCGCTCTGCAGCACGGCTCGGAAGGTCGCCGCCAGAATGCCGAGGTCGAGCAGGAAGGTCCTGTGCTTGGCGTAGTAGAGGTCCAGCGCTTTGGACACGCTGGGGCAGAGGTTGGAGCGCCCGCTAACCTGCCACAGGCCGGTGATGCCTGGCGACACGGCGAGGCGGCCGAACATCTCGGGAGCGTACTCATCCACCTCCCGCTGCACCTGGGGACGCGGTCCCACGACGCTCATCGTGCCGCCCAGGGTGTTGAACAACTGCGGCAGTTCGTCGATGCTGAACTTGCGGATGACGCGCCCGACACGGGTGACGCGGGGATCGTCCTTCATCTTGAACAGCAGTGCGGACCCGCCGTTGCGTTTGATGAGGTCGTCGACGCGGCGGTCGGCGTCCACAGCCATGCTGCGGAACTTCCACATGAGGAATGGCGTGCCATTCCGGCCGATGCGTTCGCTGCGGTAGAAGATCGGGCCCCCGTCTTCCAGTTTGATGGCGAGCATCGTGATGAGCAGCACGGGCGATAGCACCACGATTGCTGCGAGCGAGAAGCAGATGTCAAAGGCTCGCTTCAGGGCCTCGTGTTCCGGGGCCCGCGAGACGACAACAGGTGTATGCGTTGTTAGTTTCAATGTGTTTCCCCCACATTTGTTTGACGCATCCACCCTGCGCTGAGCCGTGGGGCAAAGTCAAATTCAGGATGCTGAAAGCCTCGATTCACAGGTTTCTCAGTGGTCCCACCCCCTTCTTTGCTTGACTGTTCAAGAAATTCTGGCCCGCTTGGAGCCCGCAACCGCTCTCATTGAAGAATAAAATTAGAGTCGAGTACTTAGAGGTGGCTAGTGTCTAGTGATTGTTGATCTAGGCAGGCGTGCCAAATCTCAGTCGCGGGCGGGTTTGCGGGCCATCAGGAGGGTGAGCCCGACGAACAAGACGAGGTAGACCAGCGCGTCGCCGAGCAGAGCTCCGCGGGCCCCAGCCAGATAGGCCCCCAGGGGACCGAGGAACAAGCCGCCTGCAACCACCGCGATCCGCAGGCGTGTGGCCTTCCACGTCACCCCTTGGGCCCTCAGGAAGATGGTCGGGATGGTCGCGGCGCTGGTGCAAGCCCGGTGGGCGATGGCGGGCAGGATCGCCGGGAGCACCGCCACGAAATTGGCACCGAAGATCGCCGTCGATAGCGACAACGGGGCGAACCTGACGCACAGACCGAACACGACGATGACTGCGGTCACCGCGCCAGTCATCGCCACGAAGGCGCGCATCGATCGGCGACGGTCCGCCAATAGCTCCGGGCTGAGCTCGCGCAGCACGGTGCTACGCATGAAGTTGTTCATGAGGCTAGTCACGCCCAGGATGGTCAAGGCCGTGCGAAAGATGGAGACCTCCTCGCTGGTGGTCACGATCGCCATCACGGCCAGCATGGCCACGTTGGAGGAGGCCCCCAGCGCGGACTCGGCCACGAATGCGGACCCTCGAGACAGGTTGGCCCTCAGCCAGCGCAGCGCCTCCGCCAGGGGCGCGAACCCGATTCCCAGCCGCCAGCACAGCAACGCTCCCGTGATGGCGCAGGACAGCCCCCAGACGGCGAGGAAGGCCGCGGGGCTGGGGGAGAAACGACCAACCGCGACGAGCCCGGCTGTGGTGCCCGCGAAGACCAGCGCGTCCGAGGCCATGAGCAGCTTGCTGCGTTTCTCCGCGATGGCGCAGTAGCGCAGCACGTCGAGCAGGCACACGGGGATTCCGAGCAGCGCGGCCGCGATCAGCGCGCCGCGGTATTCACCCCACAACGCTGCGGTGATCAGACAGGCCACGGCGCCGACGCTCACCGCCACGACCGCGGCGCCCAAGGCCCCCGATTCGTCGCGCCGGTGGCCGTCGTCCCGGGTGGCCAGCACGAGCAGGGTCTCTCCGCACAGGGCGCGCACCAGGCTCAGCATGATCTGCGCCAAGGCGACGGCGAAGACGAGGTGTCCGTGCTCTCCAAGGCCCAGGAAGCGGCCCGGAATGATGATGAGGAGGAAACTGGTCAGGCTGCTGAACGCCTGGGCCGCCAAGCCCATGGTGGCGCGCCGCATTCCTCCGCCGCGGCTACCGGCCATATGCGTCGCGCAGGCTGGTGATCAACTCGGCGTGCCGCCCCTCAAGCACGGGACGCGCCTGGCTCAGGCGTTCCCGGTAGAGCCGACGGGTGGACTCGTCCTCCAGGAGAGAACGCACCTGGCGCGCCACCTCCTCGGGGTCGAAGCTGTTGACGTTGTGCACCCACTCGGACAGCCCCAGGTCTGCGAAGGCCGAAAAGCCCTTGCGTTCGTAGGCCAGATGAATCACGAAGTGGCCGGCGCGGATAGCCATGAGGGCGGCGTGCATACGCACCGCCACCACCACCCGCGGCGGGGCCGACGCATGCTCGCCGTGCCGCAGGTATTCGTCGGAGCCAATGGGGTCGCCCGTGAGTTGGCGCTGCACCTCGGTGTCGTCGTTGCCGCCTACGCTGCTTTGCACGTATCCGGCCAGGGGCACTTCCCCGAAACGGAGCATGGCGGCGAGCTGCTGTACGAGCGGGGGAGCCTCGCCCCGGACGCGTCGTACGGTGAGGATCACCGTGTCGCCGACGGTGAGGTCGGCCTGCATCTCCGGGGCCAGCGTGGCCGTGAAACCCGGCGAGACGATGGCCAGATCCGACGATCGCCGGCCGCTGGGAACATCCACCTCGGCCACGGAACGGTCGTCGCGTAACCAGAGACGCCCCAGCCGCTTCAGCCAGGAGCGAAACAGCGCCCGGGTGCCCATGCGGAACGGGCCGACGCTCTGCGGCAGGTACACGGTGGGGCGCTTGGAGCGTGCGGCGGCCCGAAGCTGTGGCCCCATCACCAGCAGGCACTTGAGAAACTCCACCGGGTGACCGGCGCGCAGATACCCGCCGCCTACCCCAACGATGAGGTCGAAGCGGTTCAGGTCACGCAACAGGGCCCGGTAACGCCGGTCCCAGCCACGCCGTCCCGGCTTGGCCAGATAGACGGGAAGACCGAGGTACTCGAAGCTGGCCGGGTCGGACGCCGCGATCTCGATGCGGACGTCCTCGCCCAAGGCCTCGCGGATCAGTTCCAGCGACTCGTCGACGAGTAGCCCGTCGCCGCGGTTGTGGGAGCTGTAGGCGTGAAGCAGCAACACGGACAGGGACATCACACGAGCCTTTCGTAGAGGGCGTGGTGGGCCGCGACGCTCACGGACCAGTCGAACCCGTTCGCCCAGTCCTTGCCCTCGGCCACCACCTGCCGCAGCCATGAGGTCTCGCCCAAGCGGGACTCGAGCGCGTCGTAAATGGCGTCGGCCGTAACGCCATCGATCAGCCCGGCGGGCCCGGCCACATCGCGCAGCGACCCGCGCCGCGTCGCCAGCACCGGGGCCCCCGCCGCCATCGCCTCCAGCACGGGGAAGCCGAATCCCTCATACAGGCTGGGGAAGAGGAACGCGACGCAATGCTGTAACAGCCAGACGCGGTCGTCGTCGGAGACGAAGCCCAAACGGATCGTGTTGGGGCTGGCCGCGATGACGCTCTCGGACTCCTCGGAATTCCATGCGGCGCGCCCGGCCACCACCAGCGGCAACGAAGTGCCGGACTGGTTCAGCCGGTCCACGGCACGCACTAGTTCGACCAGGTTCTTCCGGGGCTCGATGTTGCCCAGGTAGAGCAGGTACTGCTCGGGCACCGCCGCGGCGACCTCGGGGGTGGGGGTGGCGGGGGCGGCGAAGGTCGCCACGTCGATGCCGTGGGGGATCACGGTGATCCGTTCGGGGGCGAGCCCGAATACCTCTTGCAGAGTCTCGGAACTGGATTGGGAGACGGTGATGAGGGCGTCGGTGAAGCGGATGGCGGCCCGTACCCGGGTACGCCACACGAATTCCTGGGTTCCGCTGCGTACGCCCTCAGCCACGGCGCTGGCCACGCCGTGGACTGTCACGATCGACGGCAGGCGCACGGGGATCAGCGGCCCGGTGTCGGCGGTGTAGTGCACCAGATGCCCGGGGCGCGGACGACGCAGGGCCGAGCCCTGCTCGAGCAGCGCGGTGATGGGTGCCGACGAGTGGTACGGCAGCGGGGCAACGGCCCAGCCGTAGCCCTTGATGCCGTCGGCGATGGCGCGGGTGTAGGTGGTGTTGCCACCCACGTGCCGGTCAAGGATTCGGCCGGGATAATGAACCGTCTTCACGAGGCGTCTCCAGAGGGTTGGGTGGGGGTGCGGCGAGGCAGCATCCGCCACAGGTCGTAGACGAACCACACCGCCACGATGCCTGCCACGATGGGCGTGCTGCGGCCCAGGGTGAAGTACGAGATGCGCGGCAGCTCGAGGAACGCGAAACACATCACCGGCACCGCGAGCAGGGCCACGATGTGCCCGGCGCGCGCCAGCCGGAACAGGAGGATGGAACCCAGGGCCACGACGAACGCGATCACCAAGGTGACGGCCAGCGACAGCTCGCCGATCATGGGAAACACCGTGCCCAGGTTGTTGAGGCTCGGGTTGCCATAGTTCTCGAGTTGCGCCTCCCACCAGCGGTCGAAGTCGATGCCGTCTACGGTGCCGGTGCCGAACAGGCCGCCAGGGAAGTGGTTGAGTGCGTAGAACGTGACTTGATCAAGGTCGTTGGCGTCGGCCAAGCGTGAGTAGAGCACCCCGTTATTGGTGGCCGTGGCGTAGTAGGAGAGGAAACGGTCGATGATGAAATCGGCGAAGGAGCCCGAGTCCTCGCGCACCCACGACCAGGTGCGCAGATACTCGCCGCCGGCGAACAAGGCCAGCACGGCCGCCCCCAAGATAAGCGGCAGGAAGGCGACGACTCGTCGTCGGGCCTTCACCCACCGGCTCTGGGCGGGCGGCAGGGCCACGAACAAGATGATCACCGGCACCGCGATCTCTAAGAAAGCGATCCGCTCGGCGTAGAAGAGGAACCGCAGCAGCGACAGACCGAGGATCGCGGCGACCACGAGCCACCCGCCGCGGTTGGCCAGCCGACGGCGGGCGACGCCGAGCAGGGCCGCTACTGGGCCGAACTGGGTCAGGGTGGTCAGCCCGGCCGACGTTTGTGCCTGGCCCTTCAACTGGGTCACCGCTCCCGGCTCGCCCCGCAGCGTCGCGATGGCCTCTCCGAGGGTCAGCCCGCTGCGCAGCGCGCCGCTGATCCAGAACGCGTATCCGAGCACGGCCAGCCCGGCCAACCCATACATCAAGACTGCGGCCATGCGGCTCTTTAGAAAGCGGGAGGTCTCGTCCAGCCAGCCAAGAGCCACGGGCCGCCGGATGATGCGCGCGGCGACTATTCCCAGCAGGGCGGCCGCGAGTACCCAGCCCACGGCCAACGCCTCGACGGGAGTGGCATAGGCGGGCATGCCCCACGACTCGTACTGCTGGGCCGTGACGGCCGCGGCGCTGTATAAGACGACGCAGAGTCCCACCACGAGCAGCAGCGCTGGGTTGGCCCACCAGGGGAACCTCACCGTGTGGCTCACGTCTCGCCCCTGCGTGCCGTTGTGGGGCGTCGTGGCGTGACGACGGCCACGATGGTCAATCCCGCCAGTAGTCCGAGCACCACGCCGGAGGGGCCCCAGGCAGTGCCAGCGCCGACGGTGCGCACTGCCACGGGCTCGGTGCTCAGGTACTGCAGGCTCGTGTCCTTGTAGAGAGATCCCTTGTTTTCCTTGACGAATGTCTGCAGCGTGGAAAACACCTTGTCCGACACGGTGGTAGTCACCTCGGTGCTTCGTGACGTGACACGCACGGTGATGACGCGGGTGCGGCGCACCGCGGTGCCCGAGACCTTGAACGAGTCGGCCTTGGTGCCGCTGGCTTTGGCCAGCCGCTCGCGGAACGCGTCGGAGTTGGCCAAGTCGCCCAACAGCACCGCATCGTCGCGAGTGTGGCCGAGCGCGCCCAGCCGCCGGTTCTCGTCGCTGTCTTCTAGATGGGGGTTGACGGCCAGCACCGTGGTGTCGGAGACGTAGTCGTTGCCGAGCGTCCGGGCCAGAACGTTGCCCACTTGCCAGCCCACCACGGCCAGCACGGGGACCATCAACCAGGCGGCGAGCCTCGGGAGGAGAAAGCGAAGCGATGTGCGGTGCATCATCGTCCGGCCGCGAGATCGTAGGCGTGGCGCAGCGCCTCGCGTTGCCGTTCGAAGGCGTGCGCCTCCAGAACGGGCCGCCAACTCGGCGCCAGCGGGGCCGGGTTGGACAGGTGTTCCAGCACGAGGCGAGAGGCCTCGTCGGCGTCCTTGAACCGGGCATCGGCGGGGCATTCTCGCAACGGTGCGATATCGGAGACGAAGGTGGGTACCGCGGAGGTGATGGCCTCGAGGATCACCATGGGGAAACCGTCCCACGCGGAGGTGTAGAGCAGGGCCGAGAGTCCCGAGATCCGGCTTTGCAGGTCTGCGCCGTCGAGCCAGCCTGTGACCTCCACCCCGGCGCGGCGCAGCGCCTCGCGCTGATCGTCCTCGCCATCGCCGATCCACACGAACGACACGTCGTCTCGCTGCCGCTGGACGAGCCGGGCCGCCTCGATGAATAACCCGGGGTTGCGATAGTCGTTGATGCGGCCCACCATGCCCACCACGTGGCGCTCTGGCGGGGTCCACGTGATGGTGTGGGCTGGGTGGTCGGGCGGCAGTGAGTTCGGGATGGTCACGACGGGAACGGTGCTGTTGAGCTCGTTCAGCAACTGGCTCTCGTGCACCGAACAGCCGGCGAAGACGCTTGTCCGTCGCGACAACACAGACTCCACCACTCGATAGACGGCGCGCTTGGCGGGGGCGAAGTCGGGCCGGCCATAGGCGAGGGCATGGGGCGTGTACACCACTGGTGCGGCGGGCCTACCAAGGTGTGCCCGGCTGTAGGCCCCGGCGAAGCTCGAGTGGGCGTGGATCACGTCCGCCTTTACCTCCCGCGCCACGTCGGAGACCTGCCGGACCGCCTGGGCATGGTTGGGGGCCAGGGGGAACAAGGCGGACGTGCCGTCCAAGCGGCCGATGGATAGGTTGTTGTCTCGGCGGGAACTGACCAGCCCGACATGCTCAAGGTCCGGGGTGGCTTGGATGTAGCCAGCGATAGCGGTTCGCACGCCCCCCACTAGGCATTCCGCCACATGCAATACTCGCATGGTTTCCCTTTGCTGCGTGGATGCTCAGGATTTCAGGTCACGTTACCTGTCCATGCCTCCAGCGCCCGAATCGACGCGGCGTGTCTGTGAGAATGCGAGGGTTAGGCGGCCTCCTGCCGGAGCATTCGCCAGATCCCGATGGCGGCGGGAAGAATCAGCCACAGGGTGACCGATGTCGCCAACTGCCCCCACTGGGCGGCGGTGGCTGACCCTGTGTTGGCCAAAACCTTATCGAGTGCGGGAATGAAGTTGAGCCACTCCGTCACGTTGGCGACCTTGCCGCCGATCGCGGACACGCTCACCAGGACGGTGGGCGCACCCAGAAACGTGACGATGGCGGCGGGCCCATTGAGCAGCGCCGAAGCCAGCGCAAAGGCGACGAGGGACGAGGCCAGCGTGGAGGCCACGAAGGTGACGATGCTGGCCGTGGGGGCGGACCAGGAGAGGCTGACCTGGGAAGAGGTGGCGTTGAGCGCCGTGATGCCAAGCGCGAGAGCCACACAGAGGGCGATGCAGGCCACGGTCATGACGAGGGCGACGATCAGCTTGGCCGCAAGCACCATGCCGCGGCGAGGAGCGAGCGTGAATGTCGTCATGATGCAGCGGGTGCTCCATTCGCTGGTGATGAGGAGGATCACCACCACCGGCAGTAATAGGCTGGAGACGAGGCCCACGTATGGGAGCAGCCCGGCCCAATTCATCGCCAGTCCCTCAAAGTGCGGCAGCAGAAGGTGGATTCCCGTCGCGGTGAGCACGGTAAGGCCCGCGATGACGATGAGCAGGGCCGTGTTGGCGCGAGTCGAGATCGATTTGCGCATTTCCCCGGCCAGGATATGGCCGAAGGTCAGCCGGTTCGAGATACGGGTTGAGGCTTGGATCGTGGTGGCGGTGGTCATGCGGGGATTCCTTCGCGAGAGGTGGACTGGGTGAGGTTGATGAAGAGGTCTTCGAGGTCGTTGTTGCGGGCGAGGAGTTCGTCCTGGGTGCCGATGGCGACGATGCGGCCGTGGCCGATCATGACCAGCTCGTCGGCGATCTGTTGCACCTCGTGGAGCAGGTGGGAGCTGAGCAACACGGTGCCTCCCTGGTCCGCGAAGTCGCGCAGCAGCCGGCGCATCCACCGGATACCCGCGGGGTCGAGGCCGTTGGCGGGCTCGTCGAGCACGAGCACCGACGGAGACCCGAGCAGCGCGTTGGCGATACCGAGACGCTGTCGCATGCCCAGGGAGTAGTTGCCGACGCGCCGCTTCGACTCCTGCTTGGTCAGGCCCACGAGGTCGAGCACCTCGTCGATGCGGGAGGCTGGTAGGCCGAGGACTGTGGTGGCGATGGCGAGGGTATCGCGGCCGGTGCGTCCGGGATGCTGGGCCGACGCGTCGAGCATGGTACCCACCTGGAAGGCTGGATTGGCGAGGTCGACGTAGCGCTGCCCGTTGATGGTGGCATTGCCGTGGGTGGGTGTGGCCAGCCCCACCAGGCAGCGCATGCTGGTGGACTTGCCCGCGCCGTTGGGTCCAAGGAAGCCGCACACGGAGCCGGGAGACACGCTGAAGGTGACGTCGTCGACGGCGGTGAAGGAGCCGTACCTTTTGGTCAGGTTCGCAAATTCGATCATGGCTTCTATGTCACCGAAGCCAGGCGGGTTGCCGCCAGGGGCGAAGGTGGGCTCTTCGCTAGCCGAAGGATGCGCGTCGGCTAGCCAAAAGAGATGCGGGGCGACACTAGGCTCATGAGGTGACTTCCACTAGGGGATCGATCTGGCGATACTGTTTAACCGCAGCCTTGAGCGCAGGCTTCTTCTTCTCCGAAATTGAGGACTCAGCAACTCCTTGGAAACTGGTGGTGCTCGCCCTGGTGGGGCTCTCGGCGCTGCTCTCGATGCGGCTGCGCCACCGCTATCCGCTCGCCTTGTGCTTGATTCTGAGCGCGGTCTCAACGGTTTGGCCTACCGCGAGTATCTGCTCGGCCTGGGCCTATCTCAGCCTCTGCACGCGACGGGAGTGGTGGAAGATGACGATCGGCGGCGCGGCGCAGGCCGGCTTCGCGATGCTCAACCTCGTCGTTGCCTCAGAAGCCATGGCGGGCATCGAGTGGCTGTACGCGACGGTGTTCGTGGTGGTGGTGGTCTTCCTGATGGCCGCCTGGGGCAGCTACATCGGTGCCCGACGCGAGGCCAAGCAGGCGGTTGCGGACCGTCTAAGAGCGCTGGAGGGGGAACGGGAGGCGCGCGTCGAGGCGGCGCGCACCGAGGAACGGGCCCGGCTGGCGCGCGAGATGCACGACGTGCTGGCCCACAAGATCTCGCTGATCGCCATGCATGCCGGGGCGTTGGCCTACCGCGAAGACCTGGATCCAGCCGAGACGAGGGAGGCAGCGGGGACCATCCAAGCCAGCGCTCATCAAGCCTTGGCCGAGTTGCGCACCATCCTGGGGCAGCTTCGTCAGGTGGACGACGGGGGGCAGCCGTCGCCTCCGCAACCGACGCTGGCCAACCTGGACGCGTTGCTGGCGGAGCACCGGGCGGTGGGCCGCCGAATCGAGGCCGAAGTGGACTTAGCAGGCGAGCCCCGTGAGGCCGTGGGCCGTCATGCCTACCGGATCGTGCAGGAATGCCTCACCAACGCGGCGCGCCATGCGCCCAACACGCGCGTTCGGGTGAGGGTTTCGGGAACGTCTAAGGAAGGCCTGGCCATTCGGGTGGTCAATCCTCTGCCCGTGGTGAAGGTTGATTCTCCCGGGGCGGGGCTCGGGTTGGTCGGGCTGGACGAGCGGGTCCAAGTGTTGGGTGGAACAATGACCGTCGGCCCCAAGGGGCATGATTTCGTGGTGGAGGTGAGGCTGCCGTGGTGAGCCGGCGCGTGCTGATCGTCGATGACGACGCCTTGGTGCGGGCGGGGTTGAAGCTGCTGCTTGGCGGCGGAGACTCGGGCATTGATGTGGTGGCCGAGGGCGTCGACGGTTCTCAGGCCGTGTCGCTGGTGCGGCGGCACACGCCCGATGTCGTGCTCATGGACATTCGCATGCCTGAGATGGACGGCATCGCCGCCGCCCGGCAGGTGCTCGCCCTAGCCGATCCGCCCAAGGTGGTGATGCTCACTACTTTCGACGCGGACGAACTGGTGCTCGAGGCGTTGCGGGTAGGGGCGCACGGTTTCCTGCTCAAGGACACGCCGCCGGCGGAGATGATCCAGGCCATTCATCGTGTTGCCGATGGCGAGCGGCCGCTTTCGCCTGGGGTGGTAGGCGCCGTGATCGAGGCGGCCACCTCGGCCGCCGTCGACGAGCGCCAAGCAGAGGCCCGGGCCGCGTTGGACCGGCTGAGCGAGCGCGAGCTTGAGGTCGCCATCGAGGTGGGCAGGGGGCTGAGCAACGCCGAGATCTCGGCCAAGCTGTACTAGTCGGTGGCGACGGTCAAGGCCACGCTGACGCGGGTGCTGACCAAGCTGGGCTGCGCCAACCGCACCCAGGTCGCCATCATGGTGCACGATGCCCGCATCATCGACTGATGCCCGCGACTCCTGGACGCTGCGCTGATGACGGGGCAGCGTCAATCCCTGGCGTGGAAGCGCTCGGTCTTGTGTGCGGGGCCAGTCACCAGGATCTCGTCGTCGGCGGGGAGGACGACGTCCCCGTTCGCGTCTTGCCATTGATCGTCGGGGCCCTTGACGGCCACCACCGTGACCCCGTAGGTCTGCTTTACCCGGGCTTCCGCCAAGGGCCGCCCAACCAGTTTTGCGGGCGGATTGGTCCGCACCAGCGCGTAGCCGCCGCTCAACTCGATGTAGTTGAGTACCCGGGCGCGCAGCAAGTGGGCCACAGACTTGCCCATCTCTCGTTCCGGATGGATGACGTGATGGACGCCGAGCTGGGCCAAGACGCGGCCATGGGCATCCGAGACTGCTTTGGCCCACACCTGGGCTACGTCGAAACTCAGCAGGATCGAGGCGACCAGAACGCTCGACTCGATCGAGTCGCCGATGCCGACTACCACATGCTCGGCTTCATGGACGCCGAGTTGCCGCAATGCGTCCTCGCTGGTGGCGTCGGCTTGGACCACATGGGTGAGTTTTCCGTTGAGCCTCTGGACTGGGGCCTCGCGAGAGTCGACTCCCAGCACATCGGAGCCTGCCGACATGAGCTCCAGGGCGACGGCCTCGCCGAATCGGCCTAGGCCGATGACCACGACGCTGTCGGCCATGATGAGGCGGGTGGGCCTCCTGAATGGGACAAGATCAACCAATGATCGGCCTTTCCTTGGGCAGCTCGTAGAGCCGCGTTCGGTTCCTCAACGCCAACGCCGAGGCGAATGTGATGGGTCCTAGGCGCCCCAGGTACATGCACACGCACAGCACCACCTGGGAGATGGGGTCGAGCGTGGGAGTGATCCCGGTGGTCAAGCCGACGGTGGCGAACGCGGAGATCACCTCGAACAGCACCTCGTCGAGGCTGTAAGGGCTGATCAGCACGATGAGGGTGGTGGCGGTGATGACCAGACCGATGGCCAAGAGCGCCACCGAGATGGCCTGGCGGTGCACGGAGCGCGCGAGCCGCTTGCCGAAGATGTGCACGGCGGTGTCGCCGCGCACCTCCGCCCAGAGGATGAAGAACAGCACGGCGAACGTCGTCACCTTGATCCCGCCGCCCGTTCCTGCGGGGCCGGTGCCGATGAACATGAGGATGTCCATGCCGATCCAGGTGGCCGGGTGCATGGCTCCAATGTCGACGGAGTTGAATCCGGCCGTTCGGGTCTGCACGGACTGGAAGAAGCCGGCCAGGAGTTTCTCCCCCCAGGGCAGATGCCCCAGCGTCGCCGGGTTATTCCATTCGAGGACTGAGATGTAGAGCCAGCCCGCCGCCAGGAGGCCGATGGTCACGACGACGACCAAGCGCGTGTTCATCGTCCATTTCAGTAGTTTCAGCGGGTATTTCCTCAACTGGTGCAAGACGGGGAAGCCCAGCCCGCCGATGATGATGGTCAAGGCCAGCGGGAGACAGATCATCGGATCCGCCGCGAAGCGGGTGATGGAATCGGAGTAGAGCGCAAATCCCGCGTTGTTGAAAGCCGAGATGGCGTGAAAGATTCCGTGCCAGACGGCGTCTCCCGGGGAGAAGCCGTAGCCGAGCCACAGCCGGAGGGCCAGCATCGCGGCGGTGACGGATTCCACCGTCACCGTGATCCTAAAGATGCTCAGCAGGACGCGGCGCAGGTCGCCGAAACCCCCGGCGTGAGCCTCTGCGGCGCCATGCAGCCCGGCGCCAAGCGAGAGGCGACGCAGCACCGTCAAGCCGACGAGCGAGGCCAGCGTCATCACCCCGAACCCGCCCACCTGGATCAGCACGGCGATGACGACCTGCCCGAACGGGGTCCAGTAGCCGAATGTGTCGACGGTGTTCAGGCCCGTGACGCAGATGGCGGACGTCGCAGTGAAGAAAGCCTCGATGAAGGTGGCC
>JBHADA010000190.1:0-4827 GCA_041854805.1 Arachnia sp.
CCAGCGACTCGACACGTCGGTGCCGTGGTACCTGCCGAAGGCACGGGCCATTGCGCTCACCGGTAGCGCATTGGACCGTTGCCCGACAGGGTCCAGCGCTGGTCTCAAACCAACAACCCCAAGCGTTTAAGGACCAGCGGCATTGCAGTCGAGGGGTTGGGGCCGACCTCGTTGGCGACGACTTGGTTCGTTAGGGCGCGCTGAGCCGCCAACTGGTGTGCACCGACTGGAAAACTACGGGTCAAGCCTTTTCCGTCCAGCCCACCCTTGTCGGCTAGCCGCCTGGCCAACTCCGCCGTATCCACAGCCCGATTCAGGGGCACGAAGTGCCAAGCCAACCAGACCTCAAAACTGGGATTGCTCACGATCAGTTCAACACCACTCCCCTCAGCCAAGGTGATCGCCTCCTGAAGCGTGGCATGCTGATCCACGTCAACGAGGCAGAAGCACCAAGAGAAGTCGTCTCGCTCCATCGCTTTCACGGCCCGCTTGACCACTCTTAGCGGGTCGCACCCCTCGCCAATGTGCTTGAAGGAAGGAGCGCTTCTGGGGAGCGCCTGCTTGAGCTTGTCGAGATACATCGGCTCGGTGCGCACGCCTTCAGTCACAATGAGTCCGCGTTGCCGCTCCGTGCGATTGGGGCGTCGACGCCGGTTCATGCAGGGGTGCCTTCGCGATCCAGCAGTCTGTGCACCAGGCTAGGGGCCAGCGTTGGGACGGCGCCATACCTGCCTTCGAGGTATCGCTTGGCGACGTTTGCGTCACGATGCCGGGGGAAGTCGTCGTGCGAGTAGAGTTGCGTGGCGCCGTCTCGCTCCTTCTCCGTGAACCAGATCTGCCCCGGCGCAAGACGCGTGGAGGCCTGCGGAGACAGCAGCGTGACGTCGTGGCTGGTGAACAGGATCTGGGCGCCTCTTTGGTTGATCGAATCGGCCGTGAAGAGGCCGATAAGGGCATCCACCAAATGGGGATGCAGGCTCGCGTCGATTTCGTCGACGACAAACAGGCCGCCGTGGCGCAGCCGCCCCAGAGCCCCCACCGCTAAGGCCAGCCAAGCCAGCGTGCCGTCGCTCTCGTCGCGCAGGGTAAAGGACTCGCCTCGGGCTCCAGCGTGATGAAACTCCAGGCTTCGGATGATGGCGTCGGACTTTTCCGGCGACAGGGCCCCGGAGTTCGCGTCTACGCCAGCCTCACCCTCTAACAGTTCGCGCAGCTTGCGAAGCTCGACCTGGTCTGGAGGCATCTGGTCCTCGCGCAGGCCGATGGCCTCGATTCCGACGTCGGCGATCTGCAGGATCGTCTCGATGCTCTCAGGGGTCGAGGCCCCGTCAAAGAGAGACTCGACGATGCTCTGAACTCGGTGCTGGCGATGCGCCGCGCTCAGGGGAACCAGGTCGATCCTGTCCAGCAGTCCCCGTCCCACCGGCCCCAGCGTGGGATGATCCAGCCGCAACGCCCGGCTCAGCAGAAGCTCCCGAGGAGCCAGCGGCCCCACCTGACGCACCGAGCGCGACAGCGTGACCCGGTCGCGCTCGCGCGAGAACAGAGTCCGGCGGCGCGTGCCAGGCACGTCATGGAGCCATTCCCGCGCCACGCCCTCATCGTCTACCTCGAAGCCGTACTCGTAGCGCTCGCCTTCGAACACAAACTCGATCACGTACCGGCTGGGCAGCGTGTGGTGCGTCTCGTCGAGCCGAAACGGCGCTCGGGGCATGTGGTCCCGGGCCAGCCACTCCGAAGCCGAATCGCGCACGGCAGCCAACATGTAGTGCAGGGCGTCGAGCACGGTGGACTTGCCAGACGCGTTCGCACCGAAGATGCCAATCGCCGGGTAGACGTGCTGTTCCCAACTCTCGCCCACTCGGGGACGCAGCGTCTTCAGGCCTGGCTTGACGAAGTCGACGACGACTTCGTCGCGCAGGGACTTGTGGTTCTGGGCGGCGAAGCTCAGGATGATCATGGCCACACTCTAACCCGAAAGAGGGCCACGCAACGAATATCGTTCAGAAATAAGCGTTCAAAGCTGAGTCGAGTCCTCAGCGCCTGGCGCAGCCCGCGCATCGCCGCTGGGGTGCCTCGGGCATAGGCTGCACCCATGATCGACCTCGCCTGGTCCGCCTGGGTGGTGCTCGTCGTCGCGGCGCTACTCATCGGGCTCGCCAAGACCGCGCTGCCTGGACTCGCCACGCTGTCGGTGGCGCTATTCGCCGCAGTCCTGCCAGCCCGGTCATCGACCGCGGTGATGCTGTGCCTGCTACTCGTCGGCGACCTCATCGCCGTGTGGACCTACCGGCGCGACGTCGACTGGGCCGCACTCAGAAGGCTCATCCCTGCCGTCGTCGTCGGCCTCGTCGCGGGGGCCGTGCTGCTGGCCCTAGCCGACGATGTGCTGATGCGCCGCGTTATCGGCGCCATCTTGCTGGCGCTCATCGCCATCACGGTGTTGCTCCTGCGCACCGGCAAACTCAGCCCTGACCACGTCTTGGGCAATCCCGCCGTCCGGGGCGCCTACGGCGCGCTGGGTGGGTTCACCACCATGGCCGCCAACGCCGGCGGCTCTGTCATGACGCTGTACTTCCTCGCCGCCCGCTTCGACGTGGTGCGCTTCCTCGGCACCCAGGCCTGGTTCTTCTTCGCGGTCAACCTGGCCAAGCTGCCCTTCTCCATTGGCTTGGGGCTGCTCAACGTCCCGCTGGCCGGGCTGGTCGCCCTGCTCGCACCGCTGGTCATTCTGGGGGCGTTCGTAGGGCGGCGCATCGTCACCAAACTGGATCAGCGCCTATTCGACTCCATCGTGTTGGGGCTCACCGCTCTCTCCGCGCTCTATCTGCTGAGGTAAACCCCGATCCCCACCACTCCTGCCTCACCATCGGCACGCGCCCTAGGAGACATCGACCTGAGTGGATCCGGCGCTCGCGGCCCAGTTGCTAGGCCTTTCCAAGGAGACGATGCTCTACGGCCCGAGGAACCACGTTCGGGGCGCTGATTCTCGCAACGACAGCGCCTTGCCTTCTCATGACATAGGATCAGCACTAGCATCACTTCAAGGGGGAAGAGCCATGAAGGTCTGGCAAAAGACACTGGCATCAATCGCTGCTGCCACCGTTCTGGCATTGGGCAACGTCACATCGCAAGCATGGCGCAACTTCTGAATTCACGCGGCACAGCCCTGATTACGGCGATGATGGCCGTCTACATGCTAAACGCCTGCGCAGCACCAACAGCGGAGAATGCCTACGCTGAGGACTTCGCCCAAGCCCGGGAACTGGCCACCACGCAGTTCGAACGCGATGCCTTAGCCGACGGCCAGATCACCCGCGAGGAATACGAGGAAGCCATCCAACGCTACGTCGCCTGCATGAAAGACGCGGGCGTCACCGTCGGCCTAGAGGACCAGTACGGGTACTACGGCTATCAGGTCACCCAGAATCTGACACGCTACGACGAGTTGTCGGGGCAATGTTCCGTGGGCACGAAGACGCTGATCGAACCACTCTACGTCGAGCCCCTCACCAACCCCGAGAAGCTGCACCCCGACGAGGCCACCGCCCGCTGCCTGGTGGGCGTCGGCCTCGTCAAGGAACCCTTCGGCGCGGAGGAGTTCCGCCAGCTCCTCGCCGTCGGCGGAGCCGAGACGGCCGAAGACCAAGACCCGGTGCCCATCGACCCCAAGGCCGTCGAAATCATGAGCCACGAACACTTCAACGCATGCATGGCCAACCAACAGTTCCACCGCACCCTGAACCGATGAGCACTTCGCCCCGACCCGGCATGGCTACACGCCCCACTCGTCGTACTCAGGAGACTGAATTCTCGCAAACAACAGCGTCTCGCCTTCTCATGACATAGACTTAGCACTAGCATCACTTCAAGGGGGAAGAGCCATGAAGATCTGGCAAAAGACACTGGCATCAATCGCTGCTGCCACCGTTCTGGTATTAGGCAGTGTCACATCGCAAGCCAACGCCGCCGCGGTACGGGGAGTGGGCGGCTGCACCGCTCTGGGAGCCAAGGCAAACTACGGCTCCTGGGGCTGGACGAAGGCATGGAGCAACAACTGCGCCGGAAACGTCCAGGCCCGGGTCATGCGCTACCACCAGTACTCACCAACGTCTTCATACGGCCCTAGGCTCCGCTATTCGTATGTCGAAAGGCATGGTGGCACCGGCGCAGGTCACGCATTACGCATCCAGATCTCCGCCGGGAGCGGATCGTGGACCGACTGGCGCTACTTCTGAGGGATCGCGGCTTGGCCCCACTGGCTGCGGTTGCCCTTGCGATCAGCGGCTGCGCCTCTACGACGCCCGGAAACGCCTACGCGGAGGACTTCGCCCAAGCCCGGGAACTGGCCACCACGCAGTTCGAACGCGATGCCTTAGCCGACGGCCAGATCACCCGCGAGGAATACGAGGAAGCCATCCAACGCTACGTCGCCTGCCTCGATGACGCAGGCGTCGCCGTCGACCTAGAGGACAAGTACGGCTATTACACCTACCACGTTTCTGGGGACGCGGGGCTCTACGACGAGGTCTCGGATCAGTGCTCCATGGGCACCACTGTGCTGCTTGAGGCGCTCTACGTCGAGCCCCTCACCAACCCCGAGAAGCTGCACCCCGACGAGGCCACCGCCCGCTGCCTGGTGGGCGTCGGCCTCGTCAAGGAACCCTTCGGCGCGGACGAGTTCCGCCAGCTCCTCGCCGCCGGCGGAGCCGAGACGGCCGAAGACCAAGACCCGGTGCCCATCGACCCCAAGGCCGTCGAAATCATGAGCCACGAACACTTCAACGCATGCATGGCCAACCAACAGTTCCACCGCACCCAGAACCG
>JBHADA010000191.1:0-5399 GCA_041854805.1 Arachnia sp.
CAACTTCAGACATCTCCTATCGCCTCGACGAGCGGGGAATGTGCGCTAGCGACGTGAGGTGCAGGCGGGCTAACCCCGAACCGAGCGGTCCTCCGGCTCAGGGTTCACCGTCGCACTATGACTACGGCATCGCCGTGCCTAAGGTCACTCAAGGTTGAGGATTGCCCCAGGGATTATGAGGCTGGTTGGGTTGTTGGTAGCCGGGGCCCGGAGGGAAGGGCGGCTGGCCCATGCCTGGTCCGGGTGGGAACCCAGGCTGAACAGCGGATGCAGGGACCTTTTTCTGGCGGAGGACGAGGTGCACCACACAGCCGGCCGTCGCAACCACGCTTCCCAGAATGACAAGCACCAAGCCCCATCCGACGCTTCCGCCTGCCAGCTCCGTGCCAGAGTTCAACTTTGAGCTGATATTGACTGCATCGTACAGGCCAAAGACCAGGCATAACCCTGCTGCGATGGACGCGACGAGCACCGGCCAGAAAACCCCTCTGAGGCTGGGCAGGAAGTTTCCAAGCCCCAGGAAGACGGCTGCTACGAGGCTCAGCACCAGAGTGATCACGCCGTCGCCCTCCAGCCCACTGATGGAGAACTCAGTGGTGAAGACTCGCGCTTGCGCCCAAGGCCCCATGGAACCAATGAAGACCAGGAGTGCTCCAACCAAGCCCACGATGGGCCATAGAGACACCGACCCGGGCTGAGTAAGTTGTGGCGATGGGCCCGGCTGCCAGCCAGGCGGCGGTCCGGGGTAGGGCGAGGGTGAGGTCATGGAGAGCCTTTCAGTCGAGCGAAACGAATCCAGCTACCGGACCGAAAATCGCTGGTCGAGTCATTGGGCCCTGGCAGGCGTTCTTCTTGAGAAGGACCCTCTAGCCGCTACCGCGTCCAGCTACTCGACCAGCGGGGGCTTTCCTTCTCAAGAAGAACGTCGGCTCAGAGACTGATCATCGATTCTTGGTTCAGTTGTTCACGCATACTCTGCCGTACCCGACGACTCAGTACCACCGAAACCGGCGACAGTGATGTAAGCGTTACCAACGACCGCAGGCCCTAGCTCAGGTCGCGTCGTCAGGTTCCTCGGCTCGCGGGACGATGGTCACCGTGCCCGACTCCAGATCCAGCGGCTCGGGACCCGGCGCCCCCTCCTCGCGCAGGAAGATGCGTACTCGTTCGTAGTCGCGCTGCCGTGCCAGGTGCTCGTGGCCGTTGTTGAAGATTCCAAAGACGTCCGACATCACACCTCACCTCCCTGGACCGTCGCCTGCCTGGCACCAGATTACGCGCCGATGCGCCCAAGATGCCCGAAATCGAACCCATCCCATGCAAGGATCGATCCAGTAACGCGGCTCTCACCGAGCCGCGCATCGCATCGTGGGAGTGGGGCCCAGCAGTACGGGGGTGGGCTTCGCCTCCCGTTGCACGACGACGACTGGAGGGTGGCAATGGGCGAGTCCGCCATGACGAAGACCGTACTGAGAAAGCCAATCAAGCAACAGCCCGAGTCTTCCGTCTTGCTCTGGGGCATCGCGGGGCATGTCGCGGCGATGCTGGCCTGCGGGCTGCTCACCGCGCTCGCCATCCCGTTCGCGCCAGGGGTCTGGCTTGGCTGGGGGGCTTCCCTGCTCGTGGCCACAGGGCTGTTGAGCGTTCGCCGTACCCAGCCCGGTATCGACGATCGAGAGGTCGACTGGATCCTCGCCGTGCTTGGCCTGTGCGCCGGGGTGTGGGTGCTGCGCCAATGGCCGGGCGCGGACCAGGCGATTCCCGACACCGCTGCCTGGCTACTGTGCACCACCGCCTGCCTCCTCATCGTCAGCGGTACCCGCGCCATGTCGTGGGTCTGGCCCGCCGCTCCGCCCGCACTGTTCTGGCTGCTGCCCGCACCGCTGGGCCCGCTCCTCACCCTGGGCTGGGTCGTCCTCGCCGGCGTGGTCGTCTTCGTGGTCATGGCTCGACGCGGCCTCGCGCCCGTCGACCAACTCATCCGCCTGCCCAAGTCTCGGCTCATGCAGGTGGGTGTGGCGCTCGTCATCGTCGCCATCGCCGCCCGGTTGGGGGTGGCGGCATGACGTCGACCCCACAGCACTCGGCGGACCGCATCCTCTCAGGTCATGAAGCTCCAGGCCCGGCCCCTTTCCCCGACGCCACCACCATCGCCCCCGAGCAGGCGCTCGACGTCGCCTGCCACAGCCTCGAATACCGCTCCCCGCAGTACTCCGCCCACACAGTGCTCGCCCGGTGGCAACGGCTCATGCTCGTGGGGGTCGTTGCCGTCATCATCCTCGGCATCTTGTTCGTGCCCATCGCGACTGGCGTGACGCTCATCGCGATAGCCACCGCAGCCTACGTCTTCGCTCTTGGGTTCCGGCTCCTGCTGTTCCAGCGAGGCGCTCGCGGCGGCAGGCTGCTGCGGATCAGCGAGGAAGAGGCCCTCTCCATCCCGGACGAGGACCTGCCGCCCTACACCGTGCTCGTCCCCGCGTTCAAGGAGCCGCTCGTCGCGGAACTCGTCGACGCTCTCGAGCAGCTCGACTATCCCCGAGACCGTCTCGACATCCGCCTGCTGCTGGAGGCAGACGACGCACAAACCATCGCCGCCGCGCGCAAACTCACCCCCCGGCGTCATCTCAGCGTCGTCATCGTGCCGAAGGCGGATCCGCAGACCAAGCCAAAGGCCTGCAACTACGGCCTGCTTACCGCCCGCGGCGAGCTGTGCACCATCTTCGACGCTGAGGACCAGCCAGACCCGCTGCAGTTGCGCCGCGCGGTCGCCGCGCTGCGCCGTCTCGGCCCCGCCTATGCCTGCGTCCAAGCCCGGCTTGGCTTCTACAACTCGACGCAGAACATGCTCACGAAGTGGTTCACCCTCGATTACGGGGCGTGGTTCGCCAACATGCTGCCGGGGCTCGTCTCCATCGGCGCTCCCATCCCGCTGGGCGGCACGTCGAATCACTTCCGGGTGGATGTGCTCAAGCAGGTGGGCGCATGGGACCCGTGGAACGTCACGGAGGACGCTGACCTCGGGCTGCGGCTGCACCGCGCTGGCTACCGTGTGGGCGTACTCGATTCCACCACATTGGAAGAGGCAAACCCGGACCCCATCAACTGGATTCGGCAACGCAGCCGCTGGTACAAGGGATATCTCCAGACGTTCTTCGTCCACGTCCGCAGCCCACGGCTCGTGCTGAGGCAGATGGGGTGGCGCCAGATGCTCGACATGATGGTCTTCGTGGCTGGCACCCCGCTGCTCAGCGCGGTGAACGGCTTGTTCTGGTTGTTGACCCTGGTCTGGTTCACCGCCCAGCCCAGCTCGATCGCAGAGCTGTTTCCGCCCGGCGTATACCACGTCGGCCTACTGTGCCTGGCCGTGGGAAATGCGTCCGTCATCTATATGAACGTCTACACGGCGCGGGCCATGGACCGGCCGGACCTGCTCGTGGCGGCGCTCCTATCCCCGGGGTATTGGCTGCTCATGTGGGTGGCCGCCACCAAGGCGTGCGTGCAGTTGGTGCGTAATCCGTCGTACTGGGAGAAGACCGCCCACGGGTTACACCTCCCGGTTGCCGGATCCCAGGGGGCCAAACCGTGAGGACTCATCGCGGACTGTCTGGAGACATGCTGCTGGGGCTGGCCAGTTGCCTCGTGTTCCTGATTTTTGGCATCGTGCTGACCAGCAACGACATCATCTTCCCCGACACCATGAGCCGGGTGGCCAACGGATACTACGTGCTCTTCAGCCGAGACCCGCACTTGGCGGCGATAGGGTTCGTGTGGAATCCGCTGCCGTCGCTGCTGGCCATACCGATACTCATGCTGTCGCCCGTCCTTCCCGCGCTCGCGTCGAAGGCGTTCGCGGGAGTGGTCATTTCCGCCATCGCGGGGGCGCTGTCCATGGTCATGGCGCGCCGGGTGTTCCGGCTGCTGGGGGTCAATCGTCGCTGGTCGGTGGCGCTGACCATCGCGTTGGGGCTGCAACCACTCATCCTCATCTCGGCCAGCTCTGGAGCCAGTGAATCGCTGCTGCTGCTCGCGGCCCTCTACGTGACGCTCAACCTGGGGCGTTGGCTAGGCGAGGACGACCCGTGGTATCTCGTCCACACGGGACTTGGCTTGGCCTTTGCGTATCTCGTGCGTTACGAAGGGGCAGCCGCCGCGCTTGCTGTCACCATCGTCGTGCTGGCAGTGAGCTTCTGGCGTTCGCGCGGAGGGCCCCGTCCGAAGTGGACGTTCATTCTCGACGGGTGCCTCGTCGCTGCGCCTTTCGGGGCGGCCTTCGTGGGGTGGGCCGTGGCGTCGAAAATGATCGTCGGTTCTTGGTTCGCGACCTACGACTCGCAATATGGCAACAGCGCCCAGGTCACCAGCGGCCGTGAGACCATCGACGCCGTGACCGGCGGAAACCTGGGCGGCACCCTCACCTACATTGCCACCCAGTTAACCCATATCGCCCCGCTGTTCCTGGTGTTCGTGGTGCTCTCGTGCGTGGTGGCGTGGCGTCGCCGCGACCTTCGGGTGCTCGCCCTAGTGGCCGTGCTGGGCGGAATACTGGCATTCGACGAATACGCGTTCCTGTCCGATACGTCCTTTGGGTGGCTGCGGTTCCAGATCATGGCCATTCCGTGGGGGATCCTGTCGGCGGGATATCTCATCGGCTCGATCGGGCCGAAGGCACGGGTAGGCCGCAACGCCGTGGCATGGGCGTTGCTGATCATCCACCTGGGCGGGCTGCCGCTGGCGTGGCGCGGATCTTTGGATCCGCTCCTGGCGCGTGAGGAGTCGCTTGCCCTCAGCTCGGCGCGGGCTGGGCAGTACGACATCCAGGGCAGCGTCGCGAACTATCTCGACTCGATGAACCTGAACAACGGCACCGTCATCACCGATGTCGCCTACACGTTCCCGATCGTGCTGGCCAGCCGAAACCCCAGACAGTTCGTTATCACGCCGGATCGTGATTTCCGGCAGAAGCTGGACAATCCGGTGGGTGAGGGCGTCGAGTACGCGTTGGTGTCGTTGCCGAAGCTTTCGCCAGCAGACGCCGTCGAGGCCAAGTATCCGGGCCTGTACGAGGATGGCGCCGGGGTGGCGACGATGGACCGGGAGTGGGTCGATGGGCAAGGCACCGCGTGGAGGCTGTACAAGTTCGATCAGTGAGTACTCAGCCGTCGCTGTGAGGTGGGCACGCTCTCTGGACGATCCTCGCTTTGGAACCTGTCACCGTGATTCGTGCGAGCGGCCAACGCATGCAACACCACTGCCGACGGATCCGTCGCAGCCGGACTGCTCAACCGATCCCTCGCTCACGGTTTACTGGATTGCTGACGTGCGCACCCACTGGGCTAATGGGCCCGGTCTCAAGGACCACGGCTCTCGGCGCGGACTCGGAGATGTCAGTGCCCTCGACA
>JBHADA010000192.1:0-29183 GCA_041854805.1 Arachnia sp.
GTCGAAGCGGGTGCCGTTATCGGGGATCTGAACCGCGTCTGGGACGCCGACATCATCATAAAGATCAATCCGCCGAACGCCGAGGAACTCGAGCTCATCAACGACGGCGCGACCCTCATCGGGCTGCTCAACCCCCGCCTGGACCCGCAGATGGTCGAGGCCCTGGCCGCGCGCAATATCACCGCGCTCGCCATGGACGCGGTGCCGCGGATCTCACGCGCGCAGTCCATGGACGTGCTCTCGTCGATGGCCAATATCGCCGGATACCGCGCCGTGATCGAGGCGAGCCACGAGTTCGGCCGGTTCTTCGGTGGCCAGGTAACGGCCGCGGGCAAGGTGCCTCCCGCGCGGGTGCTCGTCATCGGAACGGGCGTGGCTGGCTTGGCTGCCATTGGCGCGGCCCGCAACATGGGCGCCGAGGTGTTCGCCACCGATGTGCGTCCCGAGACGGCGGAGCAGGTCGAGTCCATGGGCGCGACGTTCTGGAAGGTGGGCGACGACGACCAAGGGGTCTCCTCCGACGGCTACGCCAAGGACGCCAGCGCTGACTACGCCGCCAAGGCTGCCGAACTCTACGCACGCGAGGCCCCCAACCTCGACGTCATCATCACCACCGCCGCCATCCCAGGCCGCCCCTCCCCCCGGCTACTGACCACCGAGATGGTGGATTCGATGCGTCCGGGCAGCGTCGTCGTCGATCTGGCCGCCGCTGGCGGGGGCAACGTCGCCTCGACCCGCCCTGGCCAGACGTACACCACCGAGTCGGGCGTGACCATCGTCGGAGCACTGGACCTGCCGTCGAGGATGCCTGCCCAGGCCTCACAACTGTATGGCTCGAACGTGGTGAACCTGCTCAAGCTGCTGACCCCCGCCAAGGACGGCGAGCTCGTGGTCAACTTCGACGACGAGGTGGACCGGCAGATGACCGTGGCCACGGGTGGGGAGGTAACCTTCCCACCGCCGGCCATCCAGGTCTCCGTGGCACCCACGTCCGCGAAGAAGGCGGTGGTGGCCGCCGCGCCCGAGGCACCCAAACCGATCGATCAGTGGTCCCGCTTCCGGATGCTCATGTTGGTGGTGGCTGGATGGCTGGCCCTGACCATCGTGTTGCCCATGTCGTTGTTGGCCAGCGCACTGGTCTTCGGCTTGGCCTGCGTGGTGGGCTACTACATCATCTGGGGCGTCCAGCCCGCCCTCTACACGCCCTTGATGAGCGTGTCGAACGCCATCTCTGGCATCACCATCGTCGGCGCCATCACGCAATTGACCTCCGACGTGTGGTACGTGCAAGCCATGGCCTTCATCGCGCTCGTGCTCGCGGGCATCAACTGCGTCGGCGGCTTCGCCATCACCCACCGCATGCTTGGAATGTTCAGGAGGAGCTGACATGTTCGACACCTTGGTCTTCGGCTCCTACGTCGCAGCGGCTCTGCTCTTCGTGCTCGGCATCGTCGGTTTGGGCAAGCAGGAGACGGCCCGCAGCGGTAACGCGTACTCCATGGTCGGCATGGCGCTGGCCGTGCTCGCCACCGCCCTGTCCGTGTTCCTGCGTGACTTCGACGTGGTGGGCCTGCTCCTGTTCGTGCTCGGCCTAGCCATCTCCTTCGTCATCGGCATGACGTACTCCACCCGAGTGGCTATGACGGCCCTGCCTGGCCTCGTGGCCCTGTTCAACGCCTTTGGCGGCCAGGCCTCCGCATTCGTGGGCATCAACTCCAACATCGACGATCCGACGTTCGCGGATCTGGCGGAACGCACCACGCACGGCGTGGTGGTGTTCCTCGCGGTGTTCATCGGTGCCTTGACGCTGTCGGGTTCCGTCGTCGCCTGGGGCAAGCTGGGCGGCAAGATCGCCTCCAAGCCAGTGGTTCTCAAGGCGCGTGGGCTCGTCATGGCTGTGCTCACGATCGCGTTGCTGGGCTCGCTGATCTGGCACCTCATCGCCCCCAACCTGTGGGCCTTGCTCATCACGCTCGCGGTTGGCTACGCGGCGGGCATCATCATGGTGATCGCCATTGGCGGCGCCGATATGCCCGTGGTGGTCAGCTTCCTCAACTCGTTCTCCGGCTGGGCCGGCGCCCTGTCCGGCTTCGCCATCCGTTCCGAGCTTCTCATCGTGGCAGGCACCGTCGTGGGCTGCTCCGGCATCATCTTGTCGGTGGTCATGGCACGCGGCATGAACCGCTCCATCACCAACGTTCTGCTCGGCGGATTCGGCACCGGGGACTCCACCGGTCAAGGCGGGACCACCGCCGCCGATGGCCGCGAGGCCACCGTCACCAGCGTGGACGAGGTGGTCGGGTGGTTGAAGGATGCGTCGTCGGTGATCATCACGCCCGGCTATGGCATGGCGGTGGCGCAGGCGCAGCATCCGGTGGCCGAACTCACCCGCCGCCTGCGGGAGGCGGGCAAAACGGTGCGCTTCGCGATCCATCCCGTCGCCGGGCGCCTGCCGGGCCACATGAACGTGCTGCTCGCCGAGGCCCGGGTGCCCTACGACATCGTGCTGGAGATGGACGAGATCAACGACGACTTCGGCGACACCGACGTCGTGCTGGTGATCGGCGCCAACGACACAGTCAACCCGTCGGCTATGGAGCCCGGCACCCCAATCTCAGGCATGCCGGTGCTGCGCGTGTGGGAGGCCGAACGCGTGGTGGTGTTCAAACGCTCCTTGGGGGCCGGCTACTCGGGCGTCGACAACCCGCTGTTCACCGAGGAGAACTCGGCGATGCTCCTAGGCGACGCGAAGGCTTCCGCGGACGCCCTGGTCGCCGCGCTGTAGTCGGCGGTCGAGTAGCCTGCAAGTGTTGAGCGAGAACCCCGAAGGTCTGGTCTCGACACGCAAGCTGCCGCGTCTTGCTACCTGAGCGCTCGAGCCCCGGAGATCCGCGGCGTCAATTAGGCGTTGGTTAGGCATTTCACCCCGAACTTGATAAGTTCAATTAGCTAGACGATTGCCTTATCAAGACTTGGCAGTAGCCCGTGAGCGCGGGAGAGCAGCTACGGAAGGCAGGCCATGGCTCGAGGTAGGCCCAGCAGGGCGACCGGCGTGGCGGGCCCGGCCAGGCTCGTGCCGCTGACCGCTTTGGCGGGCAAGGACTTCACCGTCGCGGCCCTACGTCAGGCCGCAGCCCGCGGAAGGCTCGACGCCGTCCAGGGCATGGACGGCGTCTGGCGAAGCAGCCGCAAAGCGGTCGATCAGTACGCCCGGAGCCGCCGTCGCCGCCCGAACGACCGATCCACAGCCGCCCAATAACCAGGTGTTACCTAGGGGCTCAACCTCAAACTTGATAAGTTCGATTAGCTAGGCGATTGCCTTATCAAGTCCGCCGCGGTCGACTCGGCGCGGCGATGCGGAGCCGACCCGACCTTGGGCGAGAAGCTCACCAGGTCTCGACACGTGCCCCAGGAGGCCCTACTCGACCAGCGGTGTCCCGGCCGGCGGGGTCAGTCGCCGAGGATGCCTGAGACGAAGCTCTCCGGATCGAACGGTGCCAGGTCATCGACGCCCTCGCCCAAGCCGACCAGCTTGACCGGAACACCCAACTCGCGCTGGACCTGGACGACGATGCCGCCCTTGGCGGAGCCGTCGAGCTTGGTCAGCACGATGCCGGTGATGTCAACCACCTCCGCGAAGATCCTTGCCTGGGTCATGCCGTTCTGGCCAGTGGTGGCGTCGAGCACCAGCAGCACCTCCGTCACGGGGGCCTTCTTCTCGATGACGCGCTTGACCTTGCCCAACTCGTCCATCAGGCCGGTCTTGGTGTGGAGACGGCCCGCCGTGTCGACAAGAACCACGTCCGTTCCGGCTTCGGCCCCCTTGGCGACGGCGTCGAACGCGACAGAGGCGGGATCCGCCCCATCCTGTTCGCTGCGCACAGTCCCGACGCCGACGCGCTCACCCCAGGTGGCAAGTTGCTCGGCGGCGGCGGCACGGAACGTATCCGCGGCGCCGAGGACGACCGTCTTGCCATCGGCCACCAGCACCCTGGCCAGCTTTCCTACTGTCGTGGTCTTGCCGGTGCCGTTGACACCGACGACGAGCACGACGGCCGGATCCGCAGGGTCGGCCGGGTCCAGATTGAGTTCCCGATCCAGCGACGGATCGACCAGCCGCAGCAACTCGGTACGGAGGATCTCCTTCGCCTTGGCCGGGTCCGCGACACCGTCGACAGCGAGCTGCTTGCGCAGCGCCTCCGTGAGTTCCGTCGCGGGACCCACCCCCAGGTCGGAGGTGATCAGTGTGGTCTCGAAGTCGTCCCAGACCTCGTCGTCGATCTTGTCGACGGACAGGAGGTCAGCCAGCGCCCGGGCCAAGGCGTTGTTGCTGCCAGCCAGCCTGCGACGCAGACGTGCCCAGCGCGACACGGACCCCTCGGGCCGATCGAGCGCCGGTTCCTCAGACGTGGGTCCCGGCTCGCCCTCATCGGGCTCCGCGGCTTCGTCGGGCTCGACGCGCTCGGGCTCCAGTTGCGAGCGAGTCTTCGCCTCGATCTCGGCACGCCTCTTTCGGTCGTTGTGCACGACCACGCCGGCCGCGACGATGGCTACGCCGATGATCGCGATGATTGTCCAGAAAAACCACTCCACGGGCCCCATCCTAAGTGAGGGGCTCGAAGACCCGAGGCCCGCGCGTCGGTCGAGCCTGACGAGCAGTACATTTCCCTGCGTCAGAACTCGTGTGATGATGGAAGCCACGGTTCCAATCAGTGAAGTGCCAAGGAGCGCCAGTGAGCGAGCAGCGACCACACCCCGGTTCCTCCGGTCCATGGTCCTCCGGAGGGTCCGGACCCCAGGGATACCCTTCCGCCCACCCAGCGCATCCACCGTGGCCTGACGAGGAGCAGACCACCCAGATCCGGCCGCCCCAAAGCTGGGCACAGCAGCCTCCCCCGCCCCCACCACGCAAGCCCCGCGCAAAGGGCTGGCTCTGGGCCGACATCGCGATCATCGTCGTGGCCGCTGTCATCGTCACCCTGGCTTTGGCGGGACGGCTACCTGGCATGACCCGCTCCCCCGAGCCGACCCCCACTGAGAGCCCGTCCAGCGCTTCCCCCAAGCCTCCGGCCCCGCACGACCCCACGGTTCGGCAGATCACCCCCGCGGGCTACGCGGACGGGATGAAGGAACTATGGCGGCTCAAATCCGCATCCCCAGGGCGCACTGCCTTCTTCGCACACGGAAACACCCTGGTATTCATGCAATATGAGGGTCCGACCTACGCGTTCGGGGTCTACGACTACTCGATGGAGGGGGAGCCTCGCCTGCGCGGTTCCGGCACACGACACGAGGGCGTGGTGATCAAGAACGACAAGGCCTTCCTGCGGCCGGGCTGGGTGGGCGACAAGATCGTCATTCCCGATCCCCAGAACAAGCAAGACTTCACCATCGATCTCGCCACCGGCGACTCTAAGCCCACCCCTTGGGAGGGCGATATGGCCTATAACCCTGTGGGCCGCAAGGATCAATGGCTTTCCGCCTGCCACATGCCGGGAAATACCTGCTATCTCTACGACAAGAACCTGAAGCAGGTCGCGGAGGTGCCTCTCGGGAAGTTCCCCTACTACTACGACTTCACGGTCACCGACGCGGGCACGTTCGTCGCGTACGCACCGGACAAGGCGACCCAACCCGTCTTCCTCAACGCCGACACTGGAGCGGTGACGAAGGCACAGGGGATCCCGAAGGCCACCGGGACACGGTTCGCGATCTACCCCCTAGCGGACGGCTGGTACTACGACCTGATGACCCGTGATGCGAACAAGGCGGAGGTTTCCGTTCTGCGGGGCTACCTCTCGCCTGAGGGAAAGTGGCTTCGCCGCTCCGCCCATCCCCCGGGCGTCACCGATAACCGAGCCCTCTTCGGCAAGAAGATGACCATGGATATGACCATCGACGAGTTCGAGTCCTGGCTGGGCAAGGAGCCGGAAATCAAGTTCACCGACAAGAGTTGCTGGGAGTTCGAGGTGAGCACGTACAGGACGACCCTGCCCGACACCAAGAACTCGGAGCTCAATGGGAGCACGTGCAGGCTGATCAATCACCGGGCCCCAAACCTGGATGGCCCCCTCATCGAGCTTCGTGGCCGGGTTCCCGACGATCAAATCCACTACCAGAACCGCTACTTCGTACGCGGCTTCCTCAACCTGACCACCAGCGAGTTCCATGAGGTCCCAGGTATCGATAGCGCGTTTCAGACGCCGATGCGCACGGACGTGGGCTTGGTGCTGACCATCGATGAGAACTACGAACTGGTCGCCTATGGCCCCAAGGGCTGACTGCATGGGCACGGGCCAGAGGGATAGATTTGTCTCGTCCACATCGCCGACTTCGCAGGAGAAACCGTGACCGACCCCAGTACTCTATCCGGCGCTTACCAGAGCCTGCTCGCGGCCGTCGAGGCCGTCGAGCCACGCATCGCGCAGGCCACCCGCGACGAACTGACCGACCAGCGTGGCTCCCTCAAGCTCATCGCCTCGGAGAACTACGCCAGCCTTCCCGTGTTGGCCACGATGGGCACCTGGCTCAGCGACAAGTACGCCGAGGGCACGGTCGGGCATCGCTTCTACGCGGGCTGCCAGAACGTCGACACCGTCGAGGCGGTGGCCGCTGAGCACGCCCGCGAACTGTTCGGCGCCGAATACGCCTATGTGCAGCCGCACTCCGGCATCGACGCCAACCTCACCGCCTTCTGGGCCATCCTCGCCAATCGCATTGAGGCCCCGGCGCTGGCCGAGTTCGGCGCCAAGGGCGTGGCCGACCTGTCCGAGGCCGACTGGGAGACGCTGCGCCGCCGCTTCGGCGACCAGCGCCTGCTGGGCATGAGCCTCGACGCGGGTGGTCATCTCACGCATGGGTTCCGGCCCAACGTGTCGGGAAAGATGTTCCACCAGCGCTCCTACGGCACCGACCCGGAAACGCAGTTGCTGGACTACGACGCGGTGGCCGCCCAGGCCCGCGAGTTCAAGCCGCTGATCATCGTCGCCGGCTACTCCGCCTACCCCCGCCGCGTGAACTTCGCCAAGATGCGCGAGATCGCCGACGAGGTGGGCGCGGTGCTCATGGTTGATATGGCCCACTTCGCCGGGCTGGTGGCCGGCAAGGTGTTCACCGGCGACGAGGACCCGGTGCCGCACGCCCAGGTGGTCACGACGACGACGCACAAGTCGCTACGCGGACCACGCGGCGGCATGGTGCTGGCCACGGAGGAGTTCGCGCCGTCGGTGGACCGCGGCTGCCCGCTCGTGCTTGGCGGCCCGCTGTCGCACGTCATGGCCGCCAAGGCCGTGGCCTTGGCTGAGGCCCGGACCGAGGCCTTCCGCGCCTACGCTCAGGCCGTGGCCGACAACGCCAAGGCGCTGGCCGAGGGCCTCCTCACCCGTGGCGTGCGGCTCGTCACCGGCGGCACGGACAACCACATCGTGCTGGCCGACGTGCGAGACTTCGGGCTCACTGGCCGCCAGGCCGAGGCGGCCCTGCTGGAGGCCGGCATCGTCACCAACCGCAACTCCGTGCCGAACGACCCCAATGGCGCCTGGTACACCACCGGGGTTCGCTTGGGTACCCCGGCCCTCACGTCGCGCGGGTTCACCACCTCTGACATGGATGCCGTGGCCGACATGATCGCGGGCGTGCTCAAGTCCACCACGCCCACCACCAAGTCCGACGGGACGCCGAGTCAGGCCAAGTACGTGCTGCCTGACGAGGCCAAGAACGCATCCCTCTCGGAAGCCGACCGGCTGCTCGCGGCGCACCCGCTGTATCCCGGCCTCGAACTCTGACACCTCGCGGAGTCAGAGCCTGAAGGGTCGGGCCGCGCGCACACGACCAGGCCCGGACGGGCGATGTCAGTCGCCCGTCTTGGGCAGGCCCGGCCTTCCATCCAGGACGAACCCGAAGTCGAGAGTCGCGTCACGCTCCGCGTCAGCGGTCAGCCCTTGGGAGTCCGCGAACCCAGTTGAGGAGTCCCTGTCCCGGCTGGCGACGCCACTCTTGGCGGCCTTCATCCCGGAAGGTGGTGTGACCGTCACACGATACGACTGACCGGGCATCACCACCGGCAGGTTGCCAAACGAGTAGGCTCCCTGCCCGTCGGTCTTGACCGGATGCACCGGGTTACCGTACACATCCGTTGCCGGTTTCCCCTCGGGGTCCGTCAGGGTCACCGTGATGCCCTTGATTCCCTTCTCGTCCGGATCTTGCACACCGTTGTCGTTGCGATCGAACCACACGTGGTCGCCCAACGACACCGATGGCTTGACGAACCCGAAGTCCAGCGTCAGGTCCTTGTCGCCGTCCTTGGTCAAGCCCTTGGATGTGGCCGAACCTGCCGACGACCCCCTGCCCCGATCCGCGGCGCCCTCCGTAGTGGGCAGGTAGCCGTTGGGAGCGATGACCGAAACCTTGTACGCCTGCCCCGTCTTCAACACTGGCAGGTTGGCGAACTCGTACCTTCCGTTGCTGTCCGAGGTCACGGAACCCACGATGTTTCCATCGACGTCGGTCACCGACTCACCATCGGGACCGCTCAGGGAGAGCACCGCCCCTTCAATAGGCTTGTCGGCCTCGTCCTGGATGCCGTCCTTGTTCACATCGAACCAGACGTAATCGCCCACCGACACCGCTGCCGTGCCGCTGGCCACGGATGATGCTTCTTCGCCCTTGAGTTGCTTGGTTACCTCGAACCCACCAAAACCGTTCCGCAATTCAACGCTGGCCTTGAAGGTATCGATGTACTGGCCGGACGCGCCGACGGTCACCTCCTTGGACGAGTTCCCCAGTCTTGCCGAGTTGCCATATCGCATCCCAGGAACCGGCGCCCCGTCGGCCGAGATGACCTTCGCCTGGTACCGGAGAAGATAGTTCGCCTCCGGCGAGAACGGCCCGGTGAGGGTGAAGGTGGCCTGGGTTGGCTTGCTCGGATCGTTATACGCCACGGTCACGCCAAACTGGCCATGCGTGGCGCTCTGGGACCCTGTCTGGTTGGCCAGCGTCGCGTAGGGTTCTCCGGCGGACGTATTCATTCGTACCAATTCGATTCCCTTGGACCTGTCGAAGACCTGTCCGGGGCTCAGGGTGTCGACCCAGGTGACCGACCTCACGTTGTCGGGTGCGCCGATGTCCGTCGGCAACTGGCCGGGGTTGAACACGATCTCGTAGCGAATATTCGGACTGCCCTCGAGGATGGTCCCGATCCGCTTCAGGGGCCCGGACGGGGTGTATGGGCCGATCGCGTCATCGATACCGCCGCCGCCCGGGAGGGGCACTGCGGTTGCCTCGCCGTTGAGACCAAACTCAACCGTGTCGTTGTTCGTGGTCATGCCCACACGGACGGTCAACTCAAGGCCGCCCTTCACATCAGTCTTGCCGCGAATCGCGTCGTTGAAGGTGCATTCCACTGTCCTCGCGGCGGAGAGGACACATTCGCCGGCGACGAGACCGTCGTCGATGAGCTCGGCCCTCTTACCAATCTCGTAGTTGGTGAACTCCTGGGGTAGGTCGACCCGTAACGTGTCTCCTGGCCGCGGGTTTGCCTTGGTCGCGTCGAAGCTCATGACGATCCTTGCTCCGTTGGACGCACGCAGGACGCCGTCGATCTCCTGGCCAGACTGGCCGACGCGAGCCAACTTCTCGACGGTCAGCACGATGCCAGGATGGGGTGCGGCCTGAGTCACCGCGTGGCCGATCACCGCGAGTATGAGGGCACAGATCAGCGTGGGTATCGCCCGCCCCCCGTGGCGTTTGAATTGCATTGAGCACCTTACTTATGGAGTTATGCATCCCAGACGAGACCGGCTCACGGTACCGGAGCCCAACCGTCTAGGAAACCCACGCGCATCCCCTGGCCCCACCACCCGGGGAAACACTCAAGGAGCGTGATCGCGCGTGCGACGAGCCGGGCTTAGGCGTGGGCCTCAGCCCAGGTCTGTTCGAAGTCTTTGTGCTTGGACGACATGACCGGCACCTGCAACTCAGCGACGCTGCCGCTGGAGAACAGCACCTGCAGCTTCGCCATGCGCCCCACTTCCAACGTGTCATCGCTGAACTGGGTGCTCGAGCCATCGATGTAGACGGTCTGTCCCTTGCGGATGTCCTGGGCGAACTGGACTTCGGTGCCCTGCCCGAACGATCCGTCGTCCCTTTCCGACGCGTAGGCCATGGTGACGACAGAATCGGCCTCGTCACGAGCCGTGATAGCGCCAACCAGCATGGCTTCACCCCGGTCATCGGCGATGATGAGGAAGTTACGCAGCTTGAGCCCACCGACATCCACCTGCGTCCCCGCGGCAGGCGGGGAATCGTACTGCCAGGCCGAGGCAACGCACCCGCTGAGCGTCAGGGCCAGGGCAGCGGCCACGGCGATCACCGGGCGACGCATGGGCTTGGTCATCTCGAGATCCTCCATATGGGCAGGCTTGCGCCACATCCTAGTGTCGCGAGTCACGGGTTCGTCAACCATCAACGCCGCCGGACCACGCGGAATAGGGCACCCTGACCTAGGGCTGCTAAGATTGGCCCCCAGAAAGGGGCTTCCTGCATGAGCTTTTCGATCGGTGAGACGGTTGTCTACCCCAACCACGGTACGGCTGTCATTGAGGACATCGAGAATCGAACCATCAAGGGCGAGGAGCGGATGTTCGTCGTTCTTCGCGTTATCGGCCAGACCGACCTTGTCATCCGGGTTCCGGCGTGCAATCTCGACCTCGTGGGAGTCCGCGACGTCGTTGATGCCGACGGCTTGGAGCGTGTGTTCTCCGTGCTGCGCGCGGAACACACCGAGGAGCCGGCTAACTGGTCGCGCCGGTTCAAGGCCAACCTAGAGAAGTTGCACTCGGGCAACGTCATCAAGGTCTCCGAGGTCGTGCGCGACCTGTGGCGTCGCGACCGCGACAAGGGCCTCTCCCCCGGTGAGAAGCAGATGCTCACAAAGGCCCGCGCCATCCTCGTCGCCGAACTCGCGCTCGCAGAGCAGGTGGAAGAGGACAAGGCGGAGATCATGCTCGACGAGGTCCTCGCCTCGTAGACCAGTGTCCAGTTCAGATGCGCCGGTCGTCGCCGTTGTGGTGGCGGCCGGTTCTGGTTCCCGGCTCGGCGCGTCGGTTCCCAAGGCGTTGGTTGAACTCGGCGGCGTGCCCCTCGTACGGCGCAGCGTCGACGCCTTGGCAGCCGCGGGGGTGAGCGAGATTGTCGTCACCATTCCCGCAGGCATGCAGCACGAGTTCGCCGCCGCGATGAAGGGGGCACTCCCCCGTCCGCTCCTAGTCGAAGGGGGCATGACCCGACAGGACTCCGTCCGTCTTGGCCTAGCCGCGATCACGGCGGGGGACGACGCCGTGGCCTTGGTGCACGACGCGGCCCGTGCCCTCGTGCCGCCCAGCGTGATTCGAGCCGTGGCAGCGGCCATCCTGTCGGGAGCCCAAGCAGCGATCCCCGTCGTGCCGGTCGTGGATTCGATTCGCCGTGTCACCGCTGAGGGGTCCGCCGTGGTAGACCGAACGCCCCTGCGCGCGGTGCAAACCCCTCAGGGTGCCCGCCTGCGCGACCTGCGAGCCGCGCACGAGCACATCGCCACTGATGGGCTGGACGTCACCGACGACGCGTCCGCGTGTGAACACATCGGCCTTGGGGTGACTCTGGTGCCCGGGCACCGCGACGCCCTGAAGATCACCGAGCCCGGAGACCTACTGTTGGCTGAGGCGGTCCTGGGGGCGCGAGCCGACGACCGAGGAGGGACCTCATGAGAATCGGGATCGGCACGGATGTACACCGCGTGGCCGATGGCGTCGAGATGTGGTTGGCCGGCCTGCACTTCCCCGACGAGCCTGCCGGGCTGGCCGGCCATTCCGATGGCGACGTCGCCGCACACGCCGCCTGCGATGCGCTGCTCAGCGCGGCAGGCCTGGGCGACCTGGGCAGCAACTACGGCACCGCTGAGCCCGAATGGGCCGGAGCTAGCGGCGTGGCCTTCCTCACCGAGACCGCACGCCGGGTTCGGGAGGCGGGATACGAGATCGTCAACGTGGCAGTTCAAATCATCGGAAACCGCCCTAAGCTCTCCCCCCGGCGCAACGAGGCGGAGGCACGCATGAGCGAGGCGCTAGGGGCACCGGTCAGCGTCAGCGCCACCACCACCGACGGCCTCGGCCTGACCGGCCGAGGCGAAGGGGTAGCCGCCATCGCCACCGCATTACTGCGCTGAGGCCTCCCAGGCCCGCTGTCCGCCCCCCATGAGTCGACCATTGCTCACCCCTCCAAGCGGTAGGTTTAGCCGCATGCGCTTGAGGATCGTGCTGCTGCTCGTCGCCGTTTTGGGCATCGCCGGAATTCAGCCCGCGTGGGCGGCTCCTGCGGCTGATAAGGTAACAGTCCATATCAAGGTTGACCCCTCTGGCGTCCTCCATGTCACGTCCACCGCCACTGTGGCCGACGCCAGCGAGGTGACATGGACCCTACCGCTGACCCGTGACATCGACTCGACGACGTACTACCGCTACCAGATCGACACCAACGCCGAGCACACCACACGACCCGGTGCGCTGAAGGCGACCGTACCGGTGACCGACGGCAAGGCCGAATTGACCTATACCGTCCGTGGCGCCACTCATCGGGCCGAGGGTGAGTCGGGACCGTTGACGGTGGCAGAGTGGCCCGCTCTGACCGGTTTCGACCTCCCAGTCGACCAGGTCGAGGTGAGCGTGGATGGCCCATCCACTGTGCTGTTGCTCGACTGCGCCGCCGGACCAGTTGGTGCCATCGGACGCTGCGCGGGCATTTCGGGCGGCACCTACGAGGTCCCCGAGCCGGTCTTTCAGGATGGTCCCCGGAGCGCGGGCGACGAGGTGCTCGTCACGGTGGGCTATGCCCCCTCGGAGTTGACGGCCACGGCCGAGGTTGGAGAGCACTGGAGCCTCAACCGGGCATTCGACCTGGGCTGGCCAGCCGTGCTGGCCGCCTTGGGTACAGCGCTCGTGGGCGCGGCGCTGCTCTACCTGCTTCACCGTCGCACCGGCCGCGACCTCTCCTCTGGCGGCGAGGTGGCCGCGATCGGCATGTTTGCCCCGACGGGTGATGGCCAGTCCGTCTTCCAAGCCACATCCGGAGTCCGGCCCGGACACGTGGGCACCGTCGCCGACGAACGCGTCGATCCCATCGACATCACCGCCACGCTGGTCGACCTAGCCACGCGCGAGCATCTCCGCATCGTTGAGTTACCCACCACTGCCCACGGTCGACGCGACTGGCGCCTCGAACGCACCGAAGGCGCGGACGATCTGGCCCCATTCGAGGCCCTCCTCCTCGATGCCGTGACGCCAGAGGGTAAGCCTTCGCTGGTCTCGGAGCTTCCCGAGCGGGTAGCCAGTTGCATCGCGGCCGTTCAGGACGCTCTCTACGAAGACGTCGTGCGGCGTGGGTGGTTCGAGACCCGCCCAGACGCGACTCGCTCGTGGTGGCGGCTGCGTGGATGGGTGGGGCTCGGCGTGAGCTTGGTGGCCGCTGGGCTGCTGATCGCGTTCACCCACCTTGGCCTAGTCGCCCTTGTTCTCGTGGGCCTCGGCGCCGCCCTCGTTTGGGTGGCCGACCGGATGCCCCGGCGTACCACCGCCGGGGCCGCATTGCTGCGCGGCTTGGAGGCCCTAGCCCTTCTCCTGGCTACCCATCCCACCGATCACATGCCCGAGGGACGCGAGTTGCCTGAGATCTCCCGCGTCCTCGGCTACACCGTCGTCTTGGGCCATCGCGAACGGTGGCTCGAGGCCATGGTGCGTGCGGATACCGACGATTCTCCGGATCCGACGGCGCTGTCGTGGTATCACGCTCCAGAGACATGGCACCTGCGAGACCTACCCGCGTCGCTGAACCAGTTCATCATCACCGTACAGGGCGAACTCGCCGGCCGCTGATTCGTGACAGGAAGAGTAGGTGTGAACAGCAAACGCGCCAAGGCCAGGCAACAGCCGCGAAAGCAGTCAGGCTCCCGTGGGGTGACCGCGTTGCTGATCGCGGCGGTGTTGACGGTGCTCGGAGTCGGCGCCGTCACCTACGTCATGCTCGAGTTCACCAACGCACCCATCGCCGGAGGAGACACACCCGAGCCCACGAGCTCGGCGCAGGAAAGCACCAGCCCTGGGCAGCAGATCTCCGGGCAGTATTCGGAACCGGGGGGTTCACACAACAGCCCCAGTTCGGACGAGTCCGAAGACGTCTCAGAGGAGACCCCAGAAGAGTCCGGATCCCAGGACGAGCTTGGCAGTGCGCTGCCCGCCAGCGTCAACGGATACACCCTGGATTGGTCGGGCAGCATGGGCACCTACTCCAAGGGCCCGTTCGACCAGATCACGGTCATGCAATACGCCGGACTGACCAAGCTCAGCGACGCGGCGCTGTTGTTCAAGGATGGCACCAGATACGAGTTGGACGACGGGCGAGGTGTGTGCGGAGAACTCGCCGGAACCCAGTGCTATCTGGAAACGAAACGGTTTGGTCTGATCAGCGTCACGGGTTTGAGCGATGCCGCGCCGACAGCGGTCCCAGCCGTCGCGAAGGCGATCCTGGGGAAGATCCCATGACCGGCGTTCCGCCTGGCCTCACCCCCCAGTAATCTGTCCCGCTGCGGCCGAGAGGAGTGGCGACATGAGCAACCAGCACCCAAACCTTGGCCAAGGACGCCCAATGGGAGGGCATCCACCGGGCGGAGCCCGTCCACCCCAGCAGGGGTATCCGCACCAGACGAGCTACCAGTCTCCGCCACCGCGACAATGGGTCCAGCCGACCAGGTCTCCCCTCCCACCACCCCGGAAAGGCGCGGCGTGGCCATTCGTCGCAGCGGGCGCCGTAACCCTAGCCACTCTCATCATCGTGGTCGTCTATGCGCTATGGACCCCAGCCAGCGCGCCTAAACCATCCACCTCAGCAGCGGCGAGCGAGACCGTGGACGAGACCCACGAGGCACGACCTGCCTCATCGTCGGCAGAGACGTCGCCCCCGCCAAGCAGTCCCGCACCCAGCCCGACGACACCTGGTCTCGGCCCGTCCGACGCAGACGACATCGTGCAAATTTTCGTGGCGGATCTTCCCGCCACCGTGGGAAAGTACAAGGCCAAGCAGCTCGGCTCTGGCGTCAGCTACAGCCATGGGGCCAACCTCGTGCTGGCCACCGCGTGGAACGTCAAGGTCGACCAGATCGACGACTACAAACGCAGCCTCGTCAGGGCCAGAGAGTTCGGCTCTGGAAAAGGTGTGTGCGGCACGTTCAGCGAGACAAAGACGTGCTACTACATCTCTCCGAAGGGATACCTGCTCAGGACGACCTCTGTCAGTGGCAACGTCACCGTCGACGACATGGTCGCCATTGGCGAGGCGATCGCCAAGTACCAGGGCGGCTGATTCGTCGGCGCCGACATACCGCAATGTTAGGCTGGCGTCGAGTCGAGGAGATGCGATATGAGCAATCAGGGTTGGAACGACGGCTACCAGGGACCACAGGGCCAGGGATTCCCACAAGGGCAAGGATTTCCGCAAGGACCTCAGGGGCAGGGATTCCCACAAGGACAAGGATTTCCGCAAGGACAAGGACCTCAGCAAGGACAGGGACACCCAGGCCAGGGAGGATATCCGCAAGGCGGATATCAGCAGGGTCCTGGTGGATATCAGCAAGGCGGTTACCAGCAGGGCTTTGGCCAGCCGCAACCTCCGAAGCGCTCCAAGGTCCCACTCATCATCGCGGGCTCCGTCGTGCTGGTGGTGATTCTCGCGGTGGCGGCCTTCTTCGTACTCAACCGAGCCACCCAGGCGACTTCCACCTCGACGTCGACCAGTCAGTCCGAGGAGGAGAGCACGACGGACTCTTCAACCCCTGAGGAGAGCGCGGACTCCTCGACCCCCGCCGAAGATCCGGGGGCCACCGGGTCCACACCAGGCGGCGATTCCACATCCTCCCCGGTTTCGAAGTCCCCGCTCCCCCTTTCCGAAATGCCCGCGAACGCAGCGGGCTACACCGCGCAAGCGGGAACCGGAGAACTCGAGGGGGCCGTCATTTACGTCAAAGAATAGCAAACGATCACCGCCCTCAAGTCGTCGGTGCCTCCTAACGGATTCCAGATGCTGAAGTCTTACTTGAAGGAGCCCAAGGAACTCGCTGGCGGAAAGGTGATCTGCGGGCTATACGGCAGCAGCCTAGCCCAGTGCTACATCGACTCACCCAAGGGATACCTCATCGGGCTGGGATCGGCGGCCACCGTTCCACGGGCGGACGTCGAGGCGGTGGCTCAAGCGATCGCCAAACACCACGGCGCTTCCTGACCGGGCAAGGTCCTCACCGCTCGAACTTGTAACCCAGACCGCGGACCGTGACCAGGCGGGTGGGCTGGGCCGGATCTGGTTCGATCTTGGCCCGCACCCGCTTGATATGGACATCCAGGGTCTTGGTGTCACCCACGTAGTCACTTCCCCAGATCCGGTCTATGAGTTGCCCACGGGTCATGACCCGTCCCGCATTGCGCATGAGGAACTCCAGCAAGTCAAACTCGCGTAGCGCGAACCGCACCTCCGCCCCGTCGACCGTGATCTGGTGCCGTTCGACGTCGATGCGCACTCCGTTGGCCTCCACCACCTCCGGCAAAAGCGTCTGGTCCTGTCCCCGGCGCAGCACCGCGCGGATCCTGGCCGCGAGTTCCCGGTGGCTGAACGGCTTGGTGACGTAGTCGTCGGCGCCAAGCTCCAAGCCGACGACCTTGTCCACCTCGCTGTCGCGCGCCGATACCATGACGATGGCCGCATTGCCGCGGGCACGCAACTGACGACACACCTCATAGCCGGCCATGTCCGGCAGCATGAGGTCGAGCAGCACGAGGTCCGCGCCCGTCTTGTCGAACTCCGCCAGCCCTGTCGCCCCGTCGGGCGCCGTCACGACGTCGAATCCCTCCTTGCGGAGCATGAAACCGGTGGCCTCCCGGTAGGATTCCTCATCCTCGATGATCAAGATTCGGCTCATGTCCGCTCCTCAGCCGGCTGTCGCGCGGGTAAGCGAAGGGTGAAGGTGGATCCTTGCCCTGGGCTCGACCACACCCTCACGTTGCCGCCGTGAGCCGTGGCGATGTGACGAACCACGGAAAGCCCCAAACCGGTTCCGCCCATTTCACGGGAACGCCCGTAATCCACCCTGTAGAACCGTTCGAAGATGCGTTCCTGGTCCTCGGGCTTGATGCCGATCCCGTTGTCGGAGACCAGCACCTCGACGAACTGGCCACCGTCAGTGGCCTTCACACTCACTGCGACCCGAGCATTCTGGTCGGAATAATTGATGGCGTTTTGCACCAGATTGGTGACGGCGTCAGCGAGTTGCCAACGGTCGCCGACGACATAGGCATCGGCGGTGCGGGCGATGATGAGCGACACCCCGCGCTGCTCGGCGCGTTCCCGGCAGCGCGATACGGCCTCGCCGACGAACTCCGAGACCGAGACCTCCTCCTGGTGAAGCAGCGGATCCGACGACTGTAATCGCGACAGCCCGATGATCTGATGCACCAGTTCCGCGAGCCGCGCCGTCTCCATCCGCAGACGAGTGGCGAACCGAGCCACGGCGTCGCGGTCATCGTTGGCAGATTCGATGGCCTCGGCCAAGACGCTGATGGCACCGATCGGGGTCTTCAACTCATGCGAAACATTGGCCACAAAATCCCGGCGCACGGCCTCGGAACGCTTGCGCTCCGACTCATCTTCTCCCAACACCAACACGGAGTCGTTGTGTAGGGCAATCGCACACACCGACAGCTTTCCCCCACCCAGTTCCCCCTGAAAGGGCTCTCGAGCGGCCCGGGCGGAACGCACACGCTCCAGCAACTCCGCCGAACCGAGCCTCGATCCTCGGACCAAGCCCAACGCTACCCCGGGCTCGTTCACGACCAGGATCTCGTCGTGAGGGCCGACGATGACCGCCCCGGAGGGCAGGGCATTGATGATCTTGGTGAGTTCCTCCGACGCCTCCGGTGGACGTTGCATCAACTCCACCTCATGCCACGCGGCCCGCCCGCGCCGGACGGCGACGACGAACGCCACCACGCTAAGCGCGATCGCGGCTCCGATCAGGCCTGCTAGGAGCGGGTGCATGGCGACATCTTAATTTGCCGCTCAACGGCCTGACTGCCTCTTCGGGCTGCCACGGCACTCTTCACCACGCATTCACGAAATGTTCACCGACGCCTTCTATGGTCAGGGCAGCATAGACTGAGACTCATCCGATCCAAGGGAGCACCATGCGCACCACTTACCACGATGAACTCGACGCGGTGCTCAGCCGCCTGGTCGAGATGGCCGACCTTGTGGGCGTCGCCGTCAAGGACGCGTCCGCCGCCCTCCTCGACGCGGATCTGGGCGCCGCCGAGGCGGTCATCACCGACGACGCGCAACTCGACGAGATGCACGAGGAACTGGAATACAAGTGTCTGTCGTTGCTGGCGCTTCAGGCCCCAGTCGCCGGCGAGTTGCGCACCATCGTCTCCGCGATCCGCGTCGTGTTCGAGTTGGCCCGCATGGGGGACCTGGCGGCCCATGTCGCCAAGATCGCGCGTCTTCGCTACCCCGGCAAGGCGTTGCCCGACGAATACGTGGCGAGCTTCACCGAGATGGCGGAGATCTCGGCCCAGATGATCGATGTTGCCCGCGGCTCATTGGCCGACCGCGACACGAAGCGTGCAGAAACGCTGGCCACCATTGATGCCCGAATGGACGTCCTGCGGCAGGAACAGTTCCAACAGCTCTTGGCCGCGGAGAGCCAGATCAGCGTGGCCAACGCTGTCGACGTCGCTCTCCTGGGACGCTACTATGAGCGATTCGCTGACCACGCCGTTGCGGTGGGACGCCGGGTGATCTACATCATCACCGGAGAAGTACCCGAGGGCGAGGATTGGCCCAATGCCTGATCCTTCAGGCGTATCGGGAGGGGCACCCGGAACTCGTCTCCCTCAGGCGCTAGATTTATGCCGTGCTTCTACGTCGTAACATCATTGTGACGGCGCTTGGTGTGACTCTCGCGCTGAGCGCCTGTACCTCCGCTGGCCAGCCCGCCAGCCCAAGTTCTGACACGCCCTCGAGCAGTGTTCCCGCCTCACCGGACGCCTCGGATAGCGCGACTCAATCGCCCAGCGCCACGGAGTCACCCAGCGACTCCCCCAGCATGTCGGATTCGGCCACGGCTTCGCCAACCCCATCCAATTCGGCGAGTCCCTCTGCGTCCAAGTCCGCTTCCGAGATGGCCGTGCCCAGCGACGGAAAGCCGATCGATGCTGGCGTCGTCCAGGGCTGGCTCAAGGGAACCTCGACGCCAGACAAGAAGGTTGTCTTTCTCACCTTCGACGACGGCCCCAACGATGTGACCACGCCCAAGGTGCTCGACATCTTGAAGGAACACAACGCCAAGGCCACCTTCTTCGTGGTGGGCAATCAGATCGGGGAGGCTCCCCAAGTGCTCAAGCGCACCGTGGATGAGGGCAACACGATCGGCCTGCACAGTTTCAATCACAACTACAAGCAGCTCTACCCGGGGCGGCGGGGCAATGCCACGACCATCGTGTCCCAGTACGAAAAGTCGCTGGCCGCGGCGCGCGGTGTGCTCGGGCAGGACTTCACCACCACGGCCTGGCGTTACCCCGGTGGCCACATGTCGTGGAAGGGCCTCGACGCGGCAGACAAGAAGCTCGCCGCGGAGGGCGTCCACTGGGTGGATTGGAATGCCATGACTGGCGACGCGGAGCCGAAGAGGCGACGCCCCAGCACCGTCTCGGGCATGGTAAGGCTGGCCACGCAGCCCATCAGCGCGGGCACCAAGGCCGTTGTCATCCTGGCCCACGACACTCCGGGCAAAGACCTCACCGTGCAGTCGCTGCCTCAGATCATCCAGGCCTACCGCAAGGCCGGATACACCTTCGGCGTCATGGGCTGAACCCGCTCCGTTCGCCGTGGCCGATCAGGGTAGGGTTGAGCCATGACCGCGAAACTGATCCTGCTCCGCCACGGCGAGAGCGAGTGGAACGCCAAGAATCTGTTCACCGGCTGGGTCGATGTCGATATCAACGAGAAGGGTATCGCCGAAGGCAAGAAGGCTGCCGAACTGCTGAAGGCCGAGGGCTTGCTGCCCGATGTGGTGCACACATCGCTTCTGCGCCGCGCCATCCACACCGCCTACCTCGCCTTGGACGGCTGCGATCGGCACTGGATTCCCGTGAGGCGCCATTGGCGGCTCAACGAACGCCACTACGGCGCCCTGCAGGGCAAGAACAAGGCTCAGACCTTGGAACAGTACGGCGAGGAGCAGTTCATGTTGTGGCGTCGCAGCTACGACACCCCGCCACCCGTCATTGACGTCGACGACGAGTACAGCCAGTTCCACGACGCGCGCTACGCGGACATCCCGGAGGACGAGCGTCCCCGTACCGAATGCCTCAAGGACGTGGTGGCCCGTCTGCTGCCTTACTGGGAGGCGCACATCGTGCCAGACTTGGCCGATGACAAGATCGTGCTCGTGACGGCCCACGGAAACTCGCTGCGGGCGCTGGTCAAGCATCTCGATGGCATCTCCGATGACGACATCGCTGGACTGAACATCCCCACCGGCATCCCGCTGCTCTACGAACTGGACGAGGACTTCAAGCCCGTCGCTCCCGGCGGCCGCTACCTCGACCCCGAGGCCGCGAAGGCCTCCATCGAGGCGGTCAAGAACCAGGGTAAGAAGTAGCCCAGACCCGATGAATGCCCGCGGCTCCGGCCGCGGGCATTGTCATGCCCAGGCGACCGTTGTGGGGACCTCATCGCATTAGTATCTAAGCATGCGCGAAGATACTAGGAGATGCACGTTCGGTCTGGACAGTCAGTATGTGGACCTAGCCGCAGAGGTCTTCTCACTGCTCGCGGACGCGACTCGGGTGCGGATCATCTTGGCCCTGCGCGACGGCGAACGCGCGGTCGGCGAGTTGGCCGAATTGGTCGGCAAGTCCCCCACCGTTGTCTCGCAACACCTAGCCAAGCTGCGCTGGGGCAAGGTGGTTCAAGCACACCAACGCGGCAACCGTGTCTTCTACCGGCTCATCGACGAACACGCCCGTCAACTCGTGGTACATGCCGTGTTCCAAGCCGAACACGTTCTCGATGAGGCCCCGCAACATCGTTTCGGCCCCGATGGCCTCCCGGTAAGCGCTAATGATCAGGGCGACGGATGAGTCCCGGCCTCGTCCATGCGACGCGATGGCTGAGCCTGTGGGAACACGTGACCGGGGCGATCTTGCTCGCCTCGCATTCGTCAGCACCTGCGCGGTCATGCTCATGTTCGGCGCCGCCTGGCCATGGCCCCAGGCCCCGGCGGTTGGGCTGCTTGGCCTGGCGGTGGGCTGCTGGCCCATCCTCACCGAGGCCATCGAGGATGTAAAACAACGCCGCATGAGCATGGAGATCTCCATGCTCATCGCCATCCTGGCCGCCGCGACGATCGCCGAATGGCCGACGGCGCTCGTGGTCACGGCATTCGTCTTAGCCGCGGAGATCCTGGAAGATCTCTCCATGGACCGAGGCCGTGATGCTCTCACCGATCTCATGGCTTTTCTACCCGACACGGTCCAGATCCGAGTTGGTGATGCCACACTCCGCATTCCTCTCACAGCCCTCGACGAGGGGCAGGTCGTGCTTGTCGCACCGGGCGAAAGGGTCCCCGTCGACGGAATGGTAATCGCAGGCCGCTCCAGCGTGGACCAGTCGCGGATCACGGGCGAACCGCTTCCAGTCGACGTCACCGTTGGCAGCGAGATCTACGCTGGCTCGATCAATCAAGTAGGCGCGCTCGAGGTACAGGTTGAGAGAGTTGGCGCGGCCTCTTCCTATGGACGCATCATCGAGGCCGTCCGGCAAGCGCAATCCTCCGAGCCTCCCGTACAACGCCTCGCCGATCAATTGGCCGCCTGGTTGGTCTATCTTGCTCTGGCCGGGGCTGCGGTGACCTACGTGATCACTCGGGACCTGACTGCGACCATCGCCGTCATCGTCGTGGCGGGGGCCTGCGGTATCGCGGCGGGAACTCCCCTGGCTGTTTTGGCAGCCATCGCACGAATCGCCCGCGGCGGCGCCTTCGTCAAGGATGGGGCGCATCTGGAGGCGCTGTCCACCATCGACACGGTCGTGTTCGACAAGACAGGCACGCTAACCGATGGTTCTCCCACCGTGGTGGCTATTCACACCGGCATCGGCATGGACGAGAGCGAACTGTTGACGCTGGCCGCCAGTGCCGAGGCCTACTCCGAGCACCCGCTCGGTAGGGCCATCGTGGACCATGCGCACCGACAGGGCATTCCTATTCTTCCTGCCAGCGATTTCACGTACCTGCCGGGGCGAGGCGTGAGTGCCCGCATTGGCCATCGTCGCGTAAGCGCGGGCAACTCCACGCTTTGCGCCCTTCCACCGACTCTATTCAGCATCCACACCACGGGGACGGCTGTCCACGTCAGCGTCGACGGAGGGTACGCGGGCACCCTGGTGCTATCGGATACGCCTCGGGACTCTGCCACGAGCGCGGTGGAGGCCCTGCATGGATTGGGAATCCGGACATTGATGATCACCGGCGACACCGAAACCAACGCCCAAGCGATCGCGACCGAACTGGGCATCGACGAGGTCCGGGCCGGTCTTCTCCCAGAGGAGAAGCTCAACGCGATCGATGACCTGCGTAGCGCAGGGCACCGCTTGGCCATGGTGGGTGATGGAGTCAACGACGCACCCGCCCTGGCCCGTGCGAACGTCGGCATCGCCATGGGTAGTGGCACCGACATCGCGCGGGAAAGCGCGGACATCATCCTCATCAGCTCAGATTTGGGTGATGCCGTCAGCACCATCCGAACCGCGCAGCGGGCACGACGCATCGTCATGTTCAACTTCGTCGGGACAATCGCGGTGGACTTGATCGGTATGCTCCTTGCCGGGGCTGGCTATCTCAGCCCTGTGCTCGCCGCCTTCATCCACGTCGGCTCCGAGACCGCGTTCATCCTCAACTCAGCTCGCCTCATCCCTGGGCGTCGTGTTGGCGGTTGATCCGTTCCTCCCGCCTTCGCCTCAGAATGCTCTTCGCCCGGGAAAGAATGCCCGCCTCCTCGTCGGCGGTGTAGTCCTGCTTGCTCACTGACTCGGCAGGGTCGGGCGAAGCCGAACGGGAACGACGCCGTGCCAGGGCACGGAAGAACGCGGCTGAGCGCTCCGACTCCCCGCCAACGACATGGCCGTCGTCGGTGGCCCAGTGGATGTCGCTCGCGGAGCGATCCCCGGTGCGTAGGTCGACGAGGTCACCCAAGTAGCGCAACACCACCGCCACGGATGCGGCCACCGGCACCGCGAGGAATGCCCCCATGATGCCCAGCCAGGTGCCCCCCAGTAACACTGCGAGAAGGACGACGACCGGATGCAGCTTCATGACGCGCGACTGCAGCAGCGGCTGGAGAATATTTCCCTCGAGTTGCTGCACGATGAGGATGAGCGCCAGCACGAGCAGCGCCGTGGTCCATCCATTCGACACCATGGCCACGAGCACCGCCAACGCTCCGGCGGTGACCGCACCCACCATGGGGATGAAACCCGCCATGAAGGTCAACACCGCCAAGGGGAACGCCAGCGGGACACCCAGGATCGCCAGCCCAATGCCGATGAAGAAGGCGTCGACGAAGCTGACGATGGCCTGGGTTCGGATATAGCCGGAGATGGTGTTCCAGAGGCGGGTCAGCAACTCGGTGCTGTGAAAGCCCGCGCGGCGCCCCACCACGGTGCGGGTGAAACCGAGGAACCGGTGACCGTCCTTGAGGAAGAAGAATGTCATCACCAACGTCAGCAGTAGAGTCACCACGGCGCTGCCGATGCTGCCGCCGAAGCTCATCACCCGCCAAGCGATATCGCCCGTGTTGGACTGGAGGTAGGTGATGCCCCGCACGATCCATTGGTTGAGTTGCTCATCGCGCAGGTTGAGCGGAGGTCCCGCCGCCCACTGCTGCAGTCGCCGGATACCGACGAAGGCTTGGGTCTGGAGCACGGGCCATTGGGCCATCACGCTGGGCGCGATCATCCACACGAGGCCGGCGACGACGCCGACACCGCCTAAGAGAGACGCGGCGGCTCCGAAACCGTACGGGACGCCAGCGCGCTTCAGCGCGGCGGTGAATGGCCACAACACCGACGTAATGAGCAGCGCCAGTAGCACGGGCATGGTTGCCTCGGAAAACTGCGACAGACACCAGCCCAACACGAACGCGGCCGCGGCGACGATGAGGAAACGGTAGGCCCAAGCGGCCAGCCGGACGGCTCCCTCGCCAATGACGTCGGCCCGGTCGACTGGAGCGTCTGGATCCGGGGCCGGCAGCGCGTCACGCACCTCGTCGGTTTGTTCCACTGCTCACCTCCTGACGGTCACCTTAGCCTCCTGGGGTCACCCCTCGGAAGGACGGCAGCCCGTCCTCGCGGGATGCCCCACCAGGTAGAGGCCGGGGTACTACGCGCGGACGGCTTCAGTAGGCCCATGGTCGCCCCCAACGGCTCGTAAGGCGTGGCGGATCCTCGCTTGTCTTACGGGCGCACCACGACCTGGCAGGCAAACTCTCGGAGTGGCTCTACGTCCCACTCTCGCTGCAGAGAACACACCACGTCGGCGGTGCCCGAGGTTCGCGCGACGAATCGCACAACGCGGACGTGGGCGGCACCAGGAAGGTCACGTGCCAACACCAACTCGTTGCTGCTGGGGGTGAGGATGGCGGGCTCATATACCCGCCACTGGTAGCCAGTCGCGGGGCTCTCTTCCAACTGAACCTCGAGGATGTCTCCGACCCGGGCTATCGCCGGGCCCGGCACCTCTTCGGTGAGGATGATCAGGCGCATCTCAGAAGACGTAGACGCTCTGAATGACCCCGTTGGCGTCATCGATGAGGGTTGGCGCGCGCCCCAGCGATCTCGCGAGTCCGCACAGCATGGTCAAGGCTTGGGTTCCCCCATCGCTCTTTCGGGAGAGCTCGCGCCAGCCGATATCGGCCAGATGTACCCAGGTGTTGCGGTTGGTCATGTCGCTGAATTGCGCGGTGACCAGCGTGGTATGCGTGGCCGTGGCAGCCACGACGGATTCGGGCGTCAGCGTGGGCGCGGCCACGAACTCGGCTGGCCCGGGCAGCACGACGAGGCCCTCGCTGCTAAACACGCAGTCGCCTATCACGGACGGGCTAGCCAGGGTTTCAGACATGATTGTCCTTTCGGCTCAGAAGGCGTAGAGGGCGTCGAGGACGCCGTCGTTGGTGTAGGAATTGACCCAGCGGTCGGCCTGCTTGCTCGCGATGAGCTGGCTCAGCATGGCGAGGTGCTGCGACGTGGTGACGCCGCCGACCCGCATCCAGTTGGCGTCGGACAGGTAGACCCAGGCACCGCGTTCGTCGCCGCTGGCGAAGAGGCCACCCACCTTCATGCGGCCGGTCCACATGCGAAGGGCCACGCTCCTGACACCGATGACCTGCCACGTTTCCATGCCGCATTCGCCATAGCCGATCCAGAAGAAACCGCTGTCGCCCCAGTCCAATCCCCAACTGTTCTTGCAGATCCACGCCTGCCGCGAGTCGTCGTAACCGACGATGGCCACACAATGGCCACCGCTGTAGGTCTCGCTGACTGGGCGGTATACGCCACCACGGTAGGCAAAGAAGTCGTCATGGACTAGGAAGCACCCTGCGATGGGCCCATAGTCGTTCAGATGGCGCTTCATGTCGGCCACGTTCCCGGTGAGGTCCACGAGACCCGTGCTCTTCGCGCGATGCGCCTCCCAGTCTTCGGACAACTCCGCGCCGTTGGAGTTGCCGGGACTATATGGCCACTTGGCTTCGACCGTGATCCCGCGGTCCGTACAAAATGTGAGCGCCGGCAACGGCAACCAGCCTGTCCCGACCGTTCCTCCCCAGCCGTAATACAGGTGTGCCTCCGAAAGATCGACAGGGAGTCCGGGAGTTCGGCGCATCCAACGGGCGGTTCCCTCGAGGACGCCGACCGAGCCGAATGCCACGCACGACCCGCATGCGCCTTGATCTCGGACGCCTGCCACGTAACTGCGACCGTCCACGTCGTGGAGGTTGAACGCCGTGGGAAGGGTTGTGTTGTCCCTCGACACCCGAAGCGCCGCCTCGGAGACAGCCGCGCCATCCCTCGCCATGCGGGCCAGATCGGACTCGCTTGGCATCGCAACGCCGAGGCGTAGCTTGCGTTCCCGTTCGCTCAGGCGAGTGAGCGGAGTCTCCCCAGCCACCCAGTCATATGGCGACTCCTCAACCGCCGCCTTCACAGTGGCAAGGTCGTACTCGTGTGCCATGTCTCCTCCTGTGGTGTCGACGTCGTGGAGGAGCCATGAGACGAGGATTCTGATACCTACCAGCCCGCCCCAAAACAAACCAGTGGCGGCGCGCCCGGGCCGAATTCGGCGACGCTAGCAGCCAACGCGTCCGCCACGGGCCTCCCTGTGGCGAGCCGCGCGTGCAGCCCGGGCATGAGACGGGCGGCCGCGGCGTCGGCTATCGCCGCGGGAGAGGCGAGCACGGTGCGAACGCCGGAGTGGAGAAGCGCCGTCGCGAGGCCGAGGGGGTCGTCGCTGCTGGTGCGTCGGCCCAAGTCACAAGCGGAGAAGATGACGATGTCAGGAACGGTGCCAAGGGCCTGCACCTCATAGCCAAAGACGGGCCCATCGGCTAGGTCGGCGCTGCTGAACAGCGGGTTCTGCGGATGATGGTGCCCGTGCGCCGCCACATGGACGAGGTCGGCCTTCGGAAAGGCCGCGAGCGTGTTCGCGACGCTGGCCGCGGGGCCAGCCAGAAGAGTCACCTCCTGCCAGGGTGCGGCGCAGGCATCGATCTCCTCTTCGCCGCGCCCGAGGCGAGGGCCGGCGACGAGCAGGGTACGGGTTGGCGGCCCGACGTCTGGGGCGCTCACCCAGGCGGTGGCGCTGCGGGCCACGGTGACCCCCACGCCGGCCAGGCTCGGCAGCAACGGCCAGGGGATGTGGCCGAACAGTCCGGAGGGTGTCAGCACGACGCCACCAGAGAGTAGATGCGCCACCGGGGCGAGCAGGAGGGCATCGAGCCTGGCAAGACGATCGTGCAGACTGGCCCGCAGCGTCGCCGTGGTGGCCGCGGGAAGGTCGGCCGCGGCGACATCGAGGTCGGCGACGAGCCCGTCCAGCAGCGGCGCAACCTGGTGCAGCGGGCCCAGTTCGTGCAGGCTCGCGCTCTCCTGGGAGACCACCAAGGCAACGGCAGCGTCGTCGATGGCGAGTAGGGCCAGAAGGGTGGCATTGCGACGCATCAGCGCGGCCTGCACCTCTGGCAGAGAACTCACGGGTTGCGTCGCGTGGGACCCTCCGGTGCGCCAAGTACGTTCGCGTATTCGGCGCCGGAGTTCCTGCCTGCGTACCGGATCGGTTTGGAACGCCACCAGGGTGCGCAACTCAGCGAGATCCGCGGCTTGCTCCGGGTCCTCCGGCGGACCCACCGGAATGACCCGCGAGGATGCCGCCCGCGCACGTTCCGACCATTCCAGCACGAGGGCCGGGTCGCGGCGTTCCAGGGCCAAACGCAGGCCAAGCATGCCCAAACGCCTCAGGTCCCCCGACATGGAGGTCTGGAGTTCCAGGCTGCCGATGCGTGCCTGCGCCGTATGGAGCGCATCCAGGCTAGTGCGGACGCTCGCGAGCGCCCGAGAGCGATGCCCGAGCGCGGCGAGCCGCTCCGCGCGGACGGCAGCGACCCACGCGTTGGGATTGGCCCGCAAGAACCGGGGAAGCCTCACCTCTCGGGCCTCGTCGAGCCTGCCCTGGGCGAGCAGACGGGTGCAGTGAGCCAGCATCACTTGGCCGGCCTCGTCGTTGAGGCCACGGTGACGCAACTGGTCCCCTAGGGCCATCGCATCGGGCACGCGACGCATATCTGCCGCATGGGCGCAGAGCGCGGCCACGGCGTCGGCACGCAGCCGATCGGCGTTGGCGCCCATGGCGGCGAACCGCGCGGACGCTCGCCGGGCAATACGGAGCCCCTCGCGCGGGTTCTCGGTAAGGAGCATGCGTGCGAGCACGACGAGACTGGCTGTCTCCGCCCGCTTCGCGCGGGCGGCGCGAAACAGGGCCACGGCTCGGCGGAGATCGGCGATGGCGTCGTCGCTCAGGCCTGCCGAGGCCAGCACCTCGGCGCGGTCTTGCAGCCCAACGGCGCGGGCTGCCGGCGACTGTCCAGCGAAGTAGTCTGCGACAGCATCCATGTCCCTGAGTGCACGCACGTAATCGCCGAGCAGAAACGCCGCGTAGCCCGCGTTGTGCCAGGCTTTGGCGGCTTGGTCGCGAAGGCCCGCGGTCTCGGACTCCGCCACCGCATGTTCGAAGTCCGCGAGTGCCTTGGCCGCCTGGCCGGCCTCGAGATAGAGGAGGCCACGGTTGAGCAGGTTGCGGCCCAGATCCTCATGGTTGGCCGAAAGCAGACGGATCGCGGCGCTGAAATCCGCGAGGGCGTCGGCCCTGCGGCCCCGGAGAAGCCGAACTAAGGCGCGCTGGCCGTGGGCCGTACCACGACTCTCGGCATCAAGACGCGGCAGCGCGAGCGCCTCGTCTCCCAGCGATTCGGCTAGGTCGAAGTTGCCGAGCTCCGCCTCAGCGTAGGCGAGGGTACCGAGCAGCCGCACCCGGGTCAGCGGGTCGGGCCAGCGGTCGAGACCGCGACGGGCCAACGCGGCACCCTCAAGATAACGGCCAACGTTGACCGCCGCACGCGCTGCGGCATGCAACTCCGACGAATCGTGCACACTCTACTGTGGCACTACTCCCGTCACCCGTGCGACGATCTCACGAGAACGCTCCACTGGATCGGCGTCCTCACACATGGCATTGGTGAGTTCGGCTGCGAGCCGCCCCGCCACGAGCGGTGCCGCAAAAGACGTTCCGCTCCAGATCCCGAATCCGCCGCTGTAGTCGTCGGGATCGATGCTGGCACGGCGACGGCTCTCTGCTTCGGTGTCGACCGCGGCGTGCAGACCACCGTCGAAATCAACGGGCATGGTGCTAAACACCGCGGCGCCCGACGCGTACGCCCGAACCCAGGGACCGGCGTTGCTGAACAGGGCATCGGTGCCGTTGGGGTTCAGGGCGCCCACCGACAGCA
>JBHADA010000193.1:0-5660 GCA_041854805.1 Arachnia sp.
AAACGCTCGTCGCCGTCGGCGTCGTAGTAATGGCGCCGGTTCCACAGCCGGATCACGCCGCCCTCGCCGTCGCCGAAATTCTCGATCCGGCCCCGGGCGCCGATCACCGTGTAATTGCGCCAATGGTCGGGCGAGAAATGGCACTGCTGATAGGCCGCCATCACCCCCGAACGCATCCGCAGCATCAGCATCGACAAGTCCTCCACGTCGACGACGGGGTTGAGGCCGGTCTGCTCGTCCGGGGGCCAATTCTCTAGCGAGAACCAGTCCTGCATGAGGGCGCTTCCCTGGCCGGTGTGCGGCCCAGGCCCGCCGTAGACCATGAGGTCGCCCATGCCCACCACCTCCGCCGACTCCGAGCCGGCCAACCAATGCATGACATCGATGTCATGCGCCGCATTCTGCAGCAACAGGCCGTTGGCGTAGCGACGGTCGGCGTGCCAGTCCTTGAAGTAGAAGTCGCCGCCATGCCCCACGAAATGGCGGCACCAGATGCTTCGCACTTCGCCGATGGCGCCGTCGAGGATGAGCTGACGCATCTGCCGCACGAAGGACATGTGGCGCATGTTGTGCCCGACATACAGCCGGGTGCCGTTGTCCGCTGCGGTCTGAAGGATTCGCGTGGCCCCCTCGATGCTGGTGGCCATGGGTTTCTCCAGATACACCGGGATACCAGCCTCCAGCAGTTCCACCGCCGCCACCTCGTGGGCATTGTCCGGGGACGTGACGAACGCGGCCCCGATGCCACGCTCGATGAGTTCACGCACGGTGACGACGACGGGGCACTCGTCTGGGGTCTTGCCCAGCAGCCGTTCCACGCGGGTCGCGGCCACCGGGTCCGGGTCGCAGGCGCCGACAATGACCGCCCCGTTGCCGGGACGCTCGACATGCCGCACCAACTGGGAGCGCATACCCACCCCAATCACGCCAACGCGCAACGGCTCCGAGACCACCACGGCATGCCGGTGCATCTCCGCCCTGCGCAGGTCGGCGAAACTCTGGTGTTCGGCCAGCACCGCGTCGAGTCCGCTGACGGCCACCGGATGCCGGGTTCGGGCGTGCAAGAAATGGGCCTCGGCGTCGCGCAGCGCCATGGACAACGCACCCACCGACGACGCGGCCGCGCCCAACTCGCCGTCCTCCAACGCCAGCTTGGGGGCAGTGGGCAGCCGCATCGCGTTGGCGTAGGCCCACACGTCCGCGGTGGGCATTTCCTCCTCGGCGCCGGTCGCCGAGACCACGACGACGGCGGGATCAATCAGTGAACTGACCGTGCCGATGGTCTTGGCCGCGCGCATCGCCCAGCCCTCTTGGCTGGTGTCGGCATCGAGCCGGGCGCGCAGATCGCCGTCGAGGCTGTCGTTGATCTCGCCAGCGTGCCAATGATGGCCGTGGTGGATCTCGCCGCCCATGACCAGCGCCGTGCGGAAACCAGCGAAGATGCTGATGTGCAGCATGGTGTCGTCGATCTGGAGCCGCCCGCCGAGCGCCCGGGTGGCGAATTCGCCATAGCCGGCGGAGTTGATGTCGTTGTCAACGCGAAATGGGCAGCCGATCTGGGCGGCGAGTTCCTCTGCCAAGGGAAGGTCGTGCCATTGGGGCACCGAATAGCTGCGCAGGATCCGTCCCTCGCCGTCGACGATCCCGGTGGTGGAGGCGAACCCGCACACCGCGTCGCCGTGGGCGGGGCGGAGGTCGTCGAGCACGCGGCGAATGTGTCCGGCCAATTCGTCGAGACGGTCTTGGCGGGCGCGCTGGATGAGGGGCTCGATGGAGCAGTGCAGCACCGTCCCGGAGACGGACGCGACGGTGAGGCTCACCTCGTCGCGCTGGATGTCCAAGGCGACGACGACCCCGTGGCGATCGGCGAACGAGTAGCGGGCGGCCGGGCGGCCGGCGCCGGAGCTGGTGGAACTCTGCGCGATGAGCCCCTCCGCCTCGAGTTCGGTGACGATGAGGCTGGCGGTGGGCCTGGAGACGCCCGCGTCCTTGGTGAGCTGGGCCAGCGTGGCCTCGCCGCGGGTGCGGAGGGAATGGAGGATGCGCCGGGCGCGCTCGGCTCGTGCCGTCGCGGTGGGATCATCGCCCATGCTCGCTCCTGTCGTTGGAAACATAGCGCCGGATATGTTAAGCGCTTTCTAGTTGAATGTAACCCTATTGTGCTCGCGGGGAGATCAGGCGCCCCGACCTGACTGCGAGCTTCTCCCACGCGTCAAGGACGGCCCGCTGGAGGGCGGAGGCGCGAGGCAGCGCGGACAGGTCGACGGGCTGCAGGGCAGGTTCGACGTGGAAGACGAAGAAGAGGAAGTCGTGCGGGGAGCCCTCGGCCTCACCGTCGAGTTCGAACCGGGCGGCAAACCGGGCCAGGTTCGACTCGGGAGGCAACGCCCCGATGACGTCGGGGTTCAGCAGCCAGGAATGCAGTTCGAACCCGTCGATTGGGTATTCGGGGAAGACGCGGGGAGCCCATGCGCTGGCCTGCGCGAGGGCGTCGTCGACGGCATCGGGGCAGAGCGGCCCGCCCTCCGGGATGTGAATGCCCAGGGCGTGGCCCGTGAGGGTGCGTTCGAGGGTGAACTGGAGCCGTCCCAGCCACAGGTGACGACCGGTGTAGTTCTCGACGCACCAGGTCTGCGCGGCAAGCCCAAAAAACCCGAAGATTTGGCGGGAGACGTGCACCTGCTGACCAAGGTCGGACAGGGCGCGCCAAGCCAGGTCGCCAGGCACGCCGCGGCGCAGGTAGGCGTCGTGGACCTCGCCCGAGACGGCGACGAGCGCGAGGAGCGTGTCGAGCCCCTCGTCGAAAGAGGCGAGCCCGCCATCGTCGCGGACGGGCAGGTCGTCCTCGAAGAAGCGGCCGATCCGGGCGCGGAGCGTCTCGGCCAAGCGTGCGACGCGGCCCATCCGGCCGGTGTCGTGAGCCAGCGTGGCGGCAAGGCCGCGGAAATCGGCGGCGTCGGGAGGGCGGAAGCCGAGCCGGGGCAGGTCGGCGGCGGCGATGGCGTCGAGCACGTCGTTGGCGGTCACGAGGGCAGCCTACGAGGTCACCTTGTGGAGAACTCGAGGAAGCGGTGGTGAGCCTGCTGCAGGAGGGCGCGTCCGCTCAGGGTGTTCGGGCCAAAGGTGAGGTCTGGGAAGGCGACCGTAGAACCGTTGCGCAGGAAGAGATGGGTTCCCATGTCGTAGGTGCGAGTGTTGATCCTGCGGACCTTGGCGTCGATGGAGGCGATCTCGCACCAGCGGTATGCCCATTCCCGCTGCCAGGCCCCGTTGCTCAACCGGTCGTGGATCACGCCCATGGGGCTGAGCAGGACGCGCGAGATTCGCTTTTCCGTGCGGTAGTTGATCAGCCAGAAGACTTGGAACCCCACGCCGATCACCGCCGCGATGATGAGCGCTACGTGGTACTGCTGGGTGATTCCAATGACCGCGCTGAGGATGGCCATGAGCCAGGTGGAGACGGAGTACAGGATGAACCTGCGCCTAGCCATGCTTGGATCAGAGCGGAATTCGACGCCCTGTTGCCCTATGGCGGCGAGGTGTGAGTCCACCCATTGAGGAGAGACGGCGAGGCTGACAGTACGCATACCTGACCCTAACCGCACCCGGGTCACGCGGCGGGCCGGAAACGCCCTCCGCGGCCGCCCGAGCGACGCGCGAGGCGTCACGGCTGCCCGAACCGCCGGGCGGAGGGCGGAGGCTTCCCGTCCGCACCGTGGCAAGCTTGGCGGGTGACGTCGCTCGAACTCAGATTTCCCGACATCGACCCGGTGGCCATCAACCTCTTCGGGTTGAAAATCCACTGGTACGCCATCATGTATCTCCTCGCGTTCGGCGTGGGATATCTCCTCATGCGGCGGCGCCTGCGGCACGAGCCCTACCGTTCCATCACCACCCCGACGGCGTGGAGCGCTGCGGACCCGGAAGACCTCATTCTCGACGCCATCGTCGGCGTGATCGTCGGCGGACGCCTGGGCTATTGCCTCTTCTATCAGCCCGCCTACTACCTCGCGCACCCGCTGGAGATCGTCCAGATCTGGGACGGCGGCATGAGTTTTCATGGCGGGGCCATCGGCGTCACGCTGGGCATCGCGTGGTTCGCCTGGCGGCGGAAGCGTCCCTTCCTGCAGGTGGCGGACTTCCTCGTGCCCGTGGTGCCGATTGGGCTGGCGTTTGGGCGCATCGGCAATTTCATCAATGGGGAACTCTGGGGACGGGAGGCGCCGGCCAGCTTGCCGTGGGCCATGATTTTCCCCACCGGTGGCGAGGTGCCGCGCCACCCGTCGCAGCTTTATCAGGCGCTGCTCGAGGGAGTGCTGCTGTTTCTCCTGCTGTGGTGGTATGCCCGTAAGCCTCGCTATCGCGGGCAGGTGGCCGGGCTATTCCTCGTCGGGTACGGCGTCTTCCGTTTCATCGCCGAGTTTTACCGCGAGCCCGACGCGTATCTTGGGCTGCTCAGCCTCGGGCTCTCCATGGGGCAGTGGCTGTCGCTGCCCATGATCCTGGCCGGCCTCGCCATCTGGACTTATGCACAGATCAGGCGGACGAGCGACGTGGAGGATGTGGATAATTCCGTGGATAACGTCTCGGGTGAGGATGCTGAAGACCCGCGGAAAAGCCGTTCTGACGAGGCAAAAGGCGTCCGCGACGGCGGGGATGAGGGCCAAGATGTTGACCTTTCAAGAGAATCGGTCGATGCCGGCGAAAACCGTGCTGACTAGGGGTGATGCCGTCGTTGACGCGTCGTCGCCTGATGGCGGCCAAATGAACGGGGCAGACGCGGAAAGACGATCTGACTCTAAGGAGCGTGGAGCCTGTGGATAAAGCGGTGGACAACGGTGTGAACTTCGGCGGATCGACGCGTAAACGCTCGCTATTGTTGCTCGACGGCGACTGTGGATTCTGCCAGAAAGCGGCCGAGGCGGCCCGCTCGGCACTCTTCCGGTCGACGCTGACCGCGGCCCCATTTCAACGCGTCGGCCTCGACGAATTTGGCCTCACCCCGCAATGCTGCGAGGAGACGCTGCACGTCATCGATCCGCGAGGCGGGGTGCGCACCGGCAGCGACGCCGTGGCCGAGGTGCTGCTCGCGTCGCGATTCCCTTGGCCCCTTCTTGGGCGGGCGCTGTACCTGCCTGGCCTGCGCCGGCTCGCCCAAGGGATCTATGCCCGTGTGGCCCGAAACCGCCATCGCCTGCCCGGCGGAAGCGCCGCTTGCCGCCTCTCCTCGCCGTGACGGTCACGGCTGCGGAGGATCGATCCAGAAGGCGTCGTCTTCCCGGCCGAGAGCGCGGTAGGTCTCCAAAAGATGGGCGCGAATTTGCGCCAGATCCTTCGCGTGGCGCTTCGGGTTTCGCTTGGCGAGGTCCCTGTAGAGGGTGTGTGCTTCCTCGAGGTGTGGTAGCGCCTCCTCGGCTCGGCCGAGGTGGCCGAGGGCTGCGCTGAGGTTGGTGAGGGCGTGGGCGAGGTCGGCGGTGTGTTTGTGTGGGTTGTGTGTGGCGAGGTCCCTGTAGAGGGTGAGGGCCTCCTCGAGGTGTGGTAGCGCCTCCTCGGCTCGGCCGAGGCGGTCGAGGGTTGCGCTGAGGTTGGTGAGGGCGTGGGCGAGGGCGGCGGTGTGTTTGTGTGGGTTGTGTGTGGCGAGGTCCCTGTAGAGGGTGAGG
>JBHADA010000194.1:0-2833 GCA_041854805.1 Arachnia sp.
ACGACCCCCAAGGCATGATGCGGGAACAGGGTCCCCTTTCCGATCCGGGTCCCGTAGGGTACGTCGCATGCGAAGATTACCCTCATAGCCCCTCGGATGACATAGGCGAGCGGGCGCAGCCTGTGTTGTGCGCACCAGCGAGCGGCGGAGTATGACACGTAGACCGGATCCATCACGATGCCCCTTTTTCGAATATGGTTTGATAAGGAAACAGGGTGTACCAGCCAGGCCGAAACAGGAGCAACACTGTCATGCGCGCGAAGGCGGTCATGACCATGGGCACCTGGACGTAAGTGCTCCGGTTGCCCGTATCCCTGGCAACGACATTCGTCAGCCCGACAACGAACGGAAGGGTGAAGTACATCTCGAAACGGTCGAGCAGGTTGAATCCGAGCGAAACGACGACTATGGCGACATCCACCACGACCAGCGTGAGGAGATTATGGGTGACTTCGGTGTGATCTGCGGCCATAGCAGCATTCCATCCGCATGTCGCCGCTAGAGCGATGAGGATCAGACGCACGGCGACTGCCATCACCGTCGCCATCCTGGCACCCCCTTCAGCGTACTCAGAGCTCAGGTACTGGCCGTAATAGGTCGAGATGTTGGCGACCTCTGAGAGCAGCCAGCTCAAAGACAGCATGATGACTCCGACAAGAGCCCCCCACTTGAGCCCATCCCCAAACCTTTTCACCTTCAGCGACGGAACGAAGTATACTACCAGCAGGATGTAGGCGGACGAATGGAACTGGGCTGCGAGAACGACGAGCGCAACATAGCGCAGGGGCTTGCGATCGACGATGGCCGAGAATGCGAACAAGAAGATCGCAACAGCAATTCCCTGCCGGACGGCGAGCATCAAGTCATAGAAGACAGACATGCCGAAAGCCAATAGTACCGCGAGCGAAGCGGACCGCGCGTACCTCTGAATGAAAAGAGCCGCTGATCCGAACGAGAAAACTGCGGTGACGAGCAGCAGGACGTTGAAATCGTCGGTGAAACGACTGACGACGTAATTTATCGCGACATAACCTTGTTCGTACCTGCTGACTGTCAAAGCCTCCGTGAAACTCTCGGTAAACGCAATCTCCTTGAAGAAGCTGCCGTACCTGATCGTGTCGTTTCCAACAGTAGTGGACCGAAGAGACGATAACGCTACGAACATAAGGAACGAAAGCACCAAGGTTGCCTTTGGCTTCTGCGAACGCTGCTGGTGACCACCGGAGAGCGCTGCCACGAACACGAGTGCTGCGAAGGCGGAGTAGTGGAGCCACATGAGAATTGATCACTTCCGCGCCAGAGACTCGTAGCGCCGTAGAAGATTGCCCGCCTCGACCGTCACGTCGAAGCCCTTGTCCCGCGCCATCCCGACACCGCCCGACCTCTGGGCGCCCGATCCGCTCTCGACGAGGACCTGCCGGACGCGCTCGGCCCACTGCCTGGGAGTCAGTTCCAGGGACAGGAAGGAGCTGTTCCCGATGGCAACCTCCTCGGGGACACGGTCAGAGCAGACGATCGGCAGCCCCGCGCACTGGGACTCGACGCCAACCATCGGCAACCCCTCGAAGAGGGAGGGCAAGAGGAGTACGTCCATCGCCTGGTAGAGGGCCTTGACGTCCGGGCGGTTGCCGAGGAACGTCACCTTCTCCTGGAGCCCCTGGTCTAGGACCATCGTCTCGATGGCGCCACGCAGTTGCCCATCGCCGACAAGAAGGAGGTGACAGGCCCTGTCCATCTTGAGCAGCTCGGCGAACACGGAGACGAGGAACCGATGGTTCTTCTCCTCACTGAACCGCCCGACATGCCCCACGACGAGCGCGCCGTTCAGCCCGAGGCTCTCACGCACCGAGGCCCGTAGGCCCGGATCAAAGGCGAAGGCGTCGACCTCGATGGCGTTGGGCAGGACGTCGAACCCGGCCGCCCCGAACAGGAACTCGCCGGCCTCCCTCGAGCAGGCCAGACGCGTGTCCGAGTAGCGATCGAGGCGGTGGCACAGGACCCGGTTCCGGAGCGCGCTCAGCCGGGAGTCGGAGTAGGCGGTCGAGTGGGAGTGCACGATGACGGCCCCGACCCCGTGGCGCCGCAGCACCGGGTAGAGGAAACGCGCCATCGCGGGATGGTGGAGGTGGGCCACCCGGTACACACCGGGGTTGTCCTGGAGGAGCCTGCTGAGCGCAGAACGGATACGCAGGACGTTCTTGCCCGCGTCGCTCGGGAGGCAGCGCCCGCCGAGGTCCTCGATCTCCTGGCGATAGTCGTTCCCGGAGCTCGCCTTGTAGTAGAAGAAGTCGAAGACGGCCCGGGACCGGTCGATGTGCCGGAAGTAGTTCATCACGACGCTCATGACCCCCGCCCGCCAGGTCAGGGTGGAGTTGATGTGGAGGACCCTCAGCGGCCCGTCCGTACAGACCGCGATCCTTCCAGGCACCGCCTGCCGAGCCATCGCCTCTCCTCTCACTGAATCTCACCGAACTCTGCGCACGCCGGCGAGGGCGTCTCGGCGGTGCCCCTACTTGATCCTCAGCGTCTTGATGGCGACCCAGACCGTCAGGTGGAAAACAGACCTCAGGATGCTCAGGTGCTCGATATCCCGGTACAACGTCCAGTGATACCTCACGAGGCCGAGCTTGTTCGCCGAGATAGAGTCCGCCCGGACGCGGTACCTCATGAGGACGTCAGGGATCCCCCATATGTACTTCTCCTCTCGGAGCATGCGGAGCCACAGCGCGTCGTCGTTCCGCTTCCGGATGTCCGGCACCTCGAACTTGCCCAGACGTGACACATCGTACATGACCGTCGAGTTGCCGACGGGGCAGTCGAGGAGAAGACGGCC
>JBHADA010000195.1:0-2949 GCA_041854805.1 Arachnia sp.
ACTCCACACCGAAGGAGAATCCGCATGACCACCATCGCCGTGCTCGGGCTGGGCGCCATGGGGCTACCCATGGCCCAATGCCTGGCGCGTTCGTTTACCGTCCGCTGCTTCGACATCGCCCCCGAACGCCGCGCCCTCGCCCATGACGGCGGCCTCGCCATCTGTGCCTCGGCCAGGGAAGCCGCCACCGACGCGCAGGTGGCGCTGGTGGCCGTGCGCGACCAAGCCCAGCTCGAGTCGCTGCTTTGGGGCGACGACGAGGTCGCCTCTTCGCTGACTCGCGGCGGCGCGGTGATACTCACCTCGACCGTCGGCATCGACGCCGTACGCGAGGTGGCTCAACGACTCGCCACCGATGGCCTGCACCTCGTCGATGCCCCCGTCTCGGGCGGGCCGGTGCGCGCCGGGGCGGGAGACCTGCTGGTGACGGTCGGCGCGAGCGACGAGGCCTGGGACCTGACCCATCCGGTGCTCGACGCCCTGGCCTCCACACTCAAACGCATCGGCCCCAACCCGGGCGACGGGCAGGCCATGAAGACGGTCAACCAACTGCTGTGTGGGGTACACATCGCGGCCGCTGGCGAGGCCCTGGCCCTGGCGAGCGCTCTGGGGCTCGACGCTGAGGCCGCGCTGGAGACGCTCATGGCCGGGGCCGCGGCGTCGTTCATGCTTGGGGACCGCGGCCCCCGAGCGCTCCAGGCCTACGACGCGGGCGGCGCGGAGGTGAAGAGCCGCCTAGACATCTTCGTCAAGGACATGGGCATCGTCTCCGACGCCGCCTGCTCCACGGGCCTCGCCACCCCCGTCGCGGCCGCCGCGGGTCAGCTGTTTCTGCTGGGACAGGCCCAGGGCAAGCAGGCCCTCGACGACTCGGCGATCATCACCGTGATCGCCCCAGAAAAGCCCGCACGACAGTAGGCAGAGGGAGCCACCCACGTCGCCCTGGGCACGCGGGATGGCGGCTTTCAGGCCGGAGCCATCTGCTGGGCCGCGGCCAACGTGATGCTGTCGGCCTGCCTCGCGGCAATCCACTGGCCAAACCTTGCCGCCACCCTCACTCGGTCGACGAGTCCTGATCGCATGACAAAGGCTGTCGCGCTTGAGCGCCCCCTCTGACTATCGCCGCGCTCACGAGCGTCACATTGCTGTGGTTAACGGAGGCAGGCCGCCTGAAAAGACGGGGGCGGCTTTTCAGACCGCAAGGGAAGTCATAGGGATTTGCAACTATCCTCATAGAATGCAATTAATTCCTTTGCATACTTCTTACAAGAAGGAGTTCTAATCATTTTTAGAAACCTTATTAAATGCTCTTCCGACTTTTGCATTAATAGCATTTCTATGGAGTTCGTGATAAGAAATGCCTTAGACTGCCCGAGTAGCACAACATCATTGTCCTCATCGCCATCCTCTTCAAAGTCGCTGTAATCTGATGACAGGCCGGATATCTTCGTCTTTGAAAAATTAAGGACTAGCTCATGGTTTTCGTTCATGAAATTCGATATTAACACTATTTCCAGCCCTGATTTGTTGACTTCATCGGCGACTGAACTGCATTCCTGCAGGATGCTATCGTCATCATCGTAAACGCTTATTTCATATTTATCCTTAGCCTTGTTCAACAAGTCTTTGTATTCCTGAGATTGAATCAAGTCTTTGATTTCTAATCCTGTCACCATGCACTAGCTCCTTTCAGGATTTTCAATAGTAACTACCTGCGCGTCGGAATGGGTCCATTGCTGGGCTGGGGTATTGGCTTGCAACTGTTGAATTTGGCTGCCATTCAGTGGGAGGCCAACGCCACGGGGCACCGCACCGTTTCCCGGGAGAAGTTATCAAGGCGACACGCGCTAGGGCCCGAGGAGGGCCAATGGCACCACCGCTACCCCGGTGGCGCGGCGGTAAGCTCGCGTTCCCGTCGTGAGAACGACAAGGTCCACCGCCTCGTCGGGGAGCTTGTCACGCAGCCACAGTAGGTGCGTGACATCCGATTCGCCGACGGCGGGGGTCATCGCGATGAGAATCCAGCTCCTTGTCAACGGCGCTTGAGGGGCACGTCATGACCTCTTGCCTGTTTTTCACCGACGGCTGAGACTACCTTTAACCGAATAGATACGCTACCTCGCGCAGAGGATCTGGCCCCTCGCGGGAATCCCCACAGCGCCGCAACTGGGGCTACCAACACTCACCGAACGACAAGACCCGAGAACCCGAATAGGAGGGGACCCTCCGGCCCAGCTCTCCCCAATCGCTGGCCGAGCGGCCGCAGGCCTTGGAATTGTCGGGGGTTGTCGAGCCAGCTCACTCGTTGACATGTGACCAAATAGTCACATATGCTGCGGGGGTGCCCCCGGTAAGCGATGACGTCGTCTTCAAAGCCCTTGCCGATCCGACGCGCAGGGCTCTGCTCGATCGCCTGCACGCAGGTGGCGGGGCGTCGTTGACGGAACTCACCGAGGGGTTCGACATGAGCCGCTTCGGCATCGCCAAGCATCTAGGGGTGCTGGAGAACGCGGGGCTCGTGGTGACGCGACGAGAAGGCCGACGGGTGCTGCACTATCTCAATCCCACCCCCATCCGGGCGATCCACGAGCGCTGGCTCAGCAAGTACGACGCGCAACGCGCCCAAACCCTCATCGAACTGAAGTCAGAATTGGAGGAACGTTCATGACCCAGCCCAACAGCACCCAGGTGTACCGTCTCTTCATCCGCACCACGCCCACCAAGCTTTGGGATGCGATCACCACCCCTGAGTTCACAGCCAAGTACTTCTACGGCTCCGCCGTGGACACCGACGGGGTCCCGGATGGCCGCTTCCATTACCACTCTCCCCACGGCACTGAGCTTTGGAGCGACGGCACGGTTTTGGAATGGGACCCGCCGCGCCGACTGGTGCACACCTGGCGCTCCCTATATCGACCCGAGGCACGCGAAGAGCCGGCGAGCCGGGTC
>JBHADA010000196.1:0-10869 GCA_041854805.1 Arachnia sp.
CGGTCGTGTTGGGCTGCGGCGGCGATGGTTTCGTATTCGGTGGCGAGTTGGGCGATCGAGCCCCACCGGTGTTGGTCGGCGGTGATCGTCTCGTGTGCCGAGAGCTCAGGACGGCTGTGTTGGAGGACGCCGTAGAGGACCGTGCGGGCGGTGGCGTCGGGATTGTCGCCCGGGTGCGGAGTGGCGTGGTCGTCGGGTCGGTCGAGGATGACGTAGGCCTGGTTCGATTCGCGTCCGCGGGTCATGGCGACATACAAGTTCTCCCTGGTGGTGGTGGGTTCGACGAGGACGTGGGCGGTGTCGGTGGTGAGGCCTTGGGCGCGGTGGGCGGTGACGGCGTAGCCGAGGTTCGGTAAACGCACTCACCTGTGAATGTTGGCCTGTGCGCAGTTCCAGCCTACTGATGTCACCGGATACGCGGGGCGTAGATTGTGGGCGAGACCAGCGGCGGGGGGCGGCGTCCCCGCCTCCGCGTAGCAGCACGCCAGAGCAGTCGACAACGACCTGTCATCGTCGACGGCCGCGACGATGGGCAGTAGGTACTTGTACCCGTCGCGTGCGCTCAAGATCCGCATCGACACCATAGTGCCAAGTCAGGTGCACTCCCGGGATGCGTTCCATTGGTGAAACCGAGCTGCTGCGAGACAACCTACGTCGATGATTTGTACAGCCGCAGCTGACCCGATGCCGCTCGTGGTCGAGCACGTCGGATCGATTCAGAACGACTTATACTTGGCCAGAACCCGCAGTCTTGTTAGGAGCCGGATGTCCCCAGTCCGCCCTGCGTTCCCAATCACGTGGGAACAGGAACTGACCGGCTACTCATGGGAGTTGCAGACAACCGGTGGATCGGACGCAGCCGTTTTTCGGTTGACGTCTCCAGACGGAGACGTCCTCTTTGTTAAGACGGAACCAGTCAGATGTTTGGGCGAACTCCCGGGTGAGGCGGCGCGCCTGAGATGGCTGACGACAACGGGAGTGCCCTGTGCCCGCGTGCTCGACGAAATCACTTCTACAGGGCGGCATTGGTTGTTGCTCGACGACGTTCCCGGCAACGACCTGTCCTCCGCTCCGATTGAACCTGCGGCAAAGGCCCGGATCGCGGCTAAGGCGTTGCGCCGGCTGCACACTCTGATGACGGACAGCTGCCCTTTCGACCACCGTGTCTCTCACCGCATCGAGCAGGCCCGTGCCCGTTGGGAGGCGGGCCTAGTCGACACTAATGATTTCGACGATGAACACCGTGACCGCGACCCAAGCGAACTGCTCGCGATGCTTCAAGGGCTTCGTCCCGTTCATGAAGATCTCGTTGTTACGCATGGGGATGCATGCCTGTCCAACTTGATTGTGGACGAGGACCGCTTCTCTGGCTTCATCGACTGCGGGCGGTTGGGAGTTGCCGACCGTCACCAGGACCTCGCGCTAGCAACGCGGGACATAGCCGAGCAACTCGGCCAATCATGGGTGCCCTTATTCCTCGACCAGTATGGGATCGAGGACCTCGACCCGGCACGGACACGGTTCTACCGGCTCATGGACGAGTTCTTCTGAGGGTTCGCTGCAAAAACAAGCCGATCCAGACGCGGCTACTTCTGCTCGCGCACGGGGCACCTTACTTCGCGTAGTAGTGGATCAGCGGCGTCGAGAGCCAGCGCGGTCGGCGTCTGCGGCCGGGAACGAGTACAGAAGGTACTCGTAGCCGTCGCCGGCGCTCATCATCCGCATCGAGACCGTCATGCGCAGTAGGTGAGCGAACATCGCGCGCTGCTTTGCCGTCATTGCGGACATGCTGTGTTTGGTCAGTATTGGTCGTGAGGTCGCGTAGGGCACGTGAAGGACGGTCGACGCGAGATGATAGAGGCATGTCGTCTCCCTCGATGCCACTGACCGGATTGCTTTCCGATTGCTCGGTGTGGGCGCGCGTCACCGACGGCGAGTCAGGCGCGATTGTGCTGCGTCACGTGTCCGGGGAACGGTTCGCCAAGGTCGTCTCCGTTGCTGATGCGCACACGTTAGAAGGCGAGCGCGATCGGATCGAGTGGCTGTCGACCACCGGGATTCCCGGCCCCAGCGTGCTCGACTGGCGCATCACCGAGCACGGCGCCTGCCTCATCACCAGCGCCGTCGCGGGCGTCCCGGCTGACCGGCTCGACCCGGCCCATCTCGCTCAGGCATGGCCGTCGATCACCGACACCCTGGTCCGGCTGCATAGCATCCCCGCCAGCACGTGCCCGTACGGCAGAACGCTGGACGAGATGATCACGCTGGCCCGCGCGACCGTCGTCGAGAACCGGGTCCACCCCGAGTTCCTGCCCCAGCACCTCATCGAGACCCCGCCCGCGGTGATCCTCGAAAGCTTGGAACGCGACCTCCCTTCCCGCCAGGAACAAGAGGACGCCGACAGGGTAGTCTGCCACGGAGACTTCTGCCTCCCCAACATCCTTATTGACCCTGATACCTCGCTCGTGGCCGGGCTCATCGACCTCGGCCGACTCGGACAGGCAGATCCCTACGCCGACATCGCGCTCCTGCTGGCGAACGCTCGCGAGACCTGGCCCAACGAAGACACGGCCCAATGGGCGGATCACGACTTCGCCTCCCGGTACGGCATCGCCCTTGACCCCGACCGCCTGGACTTCTACCTTCGACTCGACCCGCTGACCTGGTAGACCATGCCCGGCGTACGCAGAATCCGCAGAAGGAAGCCGTCCGGCTCCAAAGGCAATAAGGAGATTGTCCGAAGCGCCAGGGTCACGGCCAACGAGTCGACCGCGGTTGCATCTCTGGGTGCCTTGCTACGATTGCCAGGTGAGTGAACGGCAGAAAGACGTTTTCCTTGACTCTGGCAGGTTCCTTGACTCTGGCAGGGTGACATTTCGTCGGGGCCTGCCGAGTGATGACTTGGTGCTCGGTGACATTGATGGTTCCTTCGTCACCGACACCATTTTCGAGGTGCGGCCTTCTGCCAACGGGTTTACTCTCAACGAGAAGAGTGTCTCCTCTCCGATCGTCAAGAGGTTTCCTCTTGGCGAAGACACCGACGTTGAGGATGTCGAGGAGTCAGCGCGATTTGTTGCCGTTAACGCGCACGGGACCCCCTGCGGGTTTATTGACGTGGTTTTCGAGGTGTGGAATCGACGAGTCGTGATAGCGGATTTGGAACTCTCCCCTCAGTATCGTCGGAGAGGGCTGGGACGGGAACTGGTTGGCCTCGCTGCTAACTACGGGCGTGAACTGAACGCACGAACCTTGTGGTTGGAAGTCACTAACATCAACGCACCGGCCATCCGCGCGTATCTCCGCATGGGGTTTAAGTTTTGCGGTTTGGATACCTCTCTGTATCGCGGAACTGCATCAGAAGGCGAGGTTGCAGTATTCATGAGCCGAAACCTACCAGGTTAGTGATTCTTGCGGGCCGAAAGGCCATCACGCAGATCACGTTTCCTCTGAGGGTGCGGCGCTGCTGAAATACGTCCTCGTGCTCTGACTTGACGCTCCGTTTGGTTTCTTTCCCACAGGAATCAGGGATGCATTGCTGTTCGAAACAAGATGGCAAGTCCGATCACTCTGTCTCGACGGGTGAGTAACGTTTCGAGGTCACGAAATCGGCCAGTAGCTGTGCGCAGGCTTCGGGATATCGTGCAGTGGTATCGATCTCAATGTCGTACACGACCCAGTCATGAACACGCGAGGCTTGTAAGCGTGCCATGCCCGGTACGCGGTCGCCGCGAGAACATTCACGGGCCGCGGCAACTTCTGGATCGCAGCGCACTCCTACCCACAGCATCGGCACCCCATCAAATGCTGACTGTAGACGCCGTTGCCCCTCACCTCCGGAAAGCAGCACCTCGTCAAGAATGATGTTGGCACCCGAGTGCGCCAGCGTATGCAGTGCTGAGTACCAAGCGCGTTCCAGCCGTTTGTACTGCTCCGTCACCACGACAGTGCCATCAGGGCCGTAGCTGATTCCGGACTTCAGGCTGTCGCCCCGGCCGGGTAACGCTTCGATGAACGTATCCACCCCAAAGGTCAGCCAGGTTCCGGGAAGGGATTCCTGCAGTGCTCGTGCGATAGACGTCTTTCCCGAACTTGATCCGCCGTTGAGCACGATCACTTGCGCCTCCGGTTCCCGTGCGTTCACCCGTCGAGGCCTGCTACCTCCCTCGGCCGAGCGGTCTCGCCGCTCAGTGCGGCGAGCAGGGTTGGCGTTCATTTGGGAAGGTGGTAATCGAACCAGAGCCGGTGGGTTCCGTCGGGGTCGACGGCGATCCCCCCGTCGCCTGAGATTCCACTCAGTTCGCCGGTGCCGCTGGAGGGGATGATGGCGAAGGATTCTGCGCTCCGATCTTCACCTGCTGTCGTCGCTGAGTGCGTGAAGTTGAAAGTTCCCCACCGGTGGTGAAGCGATCCCTCGAAAGATTCCATTGCAGTGTATCCGCCGATATTGCTCGCTGGGTCGAGTGCGTAGGTGAACAGCGTCGTCGAACGTCCAGTGATGTCTCCGGCGAAGCGCTTCTCCATTGTCGCGACGGCTACCGGTGTGCCAGTTTCGGGTCCGGCGTTCAAGGGTGGCTCGATGGGAGTGAATGCTTCCACTGTGAAGGTTCCTGTTGCTCGCATGATTCTCCTTTGATGGGTTATGGGCGTTTAGAAGTGCTCCACTGACGGAGTGGCGAATTGAGCTCGCCGACTTGCACCTCGTTTGGCTTCGGAGGATACCGACATTTCAGAGGTTCGTGACGTTAAGAGCGTTGAGAGTTCGATCGGTGTTTTCGTCATTTCAGGTCGCGTTTCAACGTCACAAATATTGCGAGGAGCCCGGCGATTCCCGCGTAAGCAAGCAGTATCACGGCTCCCATGAGAGGAGACGCCAGCGAGGCCGGGCTGAGTGAGGTCTGCTCGGCGAGAGTGTCGGTGAGGAAGGAGAAGCTCGTCAGCGAGGCTGTGGCTCCGCCTGGCATGAAGGGGTATAGCTTGTTCACGCCGGGGAGCATCATGAGTACGAACTCGATGAAGTAGAAGTATCCGAGCACGATGTCGATGGCGATGAGTTGGTTGCGGGCGAGCGCTCCGATACTTACCCCTAACACCATGTACACGGCCGCTGCGAGGGCGAGTTGGAGTAGCGGCAGGATGATCTCGCCAACAGGCACCGGAATCGTCACTCCTCGTGCTGCTGCTCCTGCGAAGAGTGCTGCACCGGATGCGATCGAGGAGGCGAGCCCGTATGTTAGGCCGAGCAGGGTGTAGACGACGAGTTTCGCACCAAGCACCTGCCCCCGCCTTGGCACTGCGAGGAACGTGGTGCCAATAGTTCGGTGCCGGTACTCGGAGGTGATGGCGATGGTGCCGATGAGCGCGGGGATGAACAACAGCACCGTGGGAAGCCCGAGAACGATCGCGACGCCATCCGGGGTATCGAGCCCGGGCATTGGCGGGGTCGCGTTCTCCGGCCCAATGAATGCGAGTGTGCCTGTCAGGAGTGCGCCGCAGGCTGCTGCGAGGAGGATCGTCCAGAGCGCGAGACGAAGAGTGAGCAGTTTGATGAGCTCGCCGCGGATCACACTCATCATTGGTCTCCTCCCTGTGTCGCGCGAAGGAACACGTCCTCAAGGGATGCGCCTGACGAGCGAATATCGGCGAGAGAGGCGGCTCGCCTCACCCGCCCCTTATCGATGAGTACGACATCGTCCACGGTGTGCTCGACCTCACCGAGCACGTGGCTGGACAACAAGACGGTGCGCCCTGATCTCGCGAACTCTTGGAGGAACGTTCTCAGCCAAACGATACCCCCCGGGTCTAAGCCATTGGAGGGTTCATCGAGCACGAGGATCTCTGGGTCGCCCAGAAGCGCCGTCGCAAGCGAGAGCCGCTGGCGCATTCCGGTCGAGAACGTGCCGATGCGACGGTCAGCGAAAGCGGTCGCGCCCACCTGTTCGAGCACCGCTTCGATTCGTGTCCAAGAAAGCCCGGACAGCGCACTGTAAGTGAGCAAGTGCTGCCTGGCGGTCATCCTCGGATGCGCGCCCGCAATATCCACCACCGCCCCGACAATGCGTGCCGGGTGGGGGTGATCTCGATAGCGCTTTCCCTGCACAAGTGCCGTTCCTCTGGACGGTCGGGTCAGCCCTAGCAGTATGCGTAGCGTCGTCGTTTTCCCTGCACCGTTCGGGCCCAGGAAGCCCGTGACCCGGCCTGACGCCGCTATGAACGTGGCCTCCGATACTGCGTCAACAGCACCGAAGCTCTTACGAAGACCCTGGATCTCAATCGGCGCACGGCTCATCGTGCGACGCCTGCCTGAATGTTGTGCGCGATGCTCTCCGCGTCATCGGTGCTGAGGAGGATCTCGTCGAACCCGGTCTCGTCACGAACCGTGTGAAGGCGAAGGAGGGGCATGCCCCGTTTCATCGACACCAGTCGCCGGACACCCGAGGGGTGAGTGAAGGTGCCGAGCTTGCGATAGCCGGACACGACGAAACCAGAACGAATGCCGAGTACTTCTGAAGACCAGCCAGGCTCAACGCGAGCCGACCGAACCGCAGCTAACGGAACGTGCAGGAAGCTTCGCCCGACCATCAGGGACTCCCAGCCAGGGAAGCGCACGTCAACGCCAGCCATTCCATAGGTCGCCTGCGTCATCGCGCTCTCCTCTGCTTCAATGGGTGGTACATCAATGAGAACATTATCACAGTGATAACGGTTAGGGGTAGAGCCATGGTTGCAGAGCGTCCGGTCGCCGACCTCGTGCTCCACCCTGTTCGCATGAAGATCATTCAACAAATCGGCCGCCGCAATATGACCACCGCTCAGCTCCGCAAAGCACTGCCGGAAGTGAAGCAGGCCACGCTGTACCGGCACGTCGCGGCCCTGCTTGATGCCGAAATCTTGGCGGTCGTCGACGAACGACAGGTGCGTGGTGCCATCGAGCGTACGCTCGCACTCGGGGAGCGCATGGCCCACGTCGGCCATGAGGAGATGCAGGCGATGGACACTCTGCAGTTGCGGTCGGCATTCGCAATGTTCGTCAGCGACCTTTCAAATGATTTCGAAGAGGTTCTCGAAGACGGACGCACAGACTTGCGCGGATTCCTCGGGTTCGCAAGTGCACCGCTCTACCTCGACACGCAAGACCTTGAGAAACTTCAAACAGAGTTCATGGAAGTACTCACGCCATACCTCCAACGACGCGATGACGCACAACGTCGCATCAGCCTCGCCACCATCCTCATTCCCGACGCCGACGACTAAATTCTCAGCCCGGTTGCATTACGCCGACGTGAACACTCGCCGGACAAACGACCCACATGGCGCGTGCGCACCGTGAGAGTTATGCCACAGGTGCCGGATCCGGCAGCGTCCGTGAGCAAGCCCTCCGGTGCGCACCAGACGATGGGCGGCTGGAGTGCCTCCCATTCGTCTAACCGGTCGTCGGCTTCGCTCATTCGACAATAGTAGTGAGGATCTCGCGCCCAACCTCTATGGCTTGCTTTTCAGTTGTGTCGATACGCAACTCATCAGTGAAGCCAGCTCGGTCGAGAATACCTGCCAGCCCCGCGTGACGCTGTAGATGCCAGTGCAGGATCACTTTATCGTCCGCGTGCCGCCTGGTCAGACGCGAGATCGCCGCATCGGGTGTCGTTGTCAGCCGCACATGCAACAGCCTTCTCGAGGCCAACGCCCCAGAAGCGCGGCTCAACTCTTCCAGTGACTCGACAACTGTTGCGGCCACAATCACGCGGGCACCCGCGCGCCGGAAGTTCGAGGCGATTGCCTGCATGTTCTCCAGCGCCAGTGCGGTCCCGAAAGGGTCACCAGGCGGCGCAGGCCACGATCGGCGCAACCAGTCCACATCGATGACTGCGCCAGGAATACCGCACCGCTCCAACTCGCCGCCGAGCCTCTCGGCAGTGGTTGTCTTCCCCGTGCCAACGCTGCCATTGATCAAGACAGTGTCGAACGTTACGTTAAGCACTTTCCAACGGTATCAGTCGTCAGTGCGCGAGCTGACTCCAGGCGGATCGGAGGACAGCATAGCTCAGCCGGCAGCAGCGGTGTCCAGCCGACATGGTGACCGCTCACTCAGACTGGCCTCCCACTACGTCGAGGAAGATACCCGTAGGGGAGCAAACATAGCTACGTCTTAACCTTTTGGTTTGCCGTGCACCAGCCTAGCTTGAGCGCAGTCAACGGCGTGGGAGTTGAACTGAGCTCGACCCCCTCGCGCTACGAATCTCAACCTAGCGTTCTGCCGCATGAAATCAACGATCTACAGCATCTGGCCTATGGATAACTCCACCGCGATACCCCGACCTACAGGTTGCTTAGCACTTCCGTTAGCACTTTTCGCGTCGCGGGCGACGCCTTCGCCCGGCCCGAGATCTGAGGCGAATGATGGACCGCTGCGACGACAGACGCACGGTGACTCCGTAATGGCAGGCAAACGCAGTTACGGATGACTCTGGGCTGTTCCATCCGAGGCGTCTGGTGATGACCGCGATAGTGAGGTCGGTCTCGCGTAGTAGACGCGCCATTTCGATGATGCGGAACTTCGTCAGGTAAGCCAACGGCGTCATCTTGCAGGCGTCCCTGAAGACGCGGCTCGCCTGAGCGATCGACGGGTGATGTCGCCGCGGAGCAGCGTGAGGCGCCGCCATCTGCGCTACGGCCAGTCCGCACGACGATCCGTGAATCGGTTCAAGAGAGGTATTCCGCTGCCCAACTGGAAAGAGTGGTGGGCGTCGTCGTCGCGTAGGTACGTGGATTCTCGGGAGTGAAGTCATCCCTGATCCCGGCGGCCATCATCACGATTGCCTCGATCTGGGCCTCGGGCAGGCCGAATTCGCCGAGCGCGGATCGGACGTTATCGTCGCTGAGCTGAAGCGCTAACACGGGCGCGTCTAGCGTGGTCGAAAGGATCGCCGCGGCTTGTGTGAACGACAGGTCTTCGGGGCCGTGGACTGCCTGAACCTCGCGACCACTCCACGTTCGGGAGAGCAGGCGCCCTACTGCGACCGTAGCGATGTCGGCGGGAGCGACCCAAGCGATCGGGCGCTCGATGTCCATCGCTGTGCTCAGGACACCTCCGCGGATCGAGTCGATGTCCATGAGTAGGTTCGTGAAGAAATACCCGCATCGCAAATGCGCGACCGAAGCGCCGCTGGCTTCCAACTCCAACTCGGTTGCGGCGAGGCCGTCAATTTCTCCGACACCGTGCCGCTTCTCGGCTCCTACGCTGGACTGGAACACCACTCGCTCGATTCGATTGGTCTCGATTGCGGTGCGGATGTTGCGTGCGGCGAGGGAGTGCGCTGCGAGCGGGTCGCTGTCCGTCGCGGTCGGGCTGACCCAGTACACCGCTTCGAGCCCTCGGGTCGCCTCGACAACAGTAGGTTCGTTCCAGGCGTCCAACATAGCAATATCGACGTAGTCCGCGATGCTCTGATCCAGCTTGTTCGGGTTGCGAACCAACGCCCGCGGGCGTTCTCCCGCCTGCACGAGCAGACGGAGGACATGCGCCCCAACGTGTCCGTTCGGCGTCATTACCCCTATCGTCATGTCTCCACTCCTTACGTCGGTTCACTTCGACGCTAACAGGAGATGTGGTCTGATTCTGACCGCATCTTTAGGATGATGTCATGGCCGATGTCACTGAGAGAATGCTGCGCCTGCTCGCCACATTGCAGAGCGGGCAGGCGTTCACCGGGGAGGAACTATCGGCACGCCTGGAGGTGAGCCCGAGGACGCTACGGCGAGACGTCGAGCGGCTACGAGGATATGGGTACCCAGTGACTACGCGGCCAGGTCCAGGAGGTCACTACCAACTCGCCGCAGGGCAGCGGGTGCCTCCGCTCGTGCTCGATGACGAGGAGACTATTGCTGCAGTAATCAGCTTGGCCACCCTCGCCACGAACGCTCCTGCGCAGCCAGGAACTCTCGGCGACGCCGCCAGTCGTGCGTATGGAAAGATCGATGCACTCTTACCGGCACGACTACGACGCAGAGCCTTGACCCTGCGCATGAGTGTCGAAGCGGAACGGCGCATCGCGCCGAGCGTTCACGCGGTGGCACTCGGAAGTATCGGGGATGCCGTCGCCGCTCAAGAGATCGTCACGTTCGGCTATGTGGATGCGCGCGAGAACGTCAGCAGGCGCCGAGTGGAACCGCACCGCCAGGTCTATATCGAACTGCGCTGGTACCTGCTGGGGTGGGATCTTGATCGCGAGGACTGGCGTATCTTCCGCACCGACCGTATCAGCGAGTTCCACAGCACGGGAACGCGGTACGAGCCAAGGCCGCTACCTGCCGACAGTGCTGTGGCATACCTGCGATCCGGGCTCGGCGAGACCTTCCACAGGATGCGCATCACCATCGACGCCCCAATAGCCGCCGTCGCTGACGCCCTCCGGCACGAAGATGCCCGACTGAGCTCGGTGAACCACACCCGCACCGAGGCCTTACTCGCACTCGACTCGTGGCAACGAGTCCTTCCAGCACTGAGCTACCTCGACTCGAACTTCCGAATCGAAGCCCCACCCGACATGGCAACCGACATCACCCAGTTCGCCCGCCGACTCACCGCAGCCGTCCAAGCTCACGACTAGTTAGCCATCCACCCCTGTTCTTCTGAATGGACGCAGGCTACGTCCAAGTCTTAGGAGGTGAAGGGTCAGAACCCGATTCCGCGCTCACGCGGCGAATCTGGGCCTTGACGCGAGGATGGTTCGGGCGAAGAGATCCGCCGTTGACGCTGTTCGGCTTGTTGCTGCGCGCGCGCTCGCTCGACGCGTTTGCTCTCGATGAGTTTGGCGGCATCGTTCACCGGGAGGCTGCGGAGTTTCTCACTCTCGGTACGAAGCATGGCTGCGC
>JBHADA010000197.1:0-15505 GCA_041854805.1 Arachnia sp.
GCCGTCGCTGGCGCCCTCGACGGCGGCGAGCCGCTGGTTGAGGCGCACCCGCACCTTCCTCGCGAACTCCTCGCTGAACCGCCGCGCCACCTCGCGGTCATGGCGGCGCAGCAGCACCTCGGACCGGTTAATAAGTGTCACATCGGAGCCCAGGCTGGAGAAGATGTGGGCGAACTCGGCCGCGATGTAGCCGCCGCCGACGATGACGAGACGTTCGGGCAGCTCATCGATCCGCATGATGGTGTCGGAAGTGAATACCTTGTCGGAGTAGTGGTCGATGCCGGGCACGTCCAGCATGGCGGGGCGCGACCCGGCAGCGATGACGATGCGCTCGGCAGTGATGGTGTGGTTGCCGATACGCAGCGTGTGGGGGGTGACGAACCTGGCCTCGCCGTGGAAGACGGTCACGTTCTGCGACTGTTCGCGCCAATCGAGGCCGCCCTCGGAGATGGGGTCGATGCGCTCGAAGATGCGGTCCCGGATCTCCTTCCAGTCCGCGCCCTTGAACTGGAGGTCGACGCCGAGACGCCTGGCCTGGTCGGCTGCCCGCGCCAGGTCCGCGGGCACCACGAACATCTTGGTGGGGATGCAGCCGCGGTTGAGGCAGGTGCCGCCGAAGACGGGGTCCTTCTCGATGAGGGCCACGTTCCAGTCGGCGAAGCGCTCGTCGATGAGGGAATTCCCGCTGCCTGAGCCGATCACCGCAAGGTCGAAGTGCTGCATGGGCCCCATTGTGTCATGGAGCACGCCTCGCCCCCCGGGTCGCGATCCGGCTCACCCACCTTGACGCCCGGCGACGGCTTACCGAAGAACGGGGACCAGCCGGTCGCCGGTGGGTCACTCCCCACCCGCCAGCGCTTGACCAGCTTCCGGGAGTCCCACACCCCCCACACCATGGCGGCCACCACGGCCACCATGGCATAGGGGCCAAAGGTCTCCATGAGCCAGGTCGAGAAGGAGATGATGAAGGCGGGAATCCCGATGTAGCCCACCCAGTTGGTCAACCGCAGGCGCGCCGGGAAATACGCGGCGACTCTCGCGGTAAACGCCCTGATCACCAGCAGCATCACTAGGGCAAGGAGCACCTTCCCCGCCTCGCCTACGGTCCACCTACAGATATCCCAGATATCCATCTCACGAAGGACCTCGCCAGTCAGACCGCTTCCCACCCTTCACGCCAGGAGACGGCTTGCCATAGAGCGGATACCAGCCGGTCACCGGCGGGTCGCTCCCCTCCCGCCACCGCTTGACCACCCTGCGCGAATCCCATATCCCCCATAGAACGGCCCCCGAGAAGCCCAACCAGGCGATGTGCCCAAAGGTTTCTACCAGCCAGCCCGAGAGAGTCAGCGCATACGCTGGAACAAGAACGTAACCAATCGCGTTGGTGAGCCTGAGCCTGGCAGGAATGTAGGCGGCCACAATGGAGACCCCAACCCCGAATCCACACAGCATCACCACGGCAAGAGCCACCCTCATCAACAACCGAGAAACTCACCCACTCGCTCTCCCTATTTCCCAGTATGTATCGCATGAATTCATCAGTCGAACACCTGTAGCAGGACTTGACCATAGAGCACGTATGCATCTCTTCCGCTCACTTCGTGACATGGTTTGACGCTAACACGCTCACAGCCTGGCTGGGCGCCGAACGCAAACCGAGCCATGATCCTTGCGGATCGCTACTGGCACCGCATCTCCCAGAGACCCGCCACTAGAGTGGCGTCATGAGTCAATCCTGGGCAGTGATCACCGGAGCGTCGAGCGGATTGGGGGTTGGGTTCGCCCGTCACTTGGCCGGGCTAGGCGTGGGCGTGGTGCTCGCAGCCCGAAGCGCCGACAAGCTGGAGCGCGTGGCCGACGACATCCGCCGCGACTTCGGGGTGCCCGCCCAAGTGACCCCCGTCGACCTCACCGACCGGGCCGCACGCGCTGAGTTCGCCGATTCCCTAGCAGGCCTGGACGTGGCCTACCTGGTCAACAACGCCGGTTTTGGCACCATCTCCCCCTTCGTCGAGATCGAGCCGGACCGGCTCTCCCGCGAGATGGAACTCAACATGGTGGCGCTCACCGAACTCACCAGGGCCAGCGTTCCCGGCATGGTGGACCGCGGCCGGGGCGCCATCATCAACGTCGCCTCCAACGCGGCCTTCCAGCCCATTCCCACCATGGCCGTCTACGCCGCCACCAAGGCCTACGTGTTGCGGTTCACCATCGCGCTGTGGGAGGAACTCAAACCGACTGGGGTTCGGGCACTGGCCATCTGCCCCGGCCCCACGGAGACCGAGTTCTTCGCCGCCGCCGGCAACGACGACGCGCTGCGCAACCGGCGCACCGTCGATCAAGTGATGCGCACCACCTTCGACGCGCTTGCCAAACACCGGCCGTTCGTGGTGGACGGCCCGCAGAACCGGCTTCAGGCCTTCGCCACAAGGTTCGCCCCCGCGAGCGTGCAAGCAGCCTTGGCGAAGTACGTCGTCACTCAGTGACCTTGATCAGCTTGTTCTCCGAGTAGTTGACGGTGGCCTTGTCGTAGGAGACGGTGGCCCGCACGTCGTAGGAGCCTTCCTCCAAGGTCAGGGCCACGGTCCACAGCCGCCACCCCTCCGCGTTCTCCCCGGTAGAGGTCTGCGCGGAGGTAGAGGCCACCACCTTATTCGTGTCGATGTTGGTGACGGTCACGATGGGCACGCTCGCCGCGGGGAGCACCGAGCCTGAGATCACCACGCTACGGCTAGAGAACTGGGTGCCGTTGCGGGGCTCGGTGATCCACACCGGCGGCATGGGCGCCAACCCATTGCGAGCGAATCCCTCCGCGGAGACGAACATGGTGGGCGGCGCCGCCCCGTCCGCCAGGAACTTCACCCTGAGCCCCGGCATCCCGGTGATCTCCGATGCCGTGTAGACGAGCTGGTCGATGGCGATCCGCGCCTCGGCCGGGTTCTTGAAGGGCTCGTAGGCGGCCGCGCTGAGATCCACGGTGAGGACATTGCCTTGCAGATCCACGCCGTCCACGTGACCCTTGTTCCAGGCCGACTGATAATCCGGGTCGAGCGGAGCCAGCGTGAACAGGTTCTCCAGGCCGTTGCCCAAGAGATTCCCCGTGGCGGGCAGATCCCTCAGCTCCCGATAGAGCTTCCCATCGGCTCGACCCACGTAGTAGAGCGGCACCTGTTGTACCTGTGCCGGAATGGACCGCGACGCCCCAGCCGTGGCCGTGGCCTCCGCGGTGGGGTTGGTCGCTGGGGAACTGGCCGACGTGGAGCGCACCCACGCCGCCAATCCCAGGCCGAGGATCACGGAGAGGACACAGCTCAAGATCACCGTTCTGGTCCCCACCCGGCTATGGCCGTGCTGACCCAACTCCAGGAGTTCGCTGCTGAGGGTCTCGGTACCAGGCGCCTGGATGGTGCGGGCCGCCGAACGCAACGCGGCCGTCACCTCTTGCGACAGTGACTCTATGATCCCTGGCACGCTGCCCGGCGTGGGATCGCCCACGCGGCGCCGCAACAGATCTAGGGCGCCCTCCAACCGCTGGTTGCATCCCCGCACCGACATCCGCATGATCCCGGCCAGCTCGGGCCCGAAGACCGTGAGGTAGTGGCTCACCACGATGATCTCTGCCGAACGCGGATCCATGCCCGACAACGCCGAGAGGATCTCCTCCTGCCGCGGATCCTCGGCCTCGGGCAGTTGAAGCCGCTGCGCCGGCGGCCGCACCGCGTGAGCGAGATGCACGACGTGCTCCTGCAGGAACTCCACCCGCTCGACTGGGTCGATGAGCCGATGCCCGCGGCGGTGCAGCGCCAGTAACGCGCTGCGCACGATCCGGCCGGACTGCTCCTCCGCGCCGAGCAGCACCACAAGCCGGTGCAGTGTAGGCCCCTGCTCCTCATAGAGCTTGGCCAACCAATCGAGTTCGTCGTCTGGCATCGCTAGATCCCGGAATAGGAATGAAGACCGGAGAACAACAAGTTGACTCCCACGAAATTGAACCAGAACGTGACGCACCCCAGCAGCGCGATGTAGGCGACGGGCCGGCCACGCCAGCCAGCCGTAGCTCGGGCGTGAAGATAGGCGACGTAGACCACCCAGGTGATGAAACTCCACGTCTCCTTCGGATCCCAGTTCCAGAACCGTCCCCACGCGTACTGGGCCCAGACCGCCCCCGCAGCGATGGTGAACGTCCACAACGGCAGCGCGAAGGCGTGCAGGCGATAGGCGATGGTGTCAAGGGTGGCCGCGGACGGAAGCTTGGCCAGGTATCCGCGTAGGTCGCGCTCCTGCGTGGCGGCCTTGAGTTCGGCATGGTCGCGGATGAGATAGAGCAGCGACGCCACCGCGCCCAGGTTGAACGCCGCGCCCGCCACGCAGGCAGCGATGATGTGGATGATGAACCACACGGAGTGCAGCGCCGGAACGAGTGGGGCGACGCCTACATAGAACGCGCTGACAGCCAGCCCCAAGCCGACCGCGAGGATGAGGTTCATACCGATACCCAGCCAGCGCATCCCCGCCTTGATGGCGAGGACGAGGTAGGCCACGGCGGCGAAGGCCAGCGTCGAGGTGATGAACTCGTACATGTTGCCCCAGGGCGCCCGCTGTGCGGCCACGCCGCGCAACACCACCGCCGCGATATGCAGACCGGCGCTGAGCAGCGTGGCGGCGATCCCGAGACGACCGAAGAAGTCAACCCGGATGCGCCGCTCGTCCTCACTACCGTCGACGGGGCGCACCGCGGCTTGACCGCGAGCCGCAGCCCATTCGACGGCATGGAGCACCAAGGCCGCGAGGTAGCCGACTGCCGCCACCACCATCGCCGAGTATGACCATTCGGCCAGGGTCATGGTTTCTCCTCCGATGCGTCGTTACCATTCAACACCGTTGGTGGGGTCTCATGTGTGGTGGCCGCTAGGAGGTCCCGCACCTGTTCCGCGAGGCCGGTGGCCGCGTCGGCCCGGTCGAGCCCGCCCGTCGTCGCCCGGTCCTCGGCGACACGCACGAACAAGCGCCGTGGCCGGATGTACAGGCTGGCACACAGCCCCACCACGCCGATCGACAACGAGACCAGCGTCATGGTGTTACCGGGCGTCTGGCTGATCTGAAGGTTGACCCACCGGCTCCAGCCGTCGAACGTGATGGAGCCCAGATCATCCGGCAGGGTGAACCCGCCGCGGGGCATGAGCCGGGCGGTCAGGGGCTCGTCGTTGTCGCCAAGCACCTGGGTCATCCCGTCCTTGTTCAGGCTGTAGACGCTCTCGGGCGCGCCGGTCTCCTTCCGTGGGTCGCCGTGCCACACGGTGAGGTACACCTCCGGGCTCAACGCGTCGGGGAAGGCCGAGGTGGGGCCGGCCTCGCTCATCTGGGCCGTCGGAAAGAAATAAGCCTCGAAACCCAGCCTTTGGGGGCGGGCGTCTGGCACCTTGATCGCGCCCTTCGACGCGAAGTTGCCGTCCTGCGGTAGGAACACCACGGGCCCGCTGAAGGCGACGTCGCCGTTGCCGTCACGGACGGTGAAGTGAGGCGCGTAACCGTGACCAATGAGGTTGACCTGGGTTCCTCCCGCGGTGATCACCGGCTCGTTGACGGTGAGCTTGCGTTGGCTAGTGCCCTTCGCGTCGGTCAGGGTGACATCCGCGTCGAATCGCCGGGCCGCCCCCTGCTGCACCTTCCCCATCTCGAACTCGGCATGGAACTGGTCGATCTGGAGGTTGAAAGCCTCCAAGTGGTCCGTGTCGACCCACGATCCGGCGGTGAAGTCGTCGAATTGGGTGATGACGTTGGCGAACCCCCGGTCCTCGACGGCAACGACGCTGCCGTGATAGCCCAGCAGGTTCGACCACGCCATGCCGATGAGCACGAACACGAGGGAGACGTGGAAGACGAGGTTGCCCGCCTCGCGCAGATAGCCACGCTCGGCGCTGATCCCAGCCTCCGTGCGCCGTACCCGGTAGCGACGGCTCCTCAACCAGGCCTCGGCCCGGCCCAGTGCCCCATCGGCGTCCCCGTCGAACTCCTCCGACGCGTGCTCGGGCAGACGCTCGATGTTGCGCGGCACCGCGGGAGGGGGCTTTCGGACGGCCCTCGCGTACTTGGCGATGCGCGGCACGATGCACCCGATGAGCGAGATGAACAGCAACAGGTAGATGGCCGAGAACAACGCAGAGGTATAGACGGCGTAAAACCCGAGAGGCTCCAGGATCCGGTCCCAGAACGGGTGCTCCATCTTGAAGGTCATCACCTCGACCGGAGCCGAGGAACGCTGCGGGATGAGCGAGCCGGGAATGGCAGCCAGCGCCACCAGGAAGAGCAAGACCAAGGCGGTGCGCATCGACGTGAGCTGCCCCCAAGCCCAGCGAAACAACCTCACGATTCGTCTCACAGCGCCGTCCCAAACTGAGCCGCCCAGAGCCGCAACACCGCCACGAGCCAGTCCCAGACACCGACGATCATGGCCAGTCCGACGAGGATCATGGCGATTCCACCGGCGAGCTGGATCCCGCGTTGGTGACGCCTGAGCCAGGCCAGTCGCGGCGCGAGCGAGGTGAAGGCTGCGGCGAAGGCGACGAAGGGGATGCCGAGGCCGAGCGCGTAGGCGAAGGCGAGCACCGCTCCCCTCGTCGCCGACTGCTCGTTGAGCGCCAAGGTGAGGACCACTGACAGGGCAGGCCCCAGACACGGGGTCCATCCCAGCCCGAACACCGCGCCCAGCAGGGGCGACGCCCATGCGCCGAGGCGAGGCGCACGTCCTGGCCCGAGACGAGCTGGCATGGGCAGCCATCCCGCGAAACCGGCACCGAGGGCGACGATGACGACGCCGAGGGCCACCGTGATGGGCCGTGCGTTGTGCAGGAGCGCCTGCCCGAGGCCGCCCACCAGTGCCCCCGTAGCCACAAACACCGCGGCAAAACCGAGCACAAAGCCCACGGTGCCGCCCACGAGAAGCCGTTTGGACGCGGTGCCTTCGGCGATCTGTGCCGATCCCAACCCGGAGGCGTAGGACAGGTATCCGGGCAGGAGAGGCAACACGCAAGGAGAGGCGAAGGACGCCAGTCCCGCCAGCATCGCCACGGGGATGGCGACAAGCAGGGAGGAGGATCGCAGCACCGCGTCGGTCCAGACTTCGAGGACGGTCATGGGGCTTGTACGTCCTTCACGATGCCCTTGAGCGTCGTCGCGCTCACCGCGCCGACGACCCGCGCCGCCAAGCGGCCCTCGGTATCGAGGACGACGGTGCTGGGGATTGCTTTGGGCGGGAGCTGGCCGAAAGCCAACAGCAGTTCGCCGTTGGGATCGAAGAGGCTCGGATAGGTGATCTTGAATGAGCGTTGGAACGCGAGTGCGGGTGCCGCATCGAGGTCGCGCGTGTTGACTCCGAGGAACGCGACGTCTTCTCCTAGGTCCTCATGGGCGGCCTGAAGTTCGGGCGCCTCCGCCCGGCAGGGAGCGCACCAGGATCCCCACACGTTGATCACCACGACCTTGCCCGCGAAGTCCTTCGTCGATGCCTTCCGCTGCTCCAGCGTCGAGCCGGCCAACGTGGGAGGGGTGACGCGCTCAGCGGTGGGCACGATGGTGACCGTGCCATCCCCCGCCTCGAAGCCGGCCCCATTGGATGGCTCGTTGGTGGACGCTCCGCAGGCGGTCAGCGCCAGTGTGGCCGCGAGGGCTGCGATCCGCAACCGCAGCCTCACGTGCCCACCTTGAACGCGCGGCCATGCTTGGGTGGGAGCAGGTCCGCCGCGGGCTCGACGTAGTCGATGGCGGTGACGACACCGTCGCGCAGGGTGAAGCTGGTCACGGAACACAGGCTACATTGACGACGCCGTGGGTCGTGCGGGAACGGACGCCCCTCGGCGTCGAGCCTGGCGATCCAGATCGCGAGTTGATGGCTCACGATCAGGGCCTGTCCCCCAACGCCTGCGTCGCGGGCGGCATCCGCAATTGCCGCACGCATCCGTGCGGCGATCTCAACGTATGGCTCGCCCCAACTGGGCTTGAGCGGGTTACGCATGTGCCAGAACATGCGCGGATCGCGCAATGCCTTGTTCTTGGCCCCAAAATGCATGCCTTCGAACCTGTTGCCCGCCTCGATCACGCGCTCATCGATCACGACCTTCAGCTCCGGGTGACGCGCGGCCGTGGGTGCGAGAGTCTCCTGGGCACGCTGCAGCGGTGAGCATCGCAGGTGGGTTAACGGCTTACCCTCCCAGTATTTCCCCATGCGCTCGGCCATCTCGTGGCCCAGGTCGGAGAGCCCGAATCCGGGCAGCCGGCCGTACAGCACACCGTCGGGGTTGTGCACTTGGCCGTGCCGCATCACGTGAACGATTCTGACGTCTTCCACGCGTCACTCCTCGGAGACGGCCTTGCGGCGGCGCCGGCGTTTGCGTTGAGACGGCTTGGTGACGGGTTTCCCCGCGGCGATCTGATCGGCGCGGCGCTGGTGCGCGAACCGGGCCAGCCCTTCGGCGACCGACTCGAACGTTGGCGCCTCGGCCACCACATCGACGCGGAGCCCATGGATCTCGCAGGCGGCGGCGGTCGCGGGCCCGATGGCTGCCACCACCGTGGAGGCGTGCGGTTTCCCGGCGATACCGATCATGTTGCGTACCGCCGTGGCCGAGGTGAACACGACGGCGTCGAACATTCCCGTCTTGATGTCCTCGCGGATCTCCTGCGGCGGCGGGGAGGCCCTCACGGTGCGGTACGCGGTGACTTCCTCCACCTCCCAGCCAAGGCGCTGGAGGCCCACGAGCAGCGGCTCCACGGAGACGTCGGCGCTGGGCACCAACACGCGATTGAGCGGATCGATGAGGTCGTCGTAGGCGGGAAACTCGTTGGCCAGTGCCCCGGTGGTGTTCTCGACGACCGGGGTGAGATCCGCTTTGAGTCCGATCCGGGCCAAGGCGGCGCGGGTCCCTACGCCGACCGCGGCGAGGTTGATCCCCGAGAGGGCGCGCGAATCGAGCCCGTATTCCGCCAACCGATTGGCGATCGCGCTCACCGCATGGGGCGAGGTGAAGGCCAGCCAGAGGTAGCGGCCGTCGACGAGGCCGCGGATTGCCTTCTCCATGGCCTGCTCTGTGCGGGGAGGCTCGATGGACATGGTGGCGACGATCTCGTTCGTGGCGCCGTAGCGGGCCAGCGCCTCGGTCAGCGTACCGAGATCGTCCTTGGTGCGCGGGGTGACCACTCGCCAGTCGAACAGCGGCTTGCCCTCGAACCAGGCGTAGCGTTGCCGCTGCGAGTCCTCAATGCCTGGGCCGACGACGAAATACACCTCGTCGGCGTCACTAGCTGTCACGTCCCCCCAGGCCAGTATCGTGCTGGTTTGGGTGGTGGTACCGACGCGTTCCAGCAGCAGGCACGTCCCATCGCTGCCGAAGCGCCGCTCCGCTTCGTCCGCCACGTGGCGCGAGTTGGCGCCCGAGGCGCGGATGACGAGGGTTTCCGCCGCCGGCCACTGGTCGATGCTGGGCACGTCGCAGATCGCGTCGAGCGCACCGAAGGCCGGGGTGGTCAGGATGGCGCCGTAGCTCAGCGCGGCGCTCCAGCGGTTGACGCCGGGAACGACGTGGACATGCAGCCCGGCCGTGGCCAAGACCTCCGGCAGGACGCCATCTGAGTCGGCCTCAGAGAAGTAGTCGCCGGCATGCAGCCGCACGACCTTTCGTCCGTCCGCGACTGCGGCCAGGATGGTGGCCGCCTCGTCCTGTTCTACCACGCGGATCTCCGCATGCGCGGCGGACAGTACGGCTACCTGTTCCTGATCGATGTCGGCATCGACTAAGACGAGGTCCGCCACGCGCATGGCGCGGGCGCCGGCCAGGGTGAGCAGCCCAAGGTTGCCTGGGCCGGACCCCACAAAGGTGACCGCGCCCGTGCTCGCCTCGACCTCCGGCGGGCTGGCCGGGGAGGTCGGTTCAGGGGTGTCGGTCACGGGGCTCTCCATATCAAGGCTGGGTGGCAAGCGATGCGATCCACTCGTTCGTCATGGGCCTGGGCTCTGCGGCGAGCGCGGTCCTGAGGGCTTCGCCGTCGAGGAACCAGTAGCTGAGTAGCTGCTGATCGACGAAGGTCACTGGGACATGATCGGTGAACCTGGCCCGAAGTGCCTCGTCGGTATCCACGTCGACGACCTGCCATGGGACCCCTTCGGCCCCACAGACCGTGGTCACCGTCGTCTCGGCCTCACCACAAAGGTGGCAACCGGCGCGGGTCAAAACCACGACCCGTGAGGGTGGAATCACTACTTGCCGGCGCGACGACGCTGGATTCGGGTCCGCTTGAGGAGCTTGCGGTGCTTCTTCTTGGCCATACGCTTACGGCGCTTCTTGATAACAGAGCCCACTGTTTGCCTTTCGCTATCCGCTCCCGCCATTCGGGAGCAGGGAAACGCCGGGTACCCGGCAGAGAGTCAATGTTAACCCGCTGGGTCCATGCGGCGCCAACCCCAAGCAGCCGCCATACGCGGGTCACGTGGCTGCACCAGAGATGGGGCCACCCACCCAGCCACGTGGCGTACTTTTGGCCCACGAGCCGGATACGGTGCTATCGAGCGCGAGAAGAAACGGGCCAAGGAGGGACAAGATTGCGTAGAGGGTGGATCGGTGTACTGACGCTGCTTTGTTGGACGTGCATGGGTATCACCCCCGCGGCAGCCGAGCCAACACCAACCGCGGTCAACGGGGGCTCCTCGCCTGCCAAGGCGCCGGAATTGAAGGCGGGGTACTACACGGACGTGGCGCGCTCATCCAGCGGCGGAGAGGTGTTGCAGTATTACAAAATCAAGCGCACCTGGAAGGGGTCCACCATCCGGGTGAGCGCGGTGGCCTTCCTGGCCCCGGGCGAGATCGGGTCCGATTCCGCGTCGTGGGCCTACGAGTTGCTCGCGTCCACGGATCAGCGCTGCGACTCCGACACAGCCTCCCCATACGCCAACGACGACATCACCCACATTGTCACGCGAACAATGGTCGCGCTGCCGCTGGATCCCCGCGTGAGCAGCCCTGATACCGCCGCCAAGAGTTGCGCCACGGCAGATGAGCTCCTTTTTGTTCTGGGCCGCGGCTCCGGCACAGGCGGGGAAGCACCGGTCCAGATCCGCGTCATCGAGGAGGCACCGGTCGAGAATGCCGGGGACCTTCCCAGCGGGGTCTCCACCGTCCCCCAAGACAACGCGGACGAGCTCGATTCGCCTGCCGAGGGCGAACCCAAGCAGGTCACCGGCGGCAAGAGCTTCGACGACGCGGCCGAGCTCAAGCCCGGCACGTACAGCACAGAGGTGACGCCCGGCCAGTTGGTCCTGTTCAAGACGCCCATCGCATACGGCCAGGGTGCCGTCTTCGCACTCGACACGCTCAAGGTGAGCGCCGAAACGCGCACCCGAGCCAGCTCCCTCAACAGCCTCGAAGCCATCTCCAACGTCTACGCTCCCGACTTCAGCGTCATGGACTCCAATACGCGATCCCAGTCCTTCTCGTACACCCTCGTGGGTGAGGAGGCCAAGGCCAAAAATCCCGATCGCAACGAGGTACCGCCGGTTCGTTTCCGCAACCGGTGGGACTCCCCCGCCATGGCGGCCAGCCGGGGTTTCGCCATGGCCGGCTATTACTACTACGCGCTCGGCGTGAAAAGCGAGGAGGAACTCGCGAAGAACCCGGTCACTATGGAGTTCTCGTTCGCCGTCAACGGCGACCCTTCGGCCAGCCCATCCACGACGGTCGACACCAATGAGGTGAACAATCCCGGGGAGGTGAAGCAGGGCTTCACGGTGCCCAAATGGGCGCTCTACATAGGCGGCGGCGTCCTGATCATGGCGGGTGGAACCGGCCTGGTCGTCGGTCTCATAGGCCGCCGCGGTACCAGGTGATATGGCGCCGCGTGGCGGACCGTTAGCGGTCCTCCGGCTCAGCCCACGCTTCGGCTCCGCTGCGCGCATGCCTCCATGGCGGCCAGGAACGCGGCCCTCACGCCCCGCTCGTCGAGCACGCGCAAAGCTGCCGCCGTGGTGCCCGCGGGAGACGTGACCATCTCACGCAACTGAGTGGCTGAGTGGTCCGACTGGGAAAGCAGCGCCGCCGCTCCCGTGAAGGTCTGGTTGACCAACTCGGTCGCCTCGTCCCGGGTGAGGCCTTGGTGTACCCCCGCCTCGATCATGGCCTCGGCCACATAGAACAAATAAGCGGGGCCCGAGCCGGAGACCGCAGTGAGCGCGTCAAGGCTCTTCTCAGGCACCACGACACTGCGGCCCACCGCGTCCACCAGGGAACGCACCTGCTCGATCTGTTCCTTGGTCGCCGCGGACCCAGGAGAGAGCCCACTCATGGCCTCCCCCACCAAGGCGGGCGTGTTCGGCATCACGCGCACTGCGGCCACGCCCTCGGGCAGGCGTCGCTCGATGCGCTCAAGCGTCACCCCCGCCGCAATCGACACCACGACGGCGCCCGGCCTGAGACATGACCTCACGTCGTCAAGGGTGCCTTCCACCAGGTGGGGTTTGACGGCCAATACCACCACGTCCGCCGCAGCGATCTCGTCCGGCTTCGCCACGTGTACCCCATATTGTGCGGCCAATTGTCCGGCGCGTCCGGCGTCGGGTTCGACGACGAGAATGTCGCCCGCCGCATACCCAGAGGCAAGCCACCCGTTGAGCAGGGCCCCTCCCATGGCGCCCGCGCCAACCAGCGCGATCCTCATCGGATCAGCAACTCCGCGATCTGGATGGCGTTGAGCGCGGCGCCCTTGCGCAGATTGTCGCTGCTGATGAACAGCACAAGACCGGTGCCGTCCGGAACGGACTGGTCCTGCCGGATGCGTCCCACGAGGGAATCGTCGATACCGGCCGCCCGCAACGGGGTGGGCACGTCGACCAGCCGCACGCCGGGAGCGTCGGCCAAGAGCTCGCGGGCCTCGGCTGGGGCGATAGGCCGCGAGAAGCGGGCGTGCACGCTGAGCGAGTGGCCCGTGAACACGGGGACACGGACGCAGGTGCCGGACACGAGCAGGTCGGGTAGGTGGAGGATCTTTCGCGATTCGTCGCGCAGCTTCTTCTCCTCGCCGGTCTCCCCCTCCCCGTCGTCGACGATGTCTCCGGCCATGGGGAGCGCATTGAAGGCGATGGGCTGGACGTAGGGGGCCGGGTCACTCACTGTGAGGAGCGAGCCGTCGTGGGTCAGGGCGGCTGGGTCGCCGAGTTGGCCGAGCTGTCTGGCCAGCGCGTCGACGCCCGCGCGACCCGAGCCGGAGACGGCCTGGAACGTGGCCACCTGCAGGGAAAGCAGACCCGCCGCGTCGCGCAGGGGACGCAACACCGGCATGGCCGCCATGGTGGTGCAGTTGGGGTTGGCGATGATGCCCAGTTCTGCGGCGGCGACATCGTCCGGGTTGACCTCGGAGACGATGAGCGGCACGCGGGGGTCCATGCGCCACGCGCTGGAGTTGTCTACGACGGTGGCACCTGCAGCGGCGACCTTCTCCGCGTAGGCCTTCGACGTCGAGCTTCCGGCCGAGAACAGCGCCACATCGAGCCCGGCGAAGTCCGCCGTCGCGATGTCCTCGACGACGACCTCCTCCCCGTCCCACGGCAGCTTCTTGCCCGCCGAACGCGCCGAGGCGAAGTAACGGATGTGGTCGACGGGGTAGGTGCGCTCGGCGAGCAGGCGGCGCATCACGCCACCGACCTGCCCGGTCGCGCCAAAGACTCCAACACGCATGACCGGTATTCTACGCGTCCGGCGACGGCGTGCTTAGCGGCCGAGGAGCCCCAGAAGCCCGGGAAGCAGCGGGGCCCCGAGGAAGGCGACCACGTCGAGGAGCGTATGGGCAATCACGAGGGGCATGACTCGTTTCCATCGCAGATAGAGCAGGCCGAACACCAAGCCCATGACGAGATTGCCGATGAAACCGCCGAAGCCTTGGTAGAGGTGGTACCCCCCGCGGATCAGGGCACTAGCCACGAGAATGACGACGGCCCGCCCGCCCGTCTGCGTCCAGCGGGTGAAGAGGTAACCCAGCATGATGACCTCTTCGAGGATGCCGTTCATGGCCGCCCGCAGCAGCAGGAAGGGCACCATCCACCAGTTCTCGTTGCCCGGGTTCACCTGGGTGTTGATCCCCAGAAAGACGGCCGCGACATAGAACAGCAGCCCAGGCACGCCAATGGCGGCGAACAGGCCAGTGCCGCGGCTGAGGTCGAACCAGGGGCGCTTCATGTCGAACCCCATCGCGACGAATGCGCCACCTTCGGGGCGCGCGTAGACGGTCAGGAGGTAGATACACAGCGCCACGGGCATGAGGGGGAACACGACACCGACGATCTGGTAAAGCACGTCCAGCCATACCCGGTCTGGCGTCGTAGAGGTGTTGACCGCGGTGACCTGCTGATTGAGCGCCACGGGCTCCGTGAGCTTGCGCACCAAAGACAGCAGGGCATAGACGGCCGACTGCCCGAGGGAAAGCAGCATGACGATGGTCATCTCGACCCGCAGGTCGGGGCGCCGCACGGCGTTCACCGTTTGTCCCGGATGGCGCGTAGATAGCCGACCAGGGTGCGTGGTCTAGCGACGATGCGACTGGTGAGGTATTCGAACCAGCCCGGACCGAAGGGGATGTAGGTGCGCGACTGATAGCCGATGTCGGCGAGCCGGCGCTGTTCGAGGGGCCGCACGCCATGAAACATCTGGAACTCGAATCCTTCCGGGTCAATATCGCAGCGTCGCGCTAGGTCTTGAGCGATGGCAATCAGCGTCGGGTGATGGGTGGCCACCATGGCGTAGGCGCCGTTCTCCATGGCCCGGCGCAGGAGCCGCACCCAGGCGAGGTCTCTGTCGTGTTCGGTTCGATAGCCGAGCGCGCGCGGGACGGGATGGGCCCCTGCACAGACCCTCAGCCGCGCCCCGTTCCGGGCCAGGGGAAGGACCTCTCGCTCGCATCGCCGTACGTCGGCGGGCAGAGTCAGCCCAAGCGTTGGATGCGCGCTGATCACGGCCCGCCACAGGTCGAGCGTCTCGGTGAAATGGGTCACGCCCTCCATCTCCAAGGTGACGTGGGCGCCCCGCTCGCTGGCCGCGTCACACAGCGCCTTGAGACGGCCTGGCATGCTGGCGCCGTCGCCAGAAAACCCGATCGTCGAGGGTTTGATGGATAGCTCGGCGCCATGGGCCGTGGGTCCAAGTGCGTCAAGCACCCGGGTGAGCATGTCAACGGTGTGGTTGTCCTCCCCCAGTGGCAGGTAGGACAGCGAGACGAGCAGCCCCTGGGAAGTGAGCCGCCGCGCGAGAGCGACTGCCTCGTCGACGGTGCTGCCCGCCACGTAGGTCTTGGCGAACTCCTCCGCGGCGCCAGAGGTGAGGGCCGCCGCCTCGAGTTTCCTGGTACGCACCACCCTCCGCACGAACCCATGGGTTCCGGCCTTCACGCCGGCGCCTCCTGGCTCAGCGCGGCGCGGGTCCCCTCGAGGCAGTCACGCAGCAGCTCCTCGCGCTCGTGCCGGGAACGGGCC
>JBHADA010000198.1:0-30867 GCA_041854805.1 Arachnia sp.
CCAGGTACCGCCGCAGACCCTCGCGTTCCTCGTCGGTGAGCCAGGACGGAGGGTCGGACAGCGCCCGGAAACCAGACAGGGTGGCGGCATCCCTGAGCCATTCCATCTGCTGCTCACTCAACAGATTTCGGGCGTGACGGACGAAGACCACGTCCGGGTCGATACCAATCAGCCCCCTCAGCCACAGCCGCTCCACACCATTGCGCAACGCGTTGAACGCCAACGCATCGGACGGGTCGTCGGTGGCGTAATTGGTCCACATGGGGGCCACGTCGGGTCCACATGGGGGCCACGTCGGGTCCGGTACGCACCGCATCCAGCACCCCCAGGGACGCGAACAGTGGCGCGCCGGAGCCGAGCAGATAGGTGTCCTCCCCGGCCGCCTCCCGGACGGCCTCCACCGCTAGGCGATAGACGGCCTCCCGGTCCGCGGGCGAGGTGTGCTGCCCCGCCACGGCGGCGGCCTGCAGGAAATCCAGCTTCAGATAGGTGAACCCCCACTCACCGACGACGATGCCGATCAGCTCCGCGAGCAGGTCCCGGGCGTCAGATCTGGTGTAGTCGTAGGCGAAGTAGGACGATCCCCAGTTGGATCCGGCGGGCACCAGCTCTCCCGACGCGTCAGTGAGCAGCATCTGCCGGTGGGCGCGAAACGCGTCGGAGCCTGGCAGCACGATGAACGGGGCCAGCCACAGGCCCGCCCGCAGCCCCAGCCCTTCCGCAGCTCGGGCGGCGTCGGCCATGCCCTGCGGGAACTTGTGATTTGGCTGCCAGTCGCCGACGATGCGCTGCCACCCGTCGTCGATCTGGACGGTGGAAAATCCCAGCCCGGGAAGCTCTCGCATCACCTCGTCGAGGGTGGCGCGGGAGATGTCCTCGTAGAACGAATACCACGACGACCACACGGTTCCCGGGTCTCGGTCGCGGGCGCCGTAGCGGGCGGCCAGCAGCCCGCGGTAGCGTTCGAAGACGGCCTGTTCCGGCCCCTCCAGCAGCACCCAGAGCCCTGGCCGGCCGGTCTCGTTCCAGCCGCTGAGCACGTCGAGGTCGGCGTGGGCGCGTGGCGTGTCGCCCTCGAGGGCGCCCAGGAGCAGGGTCCGTTCGCCCTGGCTCAGGGCCAGCACCCACGACGAGTGGTGCCGCACCGCGTCGTCCCACCGGTCGTCGTCGGCGGTGGCGCGGCGGACTTGGTTGGCGATCCGCAGTGGCGGCTCCGTGAGGCGCCGCCACCCGGCAGGCGACCACGAGTTCTGTCCCGACCGGTAGACCTCCGCGGCGGAATCCATGCCGTGCAGCACCGCAACGCGCGATGCCTCCAGGAAGCGTTCGGCCAACCCAGACGGCGGCGCCCACACGGGGGCATCGACGAGGCATCCATCGAATTTCATGCCATCTCCTTCGCTCGGCGTTCCTGGATCTTGCGGCGGGGCGAGGCGGACGGATGCGAGCCGCCCGCCTCGTCACGCGCCGTGGGCCTCAGCGATACAACGCCTCGGCCTCCTCATTCGTCTTGGCCAGGGTCTCCTTCGGGTCCGCACCGTCGGCGATCTTCCACAGGCCGTCCTGCACGACCGTACTCAACTCGTTGCCCTTGTTGAACAGCGGCACCGAGTAGGTCTCCCCCGCCTTCACCATGTCGACGAACGGCGCCGGATCCAACCCCTTCTCCTTGAACGCCGTCATGGCGAGCTCGGTGGAGGTCTTCAGCGCCGGAAACACCCGCGCCCCCTTCGCCACCGTGTCCTGGCATTCGGATGAGGCCAGGTAGGACACCCATTGGAAGGCCTGGTCGGGGTGCTTGGTTCCGGACCAGATGGCGTCCGAGAGCCCGTTGGTGGCGGCGAAACGTCCCTTAGGACCCTTGGGAATACGGGCGAAGGCGAACTTGGTCTTCGACGACTTGTCCAGGTAAGACGCCATGGTCCACGACCCCTGAATGGTGGACGCGGCGGTGCCGTTGTTCATCACCGCGTCTGTGCCCAGCGACGACTGCTGGTCGAACCGGGGAGCGTGGCCGTCCTTGATCAGCTTCTGCAGCCAGGCGGCGGTGGAGACCATCTCCGGCTTGGCGTAGTTGAACGTGGTGGGGATGCCTTCGTCGTTGGAGTAGGTGAAGCCGTTGGCGTGGGCGAAATTGCCCCAGCCGTTCTGGCCCACCGCCCCGTCGGCCCACTCCGGGTAGTAGCCATACGTCTTGACGTTGTTCTTGTCGAAGGCGGGGTCGTTGGCGTTGCGACCGGACTTGTCGACGGTGGTGGCGCGGATGAACTCGCCGAAGGTTCCCCCGTCGTCGGGGTTCCACGTGAGGTTGTTCATCTTCTCCGCGTCGTACCCGGCCGCCTTGGCCGCCTCGACGTTGTACAGCAGGCCGACGGCGTCCCAGTCCTTGGGCAGGCCGTAGCGCTTGCCGTCGAGCACCCACCGCTCGGGGAATCCCTCCGTGTACGCGCTCAGGTCGATGCCGGCCTTGTCGATGCGTTCGGTGAGGTCGAGGATCTGCCCGTTCTCCACGAATTGCGGGTAGTAGGACACCTGGTTGGTGAACACGTCTGGGGCCGACCCGGAGCCGATCTGCGTCTGCAGGTTCTGCCAGTACTGGGCCCATGCCGTCTGGGTGATCTCGATCTTGATGCTGGGATTCTTCTGCGTGAATGCGTCCGCGCACTGCTGGTAGAGCGGCAACTGGGTGTCGTCCCACAGCCAGTACTGGAGGGTGACGTTCTCGCCGCCACCCGATCCGCCGCCGTTGTTGCTGCACGCGGCCATCGCGAAGGTCAGGGCGACGGCGCCCAGGGTCGCGGTGATTTTTCGCAGTGACATGTAAAACTCCTTACGTGAGGGTTCCGAGGTCTATTTGTTGCCTGAAAAACTGAGCGACTGGACGAGTTGCCTTCCGAGGAAGATGAGGATGAGCAGGGCGGGCAGCACGGACAGCGTCGAGCCCGCCATGAGTCCCGTCCAGTCTGGGCGCGTATTGGGTGACTGTTGTTGAAACACGCCGAGGGCGACGGTGAGAAGCCTGGTGTGTTCCTGACGCCCGACCACCAATGGCCACAGATAGTCCTTCCACATACCGACGTAGGTGATCAGCACCATGGTGGCGATGGGGCCGATGTTCATGGGAACGGCGATGCGGGCGAATCGCGCCAAGGGGCCCAAGCCGTCCAGCATGGCGGCCTCTTCCACTTCGCGTGGCAGGGAGAGGAAGAACTGTCTGAGGAAAAAGATGGCGAATGGCGTCATCGGCATGGCGGGGAGCATCAGGCCGAGCATGGTGTTGGTCAGGCCGAGTTCCCTGATCAGGGTGAAATTGGGCAGGAGGGTGAAGATGCCCGGGATCATGAGGCCGCCGATGACGACGAGGAACAGCGTGTCTCGGCCGCGGAACCGCAGCCGGGCGAAGGCGTAGGCCGCCATGGCGCACGACAGGGTCTGGACGACGGCGATGCCCCCGGCATAGACGATGGAGTTGAGGGTGGCCAGGGGAAAGTTGATCGTCGCGCCGCTGCCGCCCGCCGCCACCGCGTCCTCCTTGGATACCAGGCCCAAGACGCGCAGGAAGTTGATGGCGGTGGGGTTGGATGGCCAAAGACGCTGGGAATCGGCGATGACTTCCCCTGCCGGGGTCAAGGCGGTGCGCACCATCCAATAGAACGGGAAGGCGGTGCAGACGAGGGCAACGATGAGGATGCCCCACGCGAAGGCGCGGCTGGGACGCACTGGTTTGCGGGCGCTCATGCGAGATCCGATCGGTTGGCGCGTAGCAGAAAGAGTTGAATGAGGGTAAGTCCCGCGAGGATTACGGCAAGCAGGAGCGCAATGGCGGAGGCATAGCCCATCTTGAAGAATTCGAAGGCCTGCTGATAGATGTAGTAATAGATCACCCGCACCTCGGCGATAGGCTTGCTGCCATATCCCACCTGCACCAGGTCGAACACCTGGAACGAGCCGATGAGCGAGACCACCACCACGAGCGCGATGACCGGGCGAATGAGGGGAAGCGTGATGCGGAAGAACATCCTGGTCTCGCTCGCCCCGTCGATGGCCCCCGCCTCGTAGTACTCGGTGGGCACCTGCATCATGCCGGCGAATAGCAAGAGCGAGGTGTAGCCGACGCCGGACCAGACGCCGATGAGGATGATGATGTTCAGCGCGGCGTCGCTGTTATAGAAGGTGACGTTGGTGAGGAAACTGAGCCCGGTAGCGTTGCCGACGGCGTCGAGCACGCCTTTGAGGTAGCCGACGTTGGCGTCGAGCAGCCAGGCCCAGATCAGGGCGATGGCCACGTTGGGCACCAGCCAGGGCAGGAGGAGGCCCGCGCGCACCCAAGTTTTGGTGCGCAGGCGCTGCATGAGGGCAGCCAGCAGCATCGCCAGGATCAGTGTCACCACGAGGCTGCCCACGGCGAACGACACCGTGATCCCCAACGACCTCCAGACCTGGGCGTCGGTGATGACCGTGGCGAAGTTCGCCCCGCCTATGTACTCGCCCTGGTTGAGCAGGTTGTAGTCGGTGACGGAATAGCCGAAGCCGCGGATGGCTGGCCAGACCCAGAACACGGCGAATCCCAGCAGGGCCGGGGCCAGGAGGACGACGGCGGCACGGCCGTGCCCTCGTGTGGCCGGCGGTCTGCGCGCGTGTGGCCCGCGGCCCGCTCGGCCAGGCATAGATGCGTCGGCGGCTTCGGCCTGTGCCGCCGCAGGCGTAGAGACTGTCATTCGGTCCTTCCGACTCTGGACTTCCCGAGGATGATCAGCGAAGGGCCGTTTGATGCGTCGCGGTTTAGCGCCGGATCGGGCAAACCCTCCCCCAGCGTCGTCGCCACGACTAGCATCGATTCGGCGCTCTTCGTCGTGCCAAATAGAAGCACTGCTTCCAAAATAAGTCAAGGGGGTTGCGTAATCGTGCGCAACGTGATGGACTGAGTCCAGAGGCTGAGGCTGTCCCAGAATCATCCGAGTCTCGGTCGCCCTCCTTGAGGGTCGACGCACTTCCACAACACCAAGCAGTCGGAGACCCCTCAGGTTAGGAGAGGCCCATGTCCAGACTACGGAAGGTCGCGGTGGCCACGGCCGTCGCCTTGTCACTCACCACCACGCTCACCCCCGCCCGAGCCGATCAAGCCACGTGGCAGCCTCTTGAGGTCACCTCGGCCCGCACGGACAACCCGCTCAAGGGGTTCATGCCCTTCACGGAGACGGACCACGCCAAGGCCGAAGCCAACTTCCCGTACACGATGGAGTGGATGTACCTCCCCCTCAAGGCAGTGGTCAAGGGCGAGAAGAGCTACGACTGGAGCGAGTTCAACAGCAAGCTGGACGCCATCGCCGGGCGCGGAAACCAGGTGGCCTTGCGCTTCTACCTCGACTACCCCACGAAGGAGACGGGCGTGCCCGACTACCTGCTGGGCGAGGGCGGCATCGACCAGTCGCGCACATACGATGAATATGACAACGCGCGCAAGAGCTTCTCCCCCGACTATGAGGACCCCCGCGTCCAGTCGCTGATCAAGGACTTCGTCGCCGAGTTCGGCAAGAAATACGACGGGGATCCGCGGATCGGCTACATCACCACCGGCCTCATCGGGTTCTGGGGCGAGCAGCACACCTACCCGATGAACGGGAAAAACGGCAAGGAGCAGTGGATGCCCTCGCCCGCGACCGAGCTGAGCTACTACAAGGCCTGGGATGAGGCCTTCGATACAACGAAGCTGCTCAACCGCAACCCGCAGGCTGGCCTCGACACCTACGCGGTGGGCTTCCACGACGACTCGTTCGCCCACTCCACCCTGCCCCCCACAGACTGGCACTTCCTGAGCAAGATGAAGAAAACGGGGCTCGACGAACGCTGGATGACGGAGGCCATCGGCGGCGAGGTGCGGCCCGAGGTGCAAAAGTGTGCCTTCGCTGGCGGCCCCTGCCGGGGCGGCCTCGCGCTTGAGAACTTCGGCGAGGCGGTGAAGGAGACGCATCCCACCTGGCTGGTGAACAACTTCGCCTACGAGGGCTACAACGGCGAGGATCTGAATGGCTACCAGGGTGAGGCGAAGCAGAAGGCGCTGGCCGCGCACGCGTCGCTCGGCTATGACTTCGCGGTCACCGAGTACCGTATCCAGCCCACCGCCGGCGGCACCGAGGTGTCGGTGAAGATCACCAACAGGGGCGTGGCGCCGTTCTACTACGACTGGCCGGTCCAGTTCGCCCTCCTCAGCGGCGGTAAGGCGGAGGCCGTGGAGCAGTTGCTGGACGCGAAACTGTCCAGCATCCAGCCAGGCAAGAGCCTCGAGTTGAAGGCCACCCTCCCGTCGGGCCCCGGCACCGTCGCGCTGCGGATCCCCAACGCCATGGAAGGCGGAGCCCCCCTGAAGTTCTCTAACAAGACTCAAGACGCCGATCTCGAGGGGTACCTGACCCTGGGCACCGTGAATGGCTCAGGCTCGCCCTCCCCAACGAATTCGGCCGCTCCCAGCTCATCGGGCTCGTCCTCGACCAACGTCAGGCAGCCCGGATTGCCGAGCACCGAAGGATAAGACCACCCTCTCCCCCTCCCCCCACAAGCGCCCCCATCGCTCACGCGGTGGGGGCGTTTTTTTGTCAGTGGTGCCCGGCACGATGTGGGTCATGCATAGCGTTCCAGTCGACCTCGCCGCAGACGCCGGCCTCATAGACCTCATCACCGTGTACGACGTGCAGGCACTGGTCGTTGCGGAGGCGCCACGGCTTGCCCCGTCGCTGACCGTCGACGCCGATTCACCCCGGCTGCGGCTGGCCACCATCCGTGGAGACGTGGTGCTGCTTCGTACCTCCATGGGGTGGTCCATCTCCGCTCCAGGGCTGGACGCCATCTACGCGGAGGAGCCCAGCGTCCAGGCTATGGCGGAAAGCGTGCTGACGCTAAATCATCTCCTGACGGTCCAGGTGGCCGCCTGAACTCAATCCCCGAGTCGTCGGGCCCCAAATGGATTCGCTAGCCCCAGAAGTCGAGCATGGTGCGGCCCGTCAGATGGCGGGGCACGCCGTGCCGGTCGATGCCAAGGTCGCCCAAGCCGCTGGAGTTCTCCGCCTCAGGCACCATCGGGTAGGCGTCCATGCCAAGAGGTGGGTCGATGCTGCCGTGCCATCCCACCAGCGTGCGGCCAAAGGAATCCACCCAGTGGCGCGACCCGGCCTCTATGGTGCGGTAACGACTGGCGTAGGCCACGCGCATGTCATGCTCCGCGTAGCGTTCTTCGCCCTCATCCCATAGGGGGCTGCTGGGGAGCAGGTCGAGACGCGTCGGCGGCGCCCACAACCCGCTGGCTCCGGGGGATGCGTGACGCAGCAGGTCCGCGGTGCCGTAGTGCCGCCGGTCCTCGGCTACATCGGCCGGCCGCATCCCGTCCGTCGAGACCGCCTCCACAGGCGCACCCCACCGAATCAGCTCGCGGCACGCGTCGTCGCGGCCGAAGTATGCGGCTTGATGGAGGAAGGTCCAGCCCGACGTGGGCTTGCGGTAACGGCTGGCCAGGAGCGCCTGCTCCGAATCCGCCTCCCACTGGCTCAGCAGATCGTCCCAGTTGCCCCGCTTGGCCAAGACGTAGGCCCGGGCCAGTACCCCGTCGCCCTCGAACATCCCGTGCGCCTGAACCCAGCTCAGCAGGGTGTTGGCCACCGCTTTGGGGCGGGCTATATCGGTGCCGATACGGATTAGGGTGGGGGCCTCGCGCTCTAGGCGCTCCTCCGCTTGGCGGCCGCGCTCCAGTTCCTCTTTGTCCGCCTTCTTCATTCTTTGCGTGATGTCCCACTCATCCGCGGTGAGGATGACGGGCAGGCGTATGTCGGCGCCGACGATGTTGGTGAGTGCGCGCTCACGTAGAGGGGCGAAGGTGGAGGTGAATACCAGGCGCGTGGCGCCAAGGCGACGGTGCTCCCGCCACAACGCGCCCAGAAAAGCCCGCGCTTCCACATCTGGGCGCGGCCAGGCATGTCCGAACGCGTCGGCGTCGATGAAGACGTGGTCGACGCCGCGGCGGGTAAGCTCCGCGTGCAGCGCCAAGCCGACGGTGGTCTTGCCGGAGCTCGGCCGCCCGCCGACGAACAGGGCCTCGATGCGTTGGGTCACCCGTCTAGTATCCCCATCCACTAGGCCCACTTCGGGGGCCTACGGAGGCGAGTTGCTATTTCGTTGGAAGCATCGCCGCCATCCCCAGGCACCCACCGCCAGGCGATCCCAGCCGTGCGGTAGCTTCGGCCCATGAGTGTGGAAAATGCGCGCTACCGCGGCGGCGACCAATTCCTCGGGTTCTGGCTGCGGCTCGTGGTGGACAGCCGCGACGGAGCCACGCCCTCTGGGATGCGGCGCGTACGCTCCACCGTGGACGGTTTCCGGCGCGAGACCCTCGACGCGTCCCCCTCCGCTGAGGCCGAGGCCTATTTCGCGGAGCTACTCGACGCCGCCGAACGCTACTTCGACACCACCCTCACCGACCCCGCATACGCGACGTCGATGTTTGGCCTGAAGCGCCTCAGCACCAAACAACTCCACGACAAGATCGCCGGCCAGACCGCCAAGGTGGCCGGCATGCTCGCCGGGCTGCGGGAGGATTTCCCGGGCAGGCTCGCACAGGTGTGGCTTCAGGGCTATTCGAACGCCATCCCGCGCGGCCACGCCGCGTTGGCCAGGGCCCTGGCCACGTTCCCGGCCACGGCCGGGCTGATGCCGGATTGATTGGCCCAGCCCGGCCGCTCATCGGCGCTATCCGGCCACCGTGAACTCGGCGTGAAGCTGCGCAGTGGCGTCTGGGCCGACCCACACATCGAAGGTGGTCTCGTCCAGCACCCATCCCCGGGTGGCGGAGCTCCAGTAGCGGCGCTGGGCGGGCTCAATGGTGAGGGTGACGCTGCGGGGCTCCCCCGCCGCCAGGGATACTCGCCGGAACGCCTTGAGTTCCCGCAGCGGCCGCGACGATGTGCCGTGGCGCTGGTGGAGGTACAACTGAACCACCTCGTCACCGTCGCGCTGCCCCGTGTTGGTGACGTCCACCGTCGCATGGATGGTTCCGTCGACGCCGATGCTCTCGGCGTCCAGCCGCAGGTTGGCGTAGTCGAACGTGGTGTAGCTCAGCCCGAATCCGAAGTGAAACAGCGGGGTGCTTTCCTCGTCCCAGTAGCGCTGATGCTGCTTGGCGGGGTCGTGAGAGCGGGTAATGGCGTGATGCATGGGCACCTGGCCCACGGTGCGGGGCCACGTGAACGGGAGCCTCCCGGACGGGCTGGCGTCGCCGAAGAGGAGGTCGGCCACCGCGGCGCCGCCCTTGGTGCCGGGGTACCACACGTCCACGATGGCGGGCACGTTCTGGGCGGCCCACCGCACGTCCAGGGGGCGGCCGTTCATCAGGACCAGCACAACGGGTGTGCCGGTGGCGGTCACCGCCTCGAGGAGAGGCTGCTGCTGGCCGGGCAGGGCAAGGCTGGAGCGTGACGCGTTCTCCCCGATCATGTCCTGCTGCTCGCCCAGCACGACGATGGCGACGTCTGCGGCCGCTGCCGCGTCAACGGCGGCGGCGAAGGCGGCCTCGGGGTCGAAGCCTTCCGGGGCGGAGGGGCTGCCGTCGCCCCACATGTCGAAGATGGAGGGGGTGCCGCGCTTGGGCTCAGCCACGCCTCGTTCGAAAGTGACGGTGGCGCGGCCCTCTAGGTGGGCGCGGATGCCGTCGAGGATGGTGACGGTCTCGGCGTGGTCGTGGTCGAATACCCACGGGCCGATGGTGTCGCGGCGCGAGTCGGCCAGCGGCCCGATGACGGCGACGCTGCCCAGCCGGTCCGCGTCGAGCGGAAGCGTGGCGTCCTCGTTGCGCAGCAGCACGGCCGAGCGTCGCGCCGCCTCGCGTGCGACGTCGCGGTGCGCCGGGTCGGTCAGCGTGCGGCGGGCAGCTTCCTCGTCGACGAAGGGTTGGTCGAACAGGCCGAGCTGTTCCTTGGCGTGGAGCACCCGGCGGACGGCCTGGTCCACTTGGTCGATGCTGACGCGCCCGTCGTCGATGGCCTCACCGAGGCGGGCATAGGCGGGGTCGAAGGCAGCCATCTCCAGATCCAGCCCGGCGTCGAGGGCGCGGACCGCGGCGTCGGTGAAGTCGCGGGCGAAGTGGTGGGTGTGCAGGCTGCGCACGGCGTCGGCGTCGGAGACGACGAACCCGGCGAAGCCCATGTCGCCGCGCAACACGTCGTCCAGCAGCCACTTGTTGCCCGTGGCCGGCACCCCGTTGAGGTCCATGTAGGCCGACATGATGTTGCCCGCGCCCGCGTCGATGGCGGCCTGGAAGGGCGGCAGGTAGACGTTGAAGATCTCCTGCTCCGACAGGTCGACCTCGTCATAGTCGCGGCCACCCAGCGCGGCGCCGTAGCCGGCGAAATGCTTCGGTCCGGCGATGATGTGCTCGGGCGCGCCGAGGCGTTCCCCTTGGAAGCCGCGCACCTGCGCGGCGGCGATGACGGAGCCCAGGTGTGGGTCTTCGCCCGCGCCTTCGATCATGCGGCCCCAGCGGGGGTCGCGAGCGATGTCGACCATGGGGGCGAACGCCCAGTGGATGCCGGCGGCGCGGGCCTCGCGGGCGGCGACGGTTTGGACGCGCTCGACGAGATCCTCGTCCCAACTGGCGGCGAGCCCGATGGGCACGGGGAAGATGGTGCGGAAGCCGTGGATGACGTCGTAGCCGAACAGGACGGGGATGGCGTGCCGGTTGCCGTCGATGGCGGCGCGCTGCAGCCGGTTGGTGTCGGCGGGGTCACGGACGAATAGCAGCGACCCCACCCTCCCGGCGGCCAGCTCCTCCTCCACCATGGCGGTCTGGTCGCGCATCTCGTCGCTGGCGTTGGTGAGGTCGGCGTCGTCGGGGAGTTTGAAGTAGAAGAACTGGGTGATCTGCCCCAGCTTCTCTTCGGTGGTCATGGCGGAGACGAGCGCCTCGACGCGCTCCGAATAGGGCTGGGTCATGGTGTTCCTTTCCATGGGGGCTGTGGGGGCGATACACTGTCGTCGTGTACCGCCCACGAGGTGAGGCAACGGGTTGTACACACCACCATAGGTTCCACACGCGTGCGGGGTGCCGTCGCCGCTATATCCGTGCCTGCGGCGTATCCGGAAGCGTCGAAGAGCGTCCCGAGTTTCGCACCGCATTTGGAGTGTGGGATTAACCTTCCAGCACGGATGCCGAGGTGGGCCGCACGCACCAGGGCCACTCGATGCCTATCACAACCGGGAAGGACTCATGAGCAACCCGACGCCATCCTCGACCGACGAGCACAACCCCGCCACCGTCTCAAGCATTCCGTTCCGGACCAGCGTCACGTTGCTGTGGTCGTTCGCGCGTCCCCACCTGAGCACGATCGTTCTCGGGGTGTTGCTCGGGCTGGTCGCGACGGCGATGATGCTGGCGAGCCCGCTCGCCACCAAATGGGTCCTCGACTCACTCGAAAAGAGCCTGGATATCGCTGGGCCAGTGACGGTCCTCGTCGTGTTGTTGGCCCTTGACACCGTCGCCGGGTTGGCGCAGACGGTATTGCTTGGGAGGCTCGCGGAAAACATCGTACTCGACGCGCGCCGTTCGCTGATTCGACGATTCTTTGGCGCGAAGCTGGAGCAGGTGCAACGGTTCAAGACCGGGGAGTTGGTGACCCGTGTCACCAGTGACACCGTGCTACTGCGCGAGGCTACGACGTCGAGCGTCGTGCAACTCATCAATGGCACCGTGTCGCTGGCCGGCACCATTGTGTTGATGGCGGTCCTCGACTGGCCACTGCTGCTGACCATGTTGATAGCGCTGGTGGTGATCGGCGGGATGTTCGGCGTGTTCCTGCCGCAGATCGGGAGGGCCGACAAGCACGCTCAGGAGGCCATCGGGGAACTTGGCGCGACGCTGGAGGGCGGCATGCGGGCACTGCGCACCGTGAAGTCCGCCCGGGCCGAAACCAGGGAGATCGGCCGAGTCACCAAGCGAGCCGAGGAGTCGGCGCGTCATTCGATCCGCTCGGTATGGTTCTCTGCTCTGACCTGGGCGGTTGCGGGTGGTGGGACGCAGCTCGCGATCATCATCATTCTCGGTATCGGAGCCGGGCGGGTCGCCCTCGGCGACCTTGCCGTCTCCACGCTGGTCGCATTCCTTCTCTACGCCTTCAACATCGTCGCCCCGATCACCGACCTGGCGAGCGCTCTATCGTCCCTCCAGTCAGGTTTCGCAGCGGCCGCCCGCATTCGCGAGACCGAGCATCTTGACCAGGAAGACACCAGTACCCACCCGGAGGCCGCGTCGGTGACGCCCGGGCCAGACACGCCGGTTCTCGCGCTTCGGGACGTGACAGCCGGGTATGAGGGCGCCGGGCACCCTGCGCTGTCTGGGGTGAGTCTGGAGATTCCTCGCACCGGGCATATCGCTTTCATCGGCCCCTCCGGCGCGGGCAAGACCACTGTGTTTTCGCTGCTGCTGCGTTTCATCGACCCCACCAGCGGGAGTCTCGAACTCGACGGCATCCCCTACCAGCAGTTGAGCATTGATGCGGTTCGCTCTCGTATCGCCTACGTTGAACAGGAAACCCCCATCATTCCTGGCACTGTGCGGGAGAACGTGTTGTTCCGCGACGACACCGCCACCGACTCCGAAGCATGGGACGCGCTTTCCGCCGTGCACCTGGAGAAGAAGATCCGCTCGCTACCCGATGGTCTCGACGCTCAGGTCGCGGACACGACGCTATCCGGAGGCGAACGTCAGCGTCTCGCCGTCGCGCGGGCATTGGTGGGAAAGCCTCGGGTGTTGCTGCTCGACGAGGCCACCGCGCAACTCGATGGCACCACCGAGGCAGCGATTCAGCGGATCATCGTCGAATCCGCGCGCACCGGTGCGGTCTTGACCATCGCCCACCGCCTCTCCACAGTGCTTGACGCCGACCGTATCGTCCTGTTTGACCAAGGTCGCATCCGCGACGCGGGATCTCACCAGGAGCTCCTCGCACGAGACGCCCTCTACCGAGACTTCGTCGCCGCGCTGCGCATCCACTCGGAGGCTCCCGCTGGTTGAGAATCCGGAAGGCGTTCGGTCGCGGCCCGGACCACCTCACCTCTTCGGCCGCCAGTGGCGCGTCGTTCAGTTCGTCCCGACGTGCCCTCCAGTCGGGCTTGTAGATCCATGAGGGAGCCGGCGCGCGATCTCGGCGGCGCTCGCAGATCGCGAAGGTACGCGTCTACGATTGTTCGTGGGTCGGAAGGGGGTGGGAACTCCAGTCGGCCGTTGTCACGGGCGACGCGTAAGCGATCACGCACCCCAGGCACTCCAAACTCACCGGATCAGGAGACGTCCAGCGAGGCGGACCTAACTAAAACACCAGTATGCGTTCCAGGTCCGTGGTGGGCCCGCCGATGGTTCGGAGTTGTGGTTCAACTGGATCGTCACCGACGGAGCCGGGGGTTCCGCAGTCGGCTACGTGCAGGCGACGGTTCCGACGTCGGGTGGGCCCGCCGAGATCGCGTGGGTGATCGGGAAACCGTGGCAGGGCAACGGCTACACCACCGAGTCTGTGAGGCTCATGCTTGGCGAACTCGCCTCACACGGAGTCACCGAAGTCATCGCGCACATCCACCCCGGCCACCATGTACGTGCTCCGCACTCGTACATAGGCTATAGGTGATCAGCTTGCCTCGCAGTCGTTATGTACATCAGCTCTGCACACGACCGCGTACGCGATCGCGAACCTGCTGCCGCAGTTTCTCTCGTACCTCGTCATGGATGGTGTCCGATGTCCGTTCTGCCGTCTCTACGGAGACGACGAGCGCATATCGCACAGTCTTGTTGGCGCCAAGCCGCTGGGCGTCATCCATGCACTCGACGTGGATCGGGAAGATGTCTCCACTGCCGAACACCATTGCACGAGTACCTTCAATGATCTCGTGTTGAAGACTTCCCCGTCTGACCGAGTTGTGTTCTGCGTCGATCCGGTCACCGCCGGCAAGTTGCATATCTGGAGTAGCGAAGTAGACCTTCGCACCTCGGTAGCGGTTGAGCTGACTGACGGTGGGGGCCATGTAGGCGAGGGTGATAGTGAAGCGATGCCACTCGGCGCGGGCACGCAGGGAAGGCGGCAGCGGCAGCTCGTAGGTGTGTCGCTGGTCGCGTTCGATCGATCCCCCGGCGATCAGAACTGCCCTGTTCGTGGCCGCGGCTCCGAGTCGATCAGTGTCGATCCGGCCATAGCCCAGGAGAGCGGTCAGATAGCGGCGAGCCTGCTGATTGTTTAGACCAAGTTCACGGCGCAGTCGCTTATCCCATCCTCCCCAACTACTGGCATGGGCGAGAAGGGCCCTCACCAGCAGTGGGTGGTACTGCGAGTCCGGCAGCGGCAGGTCTTCAGGATCATCGGCACCGGCCTCCAGGATGTCGAACAGGCGGCTGGCTTCACGGGTCACCAATGCGGTTGCGTTGCTCGTGCCGACGGTGAAGACCGTGCTATCGGTTACGCCCTCTCGCCCGGGCGCTGCCACTTGCAGGCCTGGTCCAGTTGCTGCGGTCCTAGCCAGTTCCAATGTGACGGTTTCCTGTCCACTGGGCGACGTGACAGGGCGGGTGTATAGCGCCCTGCCGCCGATGTGGTACAGGTCGGGCTTCACCGAGCGGTCGATGCCGGGACCGGTCGCCCCGTAGTGAGCTGGGCAGTTCAGGTGAGTGATGTCCCAGACCGTATCCGGTACGTCGATATCTTCGAGTCCGTCGCTGTGGGTGGCTCCGACAGTAAGTGCATTGAGGGCGTCGCCCGGAGGGAGGATTCCTCGCAGTAATGCGTCATCGTAGACAGACTTGAGCGCAGCGGATCGTGCCGATTCGGCGCTGCTAGCGGCATCTGCTGGGATCGTGAGCGGGCCGAGGTGATTGCCGGCACTAACAATGAACAGCAGGTTGTAGGAATGAGCCAACCAGTCGAGAAGCCGTCCCACAGGGCTCATCCTGCGCACGAGCGCCCGCGCTTGCGCACCGATAGAGAGGTTGATGATGCGCACGCTTGGTGCGGCCGGGCCGCGGCCCGCCTCCCCTTCGACGATTCGTTTTACTGCGCGGTGCAGCAGGTCAGGGAGTAATCGCTTGGGAAGGATCTGCTCATGTTCGGTGAATTCCTGGGGCCGCATGATCGGCCGCACATATAGCGGCCGGTCGAGCGGTTTGCCGCTGGCAGAGAGGTCGCCATGGATGATCAGTGAGGCCATCGTGGTCCCGTGGTGGCGCGAGCCCATTGGGTAGTTCTCGCCGAGTCCGTCGGGGTCATCGATGATCAAGCGACCGGCGAGGGCGTCGTGGTTGGCAAACGGCAACCCGTCCAGCAGAGCAATCCTGGGTAGACCAGTAGCGCGTTGTCCGGGTGAGAGGTCGGCCCGGCTGACCGGTTCCGTAGTTGGCGGCGCTACGGTCATGGGCGCGAAAGGGCTGACGAACATCACTTCGTCGGTGGTCAGCAGGCGGATCGCCTCAGCACCGTCGGCCAGCAGCGAGTTCATCTGTTGGATTGGCAGTTCCGCAAGCAGTGCGTGGTAGCTGATCTCACTGATCTGAGAGCAGTCGAGCACACGGCCACCGCTTTCAGAAATGATCCGCTCGACGTGGGCTTGCGCCTCGAAGCGCCTTGTAGCTTCTCGACGGTACCACAACTCGACTTCGACTGTCACGAAGCTGACGGACTTGCCGACTAGGTCGAGGTGCTCCTGCCATTGCTCGCGCAGACCGGTTTCTCGGATGCGGTCCTCTGCTCCCCATCGTCGGATCGCGCTGAGTTGCTGGAACGCGACCTTGAACTTGCCCAAACCATGGTCGAATGATGCCGACGGGTTTGTTTGCCAGGCTGTGAACAAGCGCAGGAGTTCGTCGATCGCTTTGGCGTTCGACATCATCAAGTAGAGGGAGTGCTGAACGGGCTTGTCCGTGCGGCCGCTCTTGCGGGCGGTCATGTGGAAGTCGTCATCTGGGTCCGATTGATCCCCGATCAGCTCGGACAGGAACTCCAGCCCGTCGACTCTGTCGATCGCGTGGCGAAAGTCCTTGATGCTTCCGGCGAGGTCGAAGACGACCACCAGCGCCGGGTCGACCTCATCGGGCGTGTTAGCGGAAAGACGTGCCCGCTCAGCGTTGAACGCTGCGGTCAGTTCGCTGAACTGCGGCGTCAGCCGTGCGCCCTGCCGATCTGCGCTCGGTTTGGTCAAACGCGGTAGATCTTTTCCCTTCTGTTTCGACCGCCCCTCCACTGTGGGCGACCCAAATGCTAGGAGCGGCCGCCGCGGGCCGGTCATCCCGCCGCCTGATCTCGCCTGTGCTCAAGACGTTCCTGGACGATGCGCCTGAGGTTGCTGTCTGGGAGTTCGAGCACTGCTCTGCGGCGCACGTCTAGCGCGAATTCTTCTAGCTCAGAGAAGCTTGCTCCCGCGAGCTTGTCCGCCAGGGTACGGGGGGCAAATCCGAGGTCACCACCCAGGCGAGCAGCGAGACGTTCCAAAAAGCGGGTAGCCTGAGCGCGAGTAGGCGGTTCGAGCTCAGCGCGGATCTGGAAACGTCGCCATGCCGCCCGGTCAAGAAGCTCGCTGTGGTTGGTCGCCCCGACCAGCAGCACATGCGGAGGCAGCCGGTCGATCTGGAGCAACAGCGTTGAAACCACCCGCTTGATCTCCCCAGTCTCGTGCTCGTCGGATCGTTCCTTGGCGATGGTGTCGAGTTCGTCAAAAAACAGCACGCAGCGACGCGTGCGGGCGAACTCGAAGGCGTGGTCAAGCCGCGCGGCCGTCTCGCCCAGGAAACTCGATACGACGCCCTCGTAGCGGATGATATAGAACGGCAGCATCAACTCGGAGGCGATGGCTTCGGCGACGCTGGTCTTCCCGTTGCCCGGCGGGCCGGAAAGCAGCAGCCGATTACGGGGTTCGATTCCGTAGCTGCGCAGCAGCTCGGCGCGCTTCTGCTCCTCGATCAGTTCGGCGACGACCCGGCGCGGGACAGGAGCAAGCTCCAACTCGTCTAGCCGTCGATGGGGAACGAGCTCTTGCACCAAGTCACGCATAGCTGCGGCGCGGTCATCACGCGGGGCGCTTTGTCCTGTGGTGGTGATCAGCTCAGACAGGCGGTCGGCGACCAAGTGGTGCTGGTTGGCTCGCTCCTCAGCAATCACCGCCTCGACGAGAACGCGGAAACGGTCTCGATCGCCACGGCGTTCGGCCGCGACGAGGTCGAGAAGCAAGTCCGCACGCGCCATGGTCTGCCTTCCTCGGTCACCCGCCATCCTTTGTCGTCCAACTCTACCGGCCGAGGCCGAGGCTCACCGGCATCAACGACCACACGCAGCGACACACGAGTGCTGTCAAGTCCGTACGCTGGTCAGCTTCACTTGCGACAATGCACAGGGAAGTTCAAGCGCCGCGACCTCGACGTTTTACTGTTCGAGGGTGACAAGGCCGAGACCAAGACCCTGATCCCGGTGATCGAGCAGTTCAAGACCCGCCATGGCATCGACGAACAGGTCGTGGTCGCCGACGCCGGGATGCTGTCAGCGGACAACCTCAACACCCTAGAAGACGCCAGATACCGGTTCATCGTCGCCTCCCGCCAGTCGCATGTGCCCTACGACCTGAGCGACCACTTCGAACCCACGCAACTACACCCCGACGATTCAACGATCGACCTGACTTCGCTCAGGTTCATGGTGCGCATATGGTCGTCGACCACGGCAGCCGTGCGCGATTCACATACGATTCAACTGACGCCAGAACCGGATGCGGGAAGAGCGTGATGACGGAAGTGCTGCTGCGGGATCCCGCAGCACGGTTGACGCCATCGACGCTGGTCAACCATGTCAACGTGAGGCCTGGTTCCCGGAAGTCGGCACCGCACATCCCTGTCGATCGGATCGGAGTCTGGATCAAGGACGGCCCAGCGAAGGAGTACCGGCGCGCCCTCGAAGCAGTTGGGCCATACGCGAGCTTCACCAAACGCCGAGCCGCTGGAGCCGCAGGGGTGACCGAAGCAGTACTGGGAAAGGACTGGACAGTCGTGGACGGCTCAGTGCATGAGAAGCCGATACGATGCTCCGCTGAGCAGGGTGCCTCCAGGGGTCTCCTCGTCGTCTGGGGACCGGAGACATCACTCAAGGAACTCTTCTGGCGCATCTGTGCACGTGGCAGAGCACGACGACGCACCATTGAACGTGGTGACCAGGCGCGGCAACGCTCCGATTGACTCTGCTCTGTGGCAGCGCGCGACCAGACTGGCCCGGCTCATCAGATGCGACGCGATGCAGGCGTCTTTGAGCGTGACCTCAAAACCGGACGAGGAGTGAGTAGCCCATGGCGGAAGGCAAGGAAGGCCCAGTAGACCGACTGGCCGATGAAGCCGAGGACGACTTGATCGACCACTTGGTGCTCGACACAGCGGATCTCTCTCGGGCCTACCAGATGGCCAAGCGCTATGCGCTTGGAGAGACCTTGCAAGAGATTGGTAATGCCTACGGTGTTACGCGCGAACGTATTCGCCAAATCATCAACACCAAGACCCCTTGGTCCACTACCTCAATCAATGCCGCGCGCCGCCGGGCATTGGCGATGCAGGAAGCCACCGAGCGAAGGAGGGTTCTGGAATGGTCGGAGGCAAACGTCGGAGCGCCCATTGAGCATGCTGTCAGACATCTGAAGCTGGATGAGGAGGTGGTACGCAAACACCTGGGACGACACCGCAACAGGCACGAGCTCGTCAAGAAGAAGGCCTCAAAGGGGCGCTCCCTTGACGACCTGTTGGCCGACCTGAGGCGCTTCCATGCAGAGACTGGAGAGACAAGTGGGGCCGCGTACAGTCGCTGGGCGAAAGATTCTGGCGTGCCTGGTCACCAAACCATTGCGATTCGGTTCGGTTCGTGGAACAACGCGGCGGCACGCGCTGGGATCAAGGACGCTCCGCCCATCGAGCGTGAACAACGCTACTCCGATGAGGACCTCTGGGCAGCGCTCCTGGATGGTACACGGGCTGGTCAATTCACGGCCAAAGAGTTCGAGGACTGGTTGGAAGCGCTGGAGGGTGCCCCGTCTTTGGCGACCATTCGGAAGCGCCTGCCTCAGAGGTGGAGCGAGCTGCGTGACGAAGCCCTACGCATCCTGCGGGGCCGAAGCAAGCGAGACAAGGCGTGGATCGAAGCTGTCTCCGCGCCGCGCGATTGGCCCAGCTTTTTGGATGTGGAGGATCCCATAGTTCACATGCGCGCAGCGCGTCTGGCGCTCGGGAGGAACATCACCATGGCCCGCTACACCGAATGGGCGCAGGCGACGAAGCGGCCTGGCGCAACAACGATTTGCCGCAGGAGTGGCATGCGTTGGGGCGACCTAGTTGAGGCCGTGGGTGGCGTGACCGTGCAGAAGCAGCCCAGGATCCCTGACGACGAGCTCTTGGCTTGGTTGCGTGTGTTCTTGGAGATGAAGCCGGATGGGAGCTACACCATGTATGAGGACTGGAGGGAGGCGTATGGCGCCCCCGCAGTCGGCACCATCACCATGCGGTTCGGGAGCTGGGACAAGGCCCGAGCAGCAGCTCGAGCGAACGAATGAGCTGCTCTCGGAGCTTCACCGTGAGGCTTGCGAAGCAAGCTTAGCCCGTAGAATCTCGGCCTCGATGGCCTAGACCACGGTGCACCGACGCAGGAGTATTTTGCGCGTCACATGCTGGAGTCGTTCCTGCATCGTCTTACTCGGACCGCACACGGCGCTTTCTAATAGGTGAGGACGTAGAAGACCGGAATGACCCGCTGACCTCGGTTGCGAAACTGGCACCTGCCCAGCGGACTGCAAGCTGACTTCAAGCGCGCTCGCCACGCAGACGTTACAGGTACGGGCCGAGGAAACGTTCGCCGTTGTAGTGGATCATGTGGGTCGGATGGTCGGCGCACCAGACTTCGGACTCCCAGGCGATCCTGTCAACGTATTTGCGGAACTCGGCGCGGTCTGGGAAGCAGGATACGTAGACGAGGCCTGCTGTTGACTCTGCGAACAGGTCGGCGAGTTCAGCTTGTCGTTTGGAATCGACCGGGCCGTGGGAGCTTGCTGCTTCCAGGAGCACCAGCCAGCTACGGTCCGGTAGGTAGATGACGAGGTCAGGCATCTTGCCGTGCTCGTTGACTTTCACATTGAGGGAGGCGAGGGTGTCGCGTTCGAATAGCGTCCATTTGTCGCCTGCGTCGCCGATGTAGAGCACTTGACCGCCTGGCGTGAAGCGAGGGCAGAAATCCTCGACCATTGCCTTGAGCAGCAGGTTTTGGCCGCCGGGCGTCAGGGTGAAGCCCGAGCCGTTCGGCAGAGTGAGCGGAATGCGATCCATCTCGCGCGCGGCCGCGTAGCGGGCCCTAAGCCCTGGTAGCTCAGCGAGGTACTGATCGACTGCCGGCTGCCAGCATTCGGTGCCGTATGCACGCAGGACATCTAGCGCCTCGGCGGTGACTTGGTAGTTCCACTTCGGGGAGTTGACTGGGCGTTGCGGCTCGTCGGGATTCTGCACCACGAGCTGTGCCTCCACGAACTGATGGAGCGTGAACCGTCGGACGGTCTCGCGAGTGTTCGGTGCATAGTCCTTGCCATACTCGTCGCGGATGAAGTCCATGATCGCCCGCGTGCCGAGCATCGGGTTAGTAGCCTCTGCCCAAGAATCGGACGGCGCGAGGCGTAGAAGCGCCAGAAGCACAAGCGCCGATCGTTCGTTGCTGCGCTCAGCGTCCATGCCGAGCGTTTCAAGAACTATCCGCGCATCCTCCACTCGCTCATAGCCGGTCTCGCTCAACTCGCTCATGCGGCGATTAACTCCTTGACCAAAGAGTCCACTTCGAGCTGAGACGTGACCGCGTTGCAGCCCAACTCGCGCAACGCGGCTTCTGTGGGGAACCGCAATGTTCGTAGGTCAGTGGCGTTGACCTGAGTGTGACCGGAGAAGGTTCGGAAGAACTTGTCGATGATGGAGGAGTTGAGCCACACGGCGATGCCTTTGGCAAGACTTTCGTCTAAGCCGTGGCCGCTGACATGAAAGACATTGAGGTGATTCTCAAACGCCACCTCGCCGGGGTTATCCACGGGCGACCAGACCGATGCAACGATTCGTCGGCGCTCTTCCTTCGCACTGAAACGCTTGACGATCGTGTACCAGCCCTCTGGTAGGAGCATGCTGCGGTCTTTGTCGTCACTGGGTTGGAACCACTGGGGCTTGCGAATCTCTCGCGGCCAGAGCACGCCGCCGTCCCGGAGGTTGCCGGGGTAGACCAATGGCACGGCGCCCGGCTGCTCGACAGCACTCAGAGCATGACGTGACCGGAAGTCCACCACCCGGCCAGTGGAGACCTGGACACCAAGATCGGTCAGCGAGCACGGCTGAGAGAGCACCACATCAGCGACAGCCGTATCGTCGACATTGGTTGCCAGCCGGATGAATCGGTTGGGGTCGTGGGGGAAGACGACCTCTTCGTAGGCAACGGCGCGGGACGAGATGTCGTCGGTATGGTCGCGGCTGACCGAGAGTTCGACGACCCGAGGGGGCGCGCCGCGTGTTCCAGCGAAGACCACGTTCTCCTGGAGGACTCCGGTATCTGCGAAGACCGCCGAGCGGGAATCGAAGACGTGCACTCGGTCGAGCGCGATTGAGTCAAGCAAGTGGGCACGGAACGCGCCGAAGTATGGGCCGTTGAAAAACGAGCGGGGAGTGATCGCGACGACCTGTCCGCCTGTCCTGAGGGCGGCGACGGACAGGGCGAGGAACGCCGCATACAGATTCGGCGCATCGACTCCGGCAGCACGCATGGCCGTCCGATGTGCGCTCGACACCGCCAGCTTCCCGTACGGTGGGTTCTCGATCGCGAGATCAAACTGGCCATCCAAGCTGAGTGATGCACCTAAGCCGACGGAGTCAAGAATAAAGTCCGCTTCGACAGCCTCGGCGTGGACTCGGCCACGGCCAACCCGCTCACACGCAGAAAGTGTGGCCCGAAGACTCGGTAGTACAGTGGGGTCGCGCTCAACCGCAACGATCTCAATCGACAGGCCTGGTCGCTCCGACAGTGCACGGCTGACGAGCGCTGCGGCTAGCACACCGGAGCCCGCACCAGGATCAAGTACGCGCAGAGTCCCGGCCTCGGGTAGCCGAGGCATTGAGGCGATGAGTCGAGCCGCTGCTGCGGGCGTGAAGAACTGACCAAACTCGCTCTGCGTGCGCGCATCAAGCCCGCCGAGGGTAGCGACTCGCTCGACCTCGGCGATACCCAAGAGGTCTGTCGCCAACATCTTCTCATGGTATCTGGAGCCACTGACACGCCGCCGGGAACACACAGGCGCATGCAGGTAACGTCCGTCCCAGCCATACCTCGTCAGTTTGCTCGTTGTGACGGACCTCGTTCGAGCATCACGCGTCTTGCAGGATCCGTACTAGTCTGTACAAAATTGTGGCGTGGCCGCGGAGCGGCGGAATGAGCAGTGGCTGGTGGAGAAGCGGCGTGGGCCATATGACTCTCTGAACTCATTGGTACTGTTTGACTTGCCAAGCCGTTCACCACCATCCTCCACGAACACGGCGAACCTACGCATGCCGCGGGTGAGTCCCATAGCGTGGTGGCATTCCTGATGGTCTGATCGGCGAGTCCGCGGATGAGTGATGGGCCATCGGGGATGCTCTATCGAGAAACCGCCAAGTTACTCTGAACAGGACTCACTACCGATGACCCATCAGCATCAGTCTGCCCTAAAGGGCTTGATCAACGAACTGCTCGACGGCCACGAGCATCTGGAACGTGGCGAGGCCCAGCGACGGCTGCTGGAGGCAGCAATGCAGGAACTGATCGAGGCCGAGGTCACTGCCCGGATCGGTGCGGGCCGTTACGAACGCAACCCCGAGCGGGTCACCCGCCGCAACGGCACCAGGGAGAAGAAGCTGGCGACCGGGTCAGGCACGCTCGAGCTGCAGATCCCGAAACTGCGGGAAGGCTCGTTCTTCCCCTCCTTGTTGGAGCCGCGACGCCGGGTAGACCAGGCGTTGTGGTCAGTGATCGCTCAGGCCTGGATCGGTGGGGTCTCCACCCGCCGTGTCGATGCGCTGGTCAAAGCCCTGGGCAACGAGGCCGGCATCTCACGCTCCACGGTGTCTCGGGTCTGCGCCGAGATCGACCAGTACGTCGGCGAGTTCCTGTCCCGGCGTCTCGACGAGGCCTCGGGTTGGTATCCGTACCTGTGGCTGGACGCGACCTACCTCGACGTCCGTATCGGCGGGCGGGTGGTGTCCCAAGCCGTAGTTGTGGCTACCGGCTGCGCGGTCAACGGGCATCGCCAGGTCCTCGGGATGGCCATCGGTGATGCGGAGACCACCGACTTTTGGACCGAGTTCCTGCGTTCGCTGCGAGACCGCGGATTGAAAGTCGCTAGCCCCTCCGATCCGCTCGGTGTCGCCGTGGTCGTCTCCGACGCCCACGAGGGACTCAAAAACGCTGTCAAAGCGATCCTGCCCGGCGCAGCCTGGCAACGCTGCCGGGTCCACTTCGCTCGCAACGTCACCCGTGCGCTTGGCTCAGCCCGTTCCAAGCCCGTCAACGCGTTGATCGGCACGATCTTCGCCCAAACCACCACCGAAGCCGTCCATGCCTGCTACAAACACGTCACCGATAGCCTCGAGGCCTCCGGTTTCACCGAGATCGCTGCGATGCTCGACAAGGCGCAGGCGGACCTGACCGCGTTCGCTGCGATGCCGGCTGAGCACTGGCGCAAGATCTGGTCGAACAACCCCACCGAGCGCCTCAACCGCGAGATCAAACGCCGTGCTGACGTCGTCCAGATCTTCCCCGACCAGGGCTCGGTCACCCGCCTCATCGGCGCGATCCTCCTTGAACAACACGAAGAATGGCACTACGGCGAACGCCGCTACCTCTCCGAGACCTCCATGCGCCGCCTCATCGACACCCTCCACGAGCACATCGACAAGACCCCCAACCCCCTACCCCTGACCGCCTAGAAAAACACCACACCATGGGACTTGACCGACGAATGCCCCTACACCATGGGGCTCTGTCCCCATTTTCAGTGACACTGAGCGGTGTCATACTTGCCACACTTACCACGTTGAGTCGAGGAGGACAGATGTCGCATCCCCCAGGTTGGCAGCCTGATCCCGGAGGTTCCCCGCTCCTGAGATGGTGGGATGGGTCTCAGTGGACAGAGCGCGTGATGGATCCACGCACCACGCCGCAGCCGCACGCCGCTGGCCCGAGTCCTCAGCCCGGACAAGCACCCCCCGCATCCCCGGCACTGGCTCCGACGGTGCAGTCACACGGCGTCGGCCCGAGCCCTCAGCCCGGACAAGCATCCCCTGTGCCCCCAGCACCACTGGCCCCGACAGTGCAGATCCCGGCGGCCGCCGAGCCAAGCAAGAAGAACGGTCAAGCCGTCCTCTCGTGGGTTGGCGCGGCAGTCATCTCGTTGGCGGCCGTAGCCGCGCTGATCGTCAGTTTCGTGGTGATCCCGCCGCAGGCTGAAGAGGCGAAGAACGCTATCGCCCAAGAAGAGAAGAAGGAGCAGGAGGCAAAGGCCGACAAGGAAGCGGCTGAAAAGAAACTCGCGGAACTCAAGGATTCGCTGAAGGAGATCGAATGACCACGCCCAACTTCCAAGCTCCCACGCCTCCGCCCCCAAAGCGATCGATTGCTCCCCGCGTCGCCCTGATAGTGGCGGCGGTGCTATTGGTTGGCGCGCTGGCGCTGGCGGTCCCCACCTACCTGGGTTTGGTCGCCAAACGCGATGCGCTGACCAAGGCCCAGGAAGCAGCGGCGAACGCTTCATCTGAAGCGAAAACCGCCCGCGAGGCAGTCACCAAGTTTGAGAAAGATCATCCCGGAATCGCCGAGTGGCCAGACCTAAAGAAAAAGGCCACCGAGCGTTGTGAGAAATTCAGCGAAAGCACCTTGCCTCGCAACGAGACGGCCGCACGCCTGTTCGATATGACCCTAACCACCAGCCCTCTCGTCGATGACCCCGTCGAGGCCCACGTCTGTCCGCAAAAGTACTGGACGATGGTCAAAGGTTATGCGGTAATGAGCAGCAGCAACACCACGTTCACGAACTTCAAGTGCGTAAATAATGGTGGCGGAGTGGTCACGATATCGGGATCCTTCACCGCCAAGATTCCCACGGAGATCCAGAAGGCTGGCCTGGGCAAGGGCACTTTCAAATTGACCGCCATCGCCGCGTCGGCGAGCGATGCGCCACTCGTCACGAAAGAGATTACCTACAAGGCGAACCCCGATCAGCCTGTTGCCTGGTCCGCAACGCTTACCAATGTGCCGAATACGGCGAGAAGGTGCGCGATCAGGGTAGCCAGTTGGTGGCCCGATGGCCTGAAGTGAGGCCGAGTCATTAGGCCTGGGCGTTCTTCTTAAAAGGAAGATCTCCCAGGCCTGATGGTTTTTACTGGGTTGGGTCCAGCATGACCTTAAGAGCTTGCCGCGAGTCCATCAACTGATAGGCGCGGGCCGCTTCACCGAGCGGGAGACGTTCGTCAAAGACCAGGCCTGGGTTGATGGTGCCGCTGGTCACGTCCTCGACGGCCTGTTCCAGGTAGGCGCGCACCGGGGCCGGGCCGCCGGTCAGGGTGAGATTGCGGCCGAACAGTGAGCCGAATCCCACCGGCGCCTCCTCGTATTGCGGCACCCCCACGCGGCTGATCACGCCGCCGGAGCGGGCTACCCGATACGACTGCTCGTAGGCGGGCATGTGACCCACCGCCTCCAGCACGGCATGGGCGCCAAGCCCACCGGTCAACTCAAGGACGCGGGCCACGCCCTCGTCGCCACGCTCGGCCACGACATCGGTAGCGCCAAACTGGAGCCCTAAGTTCGTGCGGGCCTCGTGTCGGCCCATCAGGATGATCCGCTCGGCACCCATCTGCTTGGCGGCTAGCACCGCCGATAGCCCGACGGCGCCGTCGCCAACCACGACGACGTCCATGCCCGGGACGATCCGCGCCATGAACGCGGCGTGGAAGCCGGTGAGGTACACGTCCGCCAGGGTCAGGTAGGAGGCCAAGACGTGCTCGTCGTCGGTGGCTGGGGCGGCGACGAGGGTCCCGTCGGCCAGTGGCACCCGGACGAACTCTGACTGGGCTGTATTGAAGAACCCGCCGTGCACACAGGCGGTTTGGAATCCGGCGCGGCAGATCTCGCACGTATTATCGCTGAACGCGAAGGGGGCGATGACGAAGTCGCCAGGTTTGACTGTGGCCACCTCAGCGCCGGTCTCTTCCACCACCCCAATGAACTCATGCCCCATGGTCTGCCCCTGGGGCGCGGCCGGCATCGTGCGGTAGGGGTGCAGGTCTGAGCCGCAGACGCAGGCGCGCACCACGCGCACCACCGCGTCGGTGGGTTGCTCAATTGTCGGTTCTGGACGGTCCTCGACCCGGACGTCACCAGGTCCATACATCAGCGTTGCCCGCATGGCATCTCCTTCAGTCCCGTCCAGTCTTTCAGACCAGGCAACCGACGCGACTATCCGCGTGGGGCGTGTTGCGTTTCGTGGGCCAGCAGGTGGGCCTTGACGTCGACGCCGTAAAGGAAGCCCGCGAGCCCGCCGCCCTTGGCCACCACGCGATGACACGGCACGAATAGGGCGGCCGGGTTGGCGGCACAGGCACCCGCCGCGGCCCGGATCGCCGCCGGGTTCCCGGCCCGCCCGGCCAGTTCCGCGTAGGTGATCGGCGCACCGGGTGCGATGTCCCGCAACTCCTGCCAGGCCCGGGCCCGGAAGGGGCTGGCCACTTGGCGGACGGGAACGGCGTCGATGGCGCTCAGCTCGCCGTCGTAATAGGCCCGCACGGCCTCCAGCGCGAACCCGGCCTCCTCTTCGGAGTCAGTCAGGTCGGGCTCGACAAGCTGGGCGTTGACGCGCGACAACAGGTCGGCCCGGTCGGTGGTCCAGCCGGAGGCGATGACTGCGGCGTCACGGACGACGACGCTGAACTCCCCGTCAGGGGTGGGCAGGCTGGCGAAGTACATCATTAGGCGTTCCTCCATAGGTGTAGAGCGGCATGGGACCGCCACGGCGACCACCGAGCCGCGATCTCACGCAACGCGACATGCGCCCTCTTGGCCGTTTCGGTTTCGGCGACGATGCCCAGGCGTTTGGCACCGGCGATCAGCGCCACGTCACCCTCGGGCCACACGTCGGGATGGTTAAGCAGCCGCAGGGCCACGTAGTTGGCGCTCCAGGTTCCGAACCGGGGAAGCGCGACGACGGCCTGCCGCAGTTCGTCGACGTCCATGCCGATGTGTAACTCCAGCTCCCCCGCGACGCAGCGACCCATGACGTCGACCAGCGCACGAGTCGCGGCCCTGGGCAGCCGCAGCACCCTATCCGGGGCCAAGGATTCGGGGTCGCCAATGGCCTCAACGATGGAGGCGGGGGTGGGGAAGCACCGGCTCAGCCCCTCGAAGGCGCCGCGATAGGGGGCGCCCGCGGCGGCAGCCAACCGGGCGAGGTGCCCGCGGGCGGCGGCCACCGAGATCTGCTGCCCCACCAGCGCCCGCACCAGCATCTCCTCCGCATTCACGGCGCCCGGCACCCGGATGCCGGGGATGGCCGCGACGCTAGCGCGAAGCCGCTCGTCCAAGGCCAGGTGAGCGTCCACGGCGGACGGATCCGCATCGAGGTCTAGGAGCCGACGCACCTGGCTAAGAGCGGGCTGGACGTCGCACAGTTCGGCCACCTCCAACTCGACCTGCACGGCCTCGCCTTCCGGCAGGATCAGCGAGACTGCGCCTGGGCCGGAGGGCAGCGCCAGGGTGCGGGCGTAGCGGCGGGCGACGATATCGACCGCCTCGACCCCCGGAATGGCTCGGGGCGCGAAGAACTCTAGGAGGCCCACCGCGTCGAAAGGCTGACGCACGGGCAACTCGAACCTCAGCCGCGGGCAGCGGCTCAGGTGCAACCGGCTGGGCGCGGCGCCATAGATCTGGCGCATGGTGGCGTTGAACTGCCGAACGGAACCGAACCCAGAGGCGAAGGCCACGTCGGCGAGCGGGAGGCTGGTGCCGACAATGAGGCTGCGGGCCAGCTCGGCTCGGTTCATCCGGGCCAACGCCACCGGCCCCGCCCCCAGTTCGCGTTGCAGGATTCGCTGCACCTGCCTGGGTGAGTAGCCGAGCCTGCGGGCGAGCCCGTCGACTCCGTCGCGGTCCACCACGCCGTCGGCGATGAGCCGCATGGCCCTGGCGGCCACGTCGGTGGCGAGATTCCAACCGGGCCTGCCCGGGGTCGCGTTCGGGAGGCAGCGCTTGCAGGCCCGGTATCCGGCGGCGTGCGCGGCCGCGGCGGTGGGAAAGAACTCCACGTTGTTCGGTTTGGGGGTGCGGGCAGGACACGACGGCCGGCAGAAGATGCCCGTGGTGCGCACCGCGGTGAAGAACTGACCGTCGAAGCGAGAGTCGCGCGCCTGGATGGCGGCGTAGCGCTGGGCGAACTTCGTGGACACGGGCTCACCCTACGTGCGCCCGCTCATTTGGTCTGGCGCTTTTCGGACACGGCGCCCGTTGTAGCCGACGCGCTCGCGAGGAACGAAACCAGGCGTGTTGAGACTAAATCTCAGTGAGTTAAACGCTTGACTTGCGGCCAAGCCGCGTTTACGCTCAGGTTAATCGATTAACTGAAGGGTATTGACGTGCCAGCGGATGTCTTCTTCCGGCCCCATCCCGATTGGGTGGGCGACGTGATCCCTCACGCCGACGCGGAGGGGTTCAAGCTCTACTACCTGCTGGAAAGGCGACGCGTTCCCGGCTCGGGTACGCCCTGGCACCTGGTGACCACCACCGACCTGGTTCATTACGAGGAGCAGGGCGAAGTGCTTCCGTCCGGCGGCACCGACGCCGCGGACTTCAACGCCTACACCGGCAGCGTTGTTCAAGACGACCAAGGACTCTTCCACATCTTCTACACGGCCAGCAACCCAGCGCATCGAGCCCCCGACGGCCGCCCACTCCAACTCGTCGCCCACGCCACCAGCGACGACCTGGTCACCTGGGTCAAGCACCCGGCCGACACCTTCGGCGCCCCCGAGGGCTACGACCCCGCCGACTGGCGCGACCCCTTCGTCTACCGGAACCCAGACGGCGGCTGGTCGATGATTCTCGCCGCGCGCTACCTCGATGGCCCCGACCGGCGACGTGGTGTCGTCGCCCGTCTCCTCAGTGACGACTTGGTCTCCTGGCGGCCAACGCGGCCTCTGTGGGACCCGCGACGCTTTATCACGCAGGAGTGCCCAGAGATCTTCCAGTTGGGCTCGTGGTGGTACCTCGTCTACTCCGAATTCACCGACCGCTTCGTCACCCGCTACCGCATGGCCCCCACCCCCGAGGGCCCCTGGCTGGCGCCCGAGTTCGACACCCTCGACGGACGAGGCTTCTACGCCGCCAAGTCTGCCGAGTGGGGCAGCCGCCGCATCTTCTTCGGCTGGATCGCCTCGCGCGATGGCCAGCGCGACGACGGCCGCTGGCTATGGGCAGGCACGCTCGCCGCGTTAGAAGCCGTGCAGCGCGAGGACGGGACCCTGGATTTCCGGTTACCCCGCGAGGTGCTCGACGCCTACCTCGAACCGGACTATTCGCTGCCCAAACCCATCCGACTGGGCGACGCCGAAAGCTACGCGTCCCGTGTGCTCACTCCGCCCCTACCCAGCAACGTCCGCATCTCGGTAGAAATTGCCTGGGAACCGGGAACGCGGGAAGTCAGCGTGCTGCTGCGCACCGATCCCGCGGGAGAACGAGGCTACGCGCTCCGGCTGGAGCCCTTCGCTCGCCGCTTGGTGCTCGACCGCTGGCCGCGCCACGTGCACGGAACCGAGCAGTGGCACGTCTCCGGGGATGTGCCCCACTTCGTCGAACTCGAGCGCCCCGTCGACCTCTCCGCGGGCCATGCGAACCTCGACATCGTTGTCAAGGACGACCTCCTGCAATGCTGCGTGAACGGCACGGTCTGCCTGTCCACTTCCATCTACGACCACACCTCGGGCAGCGTCGGCCTCGCCGTGCTCGACGGTACCTTGACCTGCGCCCACCTCACTACTCATCTGCCGAACCTGACCGCCACCGCCCCTTTCACAGGAGAAAGAACATGATGATCAAGCGTTCCCAATTCCTTGCCCTCGCCGGTACCGTGCTCGCGGCACCCCTGCTCAGCGCCTGCGGCAAAGGCAAGAACACCCCCAGCGCCGCGGCCTCGATCGATCCCGGAGGCGAGATCAAGCCTCGCGAGATCTCCTGGTTGTTGTCGCGCCCCGCCAACGGCGCCGTCATCACCACAATGCAGAAGATCGCCGACGAATACGCCAAGGATCACCCAGGCTTCAAGCTGACGCTGATCACCACCCCCGACCGCCCGTCCTACATCCAGAAGTACGAAACCCTGGCGGCCGCCAACAAGCTGCCCGAGCTGTTCGACACGGACGCGACCCCGTTCGCGCAGAAGCTCGCCAAGCAGAACCGAATGGTCAACATCGCCGACCTGCTCGACAACTTCGGCATCACCGACACCTACCGGCCCTCCGCCCTCGACTATCAACGCTTCGACGACGGCTCGCTGTATATGATCCCGCTGGAGTACGGGATCGAGGTGTTCTGGTACAACAAGGCGCTCTTCTCGGCGGCCGGAGTCGATGTGCCCGCATCGCTCGACGACTTCCCCACGCTCTGCAAGAAGTTGGCCGCCTCGGGCATCGTGCCGATCGCGCTCGACGGCCTCGACGGCTGGACGCTGGAACGCTACGCCGCTTACCAGCCGTTCCGAGTGGCCGGCAAAGAGTACATCCGCAAGTTGAAGAAGGCCGAGGCC
>JBHADA010000199.1:0-5775 GCA_041854805.1 Arachnia sp.
AGACACCTTGACCACATCGCTCGCGGGGTGACGCATGGGAGCGGGACTTGAGGCGCGAGGCGTCGGCCTGACCTACCCGAGGGCGTCGAAGCCGGCGCTGCGAGACGTCAGCATTGCCATCGAGCAGGGCAAGATGACCGCCGTCGTCGGCCCCAACGCGTGCGGCAAGTCCACGCTTCTACGGGCCTTTGGGCGGATCCTGCGTCCGACAGGCGGGTTGGTCACCCTAGAAGGCACCGACATCGCTCAGTTCGGCTCAAAGCAGTTCGCCCGGTTCATCGGCCTCTTGCCGCAATCCGCGATCGCTCCAGAGGGAATCACGGTGAGTGATCTTGTCGCCCGCGGCCGGTTTCCGCATCAGGGGCTGTTGCGGCAATGGTCGAACGAGGATGAGCAGGCGGTGCATTCAGCCATGCGGCGAACCGGGATCGCTGAACTCGCGCGGCGCTCGGTGGCCACCTTGTCTGGCGGGCAAAGGCAACGCGTCTGGATCGCGATGGCCTTGGCTCAGCAAACCGATGTGTTGTTGCTGGACGAGCCCACCACGTTCTTGGACCTCACCCATCAGATCGAGGTGCTGGAACTATGCCGAGAGCTAGTCAGCCAAGGCGTGACGATCGTCGCGGTGCTTCACGACCTCAACCAAGCCGCTCGCTACGCCGATCAGGTCGTCGCGATGTGCCGGGGCGAGGTCGTGGCCAGCGGCAGCGCCGCGGAAGTGATCACGGCCGATACGGTGCAACGCGTGTTCTCGGTGGCCTGCCGAATCATTCCCGATCCCGAGACGGGCAGCCCGCTGGTGGTGCCACTGGCTCCCCGCCGGCTCGCGGGGTCAGATTAGGGCGATGTCGAGGGCCTTCCAGTCGACGTCCGACGGTGACAGCGCCAGCACCGAGGCGAGCAGGCCCTGCCGAGCGGCGCGTAAGGCCGGATCCTCGGCGTTGACCAGGATGTCGTCGAAGAACCGCGTCGCTGCTGCCGTCACCTCCGGGCTACTTTCCAGGGCCTGGGCGATGGTCGCCGCAGGCGAAGCCGCCTCGACGGCGGCCACGAGCGCGGTCTCCGCCGGCTCCCGCAGCACCGCGCCGTCGTAGCTGGTCGGGGCATCGGTGGGCAGGATGCGCGTGATGCGCACGTTGGTGGCCACCAGGTCTGGGAGACGTGCGTCATTGGCCGCAGCGGAAAGTTCGTCAAGCAGGCTTGCCGCACGTCCCGGAGCGTTCGCCGCGGGCAGGATGGCCGCGACCAATTCGGCGGAGATTCCCTCGTCGCGCAGCAACTGGGCGAATCGCCCGATGATGAACTCCAGCGCGGCGTCGATGGCATCCCCGGAGACCTCGATGCCCTGCTCCGCTAGGCGCTCGGCGGCCGCGGTCAGGCCATCGCGGATGGTGAGCGAGCCCAACGGCGCACACTCGCGCAGGATCCGTACCACGCCCAGGGCGGCACGGCGCAGGCCGTACGGATCGGACGAGCCGGTGGGTTTGGCGCCCAGTGCGAACATGGCGGCCAAAAGGTCCAACCGGTCGCCCAGGGCAAGCAGCGCGCCGGGCGTCGATGCGGGCACCGGGTCGGCCGAGGTGTGTGGTTGCTCCATCTCGAACAGCGCGTCGGCCACCTTCTGAGTCTCGCCCAGACGTACGGCGTATTCGCGGGCGATGAAGCCCGCCAACGAACTCATCTCCACCACCATCTGGGTAGCCAGGTCGAACTTGGCCAACTCGCCGGCGCGGGTCAGGGTGGCCCGTTCATCGCCGTCAAGGCCGATGCGCTCCGCCAGGTTGGCGGCGACATCGGCGATGCGGCGGGCGCGCAGACCCACGGAACCCAGGCGCTCCTCGAAGGTCAGCTTGTCCAAGCCGGGCACGAATTCGTCGGCCTTGGCGGCGCCAAGATCCGCGTTCCAGAAGAACAGCGCGTCCTCATAACGGGCGCGGATGACGGACTCGTTGCCGGCGCGCACCACATCATCGTCGCAGGATCCGTTGGCCATGGTGACGAAGTGTGGTGCCAAGACGCCGTCGATGTGGACCGGAAGATAGCGCTGGTGCTTGCGCATGACGGTGGTGAGGATCTGATCTGGCAGGTCGAGGTAGCGTTCATCGAAGTGACCCAGCACGCCGTGAGGATCCTCGACAAGGTTGGTGATCTCGTTGATCAGTGAGGCCTCCGCCTCGATGTCGATCTCGCCCCCGACGCTGGCGGCAAGGGCCTTCGCTTGAGCCACCACACTGGCGCGCCGCTGCTCGGTGCGCCAAGCGATGCGGCCCCGCTCCAGCGCGCCCAGCAGCGATGCGGCATCGCCAACATCGACATGACCCACCACGACGCCATCGGCCCGAAGTCCCGATTCCTCGCCCGCGACAGGGCGTTGCAGGTACGTGGTGCGTCCCGAGCGCAGCCCGGATACCGTCACGGGCACGACCGTCTCGCCCCACATGGCCACCAGCCAGCGAATGGCGCGGGAGAAGGATAGGTGCGGGTCGGCCCAGCGCATGTTCTTCTCGGCGCGTAGCCCAGTGACGATCTCGCCGATGATCTGGCTCGCCACCTCAAGCACGGGGCGGCCCGTGACCGTGATCCTGGCCGCCGCATGTTCGGCGTTGCCGAAGGTGGCCTTGACGATGTCTGCCACGTCGATGCCCTGGCCCCGGGCGAAACCCTGAAGTGCCTTGGTGGGTTTGCCGTCGGCGTCGAAGGCTGCTTGCCATTTGGGTCCCTTGCGGAGCTGTTCCGCGTCAGGCTCACCCGCGGATACGTCGGCAACCACCGCGACGATGCGGCGCGGGGTGCCGTCGACGACGATCTCGCCATGCCCGAGCCTGGTTCCGGCCAGCTTCTCGGCCAGCGCCTCACGGACCGCGTCGATGGTGGCGGGCACGACATGCGGGGGGAGTTCCTCTACGCCGATCTCGAACGCCAGCGTCTGCGGCGTCTCTGTGATCACGGAGGCAGGGCTGGTCTCCTCCTGGGGGGCCGCGGCCACAGATTCGCGCAGCAGCGGGAAGCCCAACTCCTCCCGCCGTTCGATCCATAGGGCGGCGGTGTCTCGCATGAGCCGACGCATGGTGGCGAAGGCCTTGGCCCGTTCGGTGGTGGAGATGGCGCCCCGGGCGTCGAGCACGTTGAAGGCATGGCTCGACTTGAGGATGTAGCCGTGGGCCGGCACGGGCAGGCGGGCCTCCACCATGCGGGTGGCCTCGGCCACGTAGGTCTCGTAGAGGCGCCGGTTGGCCTCGACATCGGCGTCGTCGAGGTAATACCTGCTCATCTCGTATTCCTGCTGGCCGAAGGCCTCGCCGTAGGTGATGGGCTGCCCGTCGGCGCCGATGGAGTAGACGATGTCCTTGAAGTGGGTCACGCCCTGCTGGGCCATGAGAATGCGTTCGACGCCGTAGGTGAGTTCTACGGGAATGGGGTCGAGATTCTGCCCGCCCACCTGCTGGAAATAGGTGAACTGAGTGATCTCCATGCCATCGAGCCAGACCTCCCAGCCGAGGCCCCAGGCGCCGATGGCAGGCTGGGCCCAGTTGTCCTCGACGAAGCGCACGTCGTGCTTGCCTAGGTCGATGCCGAGCGCCTCCAACGAGCCTAGGTACAACTCCTGGGGGTTGCCGGGTTCTGGTTTGAGGATCACCTGGAACTGAGTGTGCGTCTGCAGTCGGTTGGGATTCTCGCCGTAGCGGGAATCGTCGGGCCGTACCGAGGGCTCGACATAGGCAACGTCCCACGGCTCGGGGCCGAGCACGCGAAGCACCGTGGCGGGGTTCATGGTGCCGGCGCCCACCTCCGTGTTGAACGGCTGCCAGGTGAGGCAACCTTGGGAGGTCCAGTAGTCGGACAGGCGGCGAAGGGCTTCTTGCATGGTCAGCACCCCAGCAGAGTACCCACTTGACGGCGGAACCGCCGCTTGGGTGGCCCGCTTCCGGGGGTATCGCTGTCGTGTCGGCCGCGATGGGCAAGGATATGACCGAAAGGACAGACATGAAGATTGTGATCCCCAGCAACTACCGCGGACCGATGCCCACCATCGATGATGCCGAGGTGGTGGTCGTCAACTGGCGCGAGCCCGTGCCCGACGAACACCTGGACGCGGAGGTTCTCGTGTTCTGGATGCAGCCCGCGCCCGTCATGGCCGACGCGGCACGCCGGATGAGCCGGCTGCGGCTGGTGCAGACGTTCACCGCCGGCACCGATGTGGTCGAGGCCGCCGGATTCGCTCCGGATGTGGCCATCGCTAGTGGGGTGGGAAGTCACGACATCACCGTCTCCGAGCATGCTCTCGCCCTCACGCTGGCGCTGGTGAGGCTGCTTCCCTTGGCGCTGCGGAATCAGACCGAGCGGACGTGGGACTGGCGGCTCGGCGGGGCCATGAAACCACGCGGCGACGACGGCAGGATCATCTCCCTGCATGGGGCGGAGGTGACGGTATGGGGGTTCGGGTCCATCGCGGCCACCTTGTCGCCCCTGCTGAAGGCCCTCGGCGCCAACGTCGTGGGGGTGGCCCGCTCGGCGGGGCAGCGGCACGGGTTCCCTGTCATCGACGAAGAGGCCTTGGCCGGGCGGCTGGCCGAGACCGATCTGCTCGTCATGATCTTGCCCGCCACGAGCGCCACCCGGCACGCATTAAACGCGCAGCGTCTGGCGGAACTCAAGCCGGGGGCGCTGGTGGTCAACGTCGGGCGAGGCAATACCGTCGATGAGGCGGCACTGCTGGATGCGCTGGACTCGGGGCGGGTTGCCGCCGCGGCGCTGGACGTGACGGAGGTGGAGCCGTTGCCCGACGAGTCGCCGTTGTGGGGCCACCCTGATGTGCTCATCACTCCGCACGTCGCAGGCGGGCGGCCCTTCGGCGCGGACACGTTGTTGGAGGGCAACGTCACCGCGTTGCGCGAGGGGCGGCCACTGCGTAACGCGGTGGCGCGTTAGCTGGCCAGGTCCGCGGCGTCCCGCAACACCCGGGCCGCCACTTCTAGGCCCTCTACGCGCCCGAGTTCGGTGTCCTCATGCTCGATGTTGAGCCACATGTCCGGATCGATCTGCGTGAGGGCTCGGATGAACTCCGCCCAGTAGGCGGTGTCGTGGCCCTTGCCCAACGCCACGAAATCCCACGACGAGTCCTTGGGCCATTCGTTGGCCCACTCGTCGCCGCCAAGATTGGTACGTGGCTCGTCGGGTGAGAGGCGCCGGAATCCGTTGTCGAGGACCCCGTTGAGCCGAGCATGTTCGGTGTTGATCCGCACGTCCTTGGCCGCGGCGTGGAAGATAAGCGGTCCGAGGTCGCGGGCCACGGCAATGGGGTCGGCCTGCTGCCAGAACAGGTGGGAGGCGTCGAGTTCGACGCCGACGTGGGTGGCGCCCGTCAACTTCACCAGTGTGCGGATGTCGCGGGCGTTGAACACGATGTTTTGCGGGTGGAGTTCGAGGGCCACCTTCACCCCGTGGTCCTTGGCGAGCTGGTCGATCTCGCTCCAGAACTTCGCCGCGATCTCCCACTGGTAGTCCAGCACGTCCAAGGCGGCGGAGTTCCAGGCGTTGACGATCCAGTTGGGGCGCGTGGCACCCGGTTCGCCGCCGGGCAGACCAGACATGGTCACCACTCGGTTTTGGCCCAGGGCCGCGGCCGCCCGGATGGAACGGCGCACGTCGTCGGCGTGCTTGGCGCCGATCACGGGGTTGGGGTGCAGCGGGTTGCCGTTGCAGTTCAGGCCGGCGATCGAGACGCCGGTGCCCTCGAAGATGGCCAGGTAGTCGTCGCGGGCTGCGTCCGAGGTG
>JBHADA010000200.1:0-8927 GCA_041854805.1 Arachnia sp.
CGTAGCGGCTGCGGGCCTGCTTGCGCCCCTTGACGCCCTGGGTGTCGAGCGCGCCACGGATGATCTTGTAGCGAACGCCGGGCAGGTCCTTCACACGGCCGCCACGCACGAGCACCATCGAGTGCTCCTGCAGGTTGTGGTGGACGCCCGGAATGTAGGCGGTAACTTCGATGCCGGAGCTCAGACGCACACGAGCCACCTTGCGGAGGGCGGAGTTCGGCTTCTTCGGCGTGGTGGTGTACACGCGGGTGCACACGCCACGGCGCTGGGGAGAGCCCTTCAGCGCAGGGGTCTTGTTCTTCGAGACTTTGTCGGTGCGGCCCTTACGGACCAGTTGCTGAATCGTTGGCACCTGTTGGTATCACTTTCGTTGTCTGGGCGAGCGTTACTTCCCTGGCGCAGCGTTCCACGGCACATCGAGGTCACCGTTTCCCGATGTCACGCGGTTGGCTGCCGTGCGAACTCCGCACCGATGGCGCTCCTCGCAACGTTTAGGAGCGGCACATCCTGCCAGGGCACGCACAAAACGCACCCGAGTCCGGGCACGCCCGACAAGCTTACGTCACGCTCAACCAGTGGTCAAAGCGAGCCGCACCACGACCGGCCAGCGGGGCCTTCGAAGAAGCTCCCGGTCAACGAAAAGGGGCGCCCATTCGGGCGCCCCTTCATCGCGTTGACTCAGCGCAGTTCGCCGAAGTCCATCTCCTCCAGCGGAACGGCAGGGCCCACCACATCGGAACCGAACGAGTAGTCGTACGGGTCGTAGCTCATGGTGTAGGCCTGGGCCCGCGCCTCCTCGGTGGGTTCCACCCGGATGTTGCGGTACCGGTCCAAGCCGGTTCCCGCCGGGATCAGCTTGCCGAGGATCACGTTCTCCTTGAGGCCCACCAGGGCGTCGCTCTTGCCCTGGATCGCGGCGTCGGTAAGCACCTTCGTCGTCTCCTGGAAGGATGCGGCCGACAGCCAGGAGTCCGTGGCCAACGATGCCTTGGTGATGCCCATCAGCACCGGGCGGCCCTCGGCCGGACGGCCACCCTCGGACAGTGCCTTGCGGTTGGCCGTCTCGTATACGGAGCGATCGACGAGTTCGCCCGGCATCATCATGGTATCTCCGGAATCGATCACCGTCACCCGGCGCAACATCTGACGGATGATGATCTCGATGTGCTTGTCGTGGATCGGGGCACCCTGCGTGCGGTACACCCGCTGCACCTCCTCCACCAAGTGCTCCTGCACCTTGCGGAGGCCGCGCACGCGCAGCACGTCTTGCGGATCCACCTGTCCCGCCGTCAGTTGCTGACCAATCTCCACGTGGACTCCGTCGCGGATGTGCGTACGGACCCCGTTGTGGTCCTCGAACTCGAGGCGGGCGCGCCGGGCCACCGGGTACTCAAGGTCGTCGCCACCGTCGTCGCGCACGACGATGATCTTGCGAGTCCGGTCGCCGTCCTCAATCCGCACGACACCTGCGGCCTCGGCGATCGGGGCCTTGCCCTTGGGCTGGCGTGCCTCGAAGAGTTCGGTGACGCGCGGCAGACCCTGAGTGATGTCGTCTCCCGCCACACCACCGGTGTGGAAGGTGCGCATCGTGAGCTGGGTTCCAGGCTCGCCGATCGACTGGGCAGCGACAATGCCCACGGCCTCGCCCACATCGACCGTCTTCCCGGAAGCCAGCGAACGCCCGTAGCACATGGCGCAGGTGCCCACCGCCGACTCACAAGTCAGGACCGAGCGCACCTTGACCGACGTGACACCGGCCTCCACCAGTTGCCGGATCTCTGCGTCGCCCAGGTCCGTGCCTGCGGAGACGAGCACGTTGTCCTCGCCGCCCACGACGTCGACGGCCAGGCTCCGCGCATACACCGCGGTCTCCACGTCGGGAGCCATCTCCACCGAGGCTCCCTTGGCGAACGGCTCAGCGGGCACGCGCACCGGCTTGCCCGTCTCATCCTCGCCAGCGGTGAACCACGTAGCGATCACCTTGTTCAGACCGCGGCTGGTGCCGCAGTCCTCCTCGCGGATGATGACGTCCTGGGACACATCCACGAGACGACGGGTGAGGTAACCCGAGTCCGCCGTGCGAAGCGCGGTGTCGGCCTGCCCCTTACGGCCGCCGTGCGTGGAGATGAAGTACTCCAGCACCGACAGCCCCTCGCGGAAGTTCGACTTGATGGGCCGCGCGATGATGTCACCCTTGGGATTGGCCACGAGGCCTCGCATGGCGGCGATCTGACGCATCTGCGTCATGTTTCCTCGGGCCCCCGAATCCACCATCATGAAGATCGGGTTGTCAGCGGTGAAGTTGTTCTTCATCGCCTCGGTGAGTTCGGCCGTGGCGTCGGTCCAGATGGCGATGAGCTCCTGACGGCGCTCGTCCTCGGTCACCGTGCCGCGCTCGTAGAGACGGTCGATCTTCGAGGCGCGCTTCTCGTAGCCCTCAAGGATGTCGGCCTTCTGCGCGGGAGTCTGCACGTCGGAGATGGACACGGTCACACCCGAACGAGAACCCCAGCGGAAGCCGAGATCCTTCAACTCGTCCAGCGTGCGCACAGCCTCGCTGAGCGGGTAACGCTCCGCCAAGTCGTTGACGATTTGGCCGATCTGCTTCTTGCCAACACGCTCGTTGACGAACGGGAAGTCGGCGGGCAGGGCCTCGTTGAACAGGGCGCGGCCCAGGGTCGTGTCCAACAGGAACGAGCCATCCTCGCGGATCTTGCCGGCATAGCCCACCGGCGGCACCACGTCCGTCAGGAGCAGCTTGATGGGCGCACCCACCTTCAGTTCCCCACGGTCGAACGCCATGATGGCCTCCGCTACCGAGGAGAACGCGCGTCCCTCGCCGGGCAGGCCCTCCTGGGTCATGGTCAGCCAGTACATGCCGATGATCATCTCGTGCGACGGCACGGTGACAGGACGCCCATCGGCCGGCTTAAGGATGTTGTTCGTCGACAGCATGAGGACACGTGCCTCGGCCTGCGCCTCGGCGGACAGCGGCAGGTGCACGGCCATCTGGTCGCCGTCGAAGTCGGCGTTGAACGCGGCACACACCAGGGGATGCAACTGGATGGCCTTGCCCTCGATGAGCTGCGGCTCGAACGCCTGAATGCCGAGGCGGTGCAGCGTGGGAGCGCGGTTGAGCAGCACCGGGTGCTCCGCGATGACCTCCTCCAGCACGTCCCACACGATGGGACGCTGGCGCTCAACCATACGCTTGGCGGCCTTGATGTTCTGGGCGTGGTTGAGGTCGTCGAGCCGCTTCATGACGAACGGCTTGAACAGCTCCAGGGCCATCGCCTTGGGCAGGCCGCACTGGTGCAGCTTGAGCTGGGGACCAACCACGATCACGGAACGGCCCGAGTAGTCGACCCGCTTGCCCAGCAGATTCTGGCGGAAACGTCCCTGCTTGCCCTTGAGCATGTCAGAGATGGACTTCAGCGGCCGGTTGCCCGGTCCGGTGACGGGGCGGCCACGACGGCCATTGTCGAACAGCGAATCCACTGCCTCCTGCAGCATGCGCTTCTCGTTGTTGACGATGATCTCCGGCGCCCCAAGGTCAAGCAGCCTCTTGAGCCGGTTGTTGCGGTTGATGACCCTCCGGTAGAGGTCGTTGAGGTCGGACGTGGCGAAACGGCCGCCGTCGAGCTGCACCATGGGCCGCAGGTCCGGCGGGATGACCGGGACGGCGTCAAGCACCATGGCGGAGGGCGAGTTCTCGCCCTGTAGGAAGGCATTGACCACCTTGAGCCGCTTCAGGGCGCGGGTCTTGCGTTGCCCCTTGCCGGTGGCGATGGTATCGCGCAGCGCCTCGGACTCCGCCTTCAGGTCGAAGCTCTCTAGGCGCTTCTGGATAGCCTCGGCCCCCATGTAGCCCTTGAAGTACTTGCCAAACCGCTTGGTCATTTCGCGGTAGAGCATCTCGTCGCCCTCGAGGTCTTGCACCTTGAGGCTCTTGAACCGCTGCCACACCTCGTCGATCCGGTCAAGCTGACGCTGAGCACGGCTACGGGCCTGACCGGCCTCCTTCTCGGCTGCCTCACGGACCTTGCGCTTGATATCGGCCTTGGCGCCCTCTTCTTCAAGCTGCGCGAGGTCCTCCTCCAGCTTGCGCATGCGCGCTTCGATGTCGGCGTCGCGCTTGGTGGCGATCTGCTTGGTCTCCACTTCCACCTTGGCCTGCAGGCTGCTGAGGTCGCGGTGACGCGCTTCCTCATCCACCCAGGTGATCATGTGGGCGGCGAAGTAGATGACCTTCTCTAGGTCTTTCGGGGCGATGTCGAGCAAGTAGCCCAACCGGCTGGGAACGCCCTTGAAGTACCAGATATGGGTGACGGGCGCGGCCAGTTCGATGTGGCCCATGCGCTCGCGGCGCACGTTGGACCGGGTCACCTCGACGCCGCAACGCTCACAGATGATGCCCTTGAACCGGACGCGCTTGTACTTGCCGCAGTAGCACTCCCAGTCTCGGGTGGGGCCGAAGATCTTCTCGCAGAACAGGCCGTCGCGCTCGGGCTTGAGCGTACGGTAATTGATGGTCTCCGGCTTCTTGACCTCGCCGTGAGACCACTCGCGGATCTCATCGGCGCTGGCCAGGCCGATCCGCAGCTCGTCGTAGAAGTTCACGTCCAGCACGTTGCTCTTCTCTTTCCCCTACTGAATATGGCCGTAGGCGCCTGGGTTTGCCTCCACGAACTCCAGGGCTCGTGGCATGAAGTTGTGGGCCGAGGCGGCCGCGGGATTACCGCGGCTCACACCTCGCCGACGTCGAGGAAGTTGTCGCTGCCGGGACGGCGGCCCAGATCGATGCCGAAGTCCTCCGAGGAGCGCATGTCGTCCTCAGAGTCCTTGAGGTCGATGACGCGTCCGTCGCCGGAGAGCACCTCGACGTTCAGGCAGAGAGACTTCATCTCCTTCACGAGAACCTTGAACGACTCCGGAATGCCCGGCTCGGGGATGTTCTCGCCCTTGACGATGGCCTCGTAGACCTTGACCCGGCCCGGCACGTCGTCGGACTTGATGGTGAGCAACTCCTGCAGGGCCCAGGCGGCGCCGTAGGCCTCGAGCGCCCACACTTCCATCTCGCCGAAGCGCTGGCCGCCGAACTGGGCCTTACCACCCAACGGCTGCTGCGTGATCATCGAGTATGGGCCGGTGGACCGGGCGTGGATCTTGTCGTCGACCAAGTGATGCAGCTTCAGCATGTACATGTACCCGACGCCGATCTTCTCCGGATACGGCTCGCCGGAGCGGCCATCGAAGAGCCGGGCCTTGCCTGTGCCGTCGATGAGACGTTCGCCGTCACGGGTAGGCAACGAGTTGTTGAGCAGCCCGGTGATCTCGTGCTCGTCGGCGCCATCGAAGACCGGGGTGGCGACCTTCGCGTTGCCCTCGACCCGGCCGAGGCCAACGTCACGCAGGCGACGTGCCCACTCCTCCTTGACGCCTTCGACGTCCCAGCCGGTCTTGGCGATCCACCCGAGATGGTTCTCCAGCACCTGGCCGACGTTCATTCGCGACGGCACACCCAGCGGGTTGAGCACGATGTCGACGGGGGTGCCGTCCTCCAGGAACGGCATGTCCTCCACCGGCAGGATCTTCGAGATGACGCCCTTGTTGCCGTGTCGCCCGGCGAGCTTGTCCCCGTCGGAGATCTTTCGCTTCTGGGCCACGTGGACGCGCACCAACTGGTTCACGCCGGGTGGAAGCTCGTCATCGTCCTCGCGGTTGAACACGCGCACGCCGATGACAGTGCCCGACTCGCCGTGGGGCACCTTCAAGGAGGTGTCGCGCACCTCTCGGGCCTTCTCGCCGAAGATGGCGCGAAGCAGACGCTCCTCGGGAGTCAGCTCGGTCTCACCCTTCGGAGTGACCTTACCGACGAGGATGTCCCCGGCGGAGACCTCGGCGCCAATGCGCACGATGCCGCGCTCGTCTAGGTCAGCCAGCATCTCATCGGAGACGTTGGGAATCTCGCGGGTGATCTCCTCGGCGCCCAGCTTGGTGTCACGAGCATCCACCTCGTGCTCCTCGATGTGGATCGAGGTCAGCACATCGTCTTGGACGATGCGCTGCGAAAGGATGATGGCGTCCTCGTAGTTGAGGCCCTCCCATGGCATGAAGGCCACAAGGAGGTTCTTGCCAAGCGCCAGTTCTCCCTGCTCGGTGCAGGGGCCGTCAGCCAACGGGGTCCCCACCTCAACGCGATCACCCGGCACCACCAGTGGACGCTGGTTGATGCAGGTTCCCGCGTTGGAACGGACGAACTTCTCCAGCCTGTAGGAGTTGTAGGTGCCGTCGTCGCAGGCGATCTCCAGGATGTCGGCGGTCACCGAGGTGACGACGCCAGCCTTCCTCGCCAGCGTCACGTCACCCACGTCGACGGCGGCACGGTGCTCCATGCCGGTGCCGACGAAGGGGGCCTCGTTGCGGATCAGCGGCACGGCCTGCCGCTGCATGTTGGCACCCATCAGAGCGCGCGAGGCGTCGTCGTGTTCGAGGAACGGGATGAGAGCGGTGGCGATGGAAACCATCTGCCGCGGAGACACGTCCATGTACTCGACGTCGCGCGCCGGGATGGAGTCCACATCGCCGTGCTTGAGACGCACCAACACCCGCTCCTCCGTCAGCCGCCCGTCGGCATCCACCAACGCGTTAGCCTGGGCGATGGAGAACCGGTCCTCCTCGTCAGCGGTGAGGTACTCGACCTGGTCCGTCACCACTCCGTCGACGACCTTGCGGTACGGCGTCTCGATGAACCCAAAGGCGTTGACGCGGGCGAAGCTGGCCAGCGAGCCGATGAGGCCGATGTTGGGGCCTTCCGGGGTCTCGATGGGACACATGCGGCCGTAGTGCGACGGGTGAACGTCGCGCACTTCCATGCCGGCGCGATCACGCGACAGACCGCCGGGGCCGAGGGCCGAGAGGCGGCGCTTGTGCGTCAGGCCCGCGAGCGGGTTGTTCTGATCCATGAACTGCGACAGTTGCGAGGTGCCGAAGAATTCCTTCAGCGCCGCTGTGACCGGACGGATGTTGATCAGGGTCTGCGGCGTGATGGCCTCGATGTCCTGGGTCGTCATCCGGTCGCGGACCACGCGCTCCATACGGCCCAAGCCGGTTCGAAGCTGGTTCTGGATCAACTCGCCCACCGTGCGCAGGCGGCGGTTACCGAAGTGGTCGATGTCATCGGCCTCGACGGGAACCTCGCCCAGGAACTCCCGATGCTCGTGGAGCGCCACGACGTACCGGATGGCCGCGACGATGTCCTCCATGGTGAGCACCTGCTGATCAAACGGCAGGTCGAGCCCCAGCTTCTTGTTGATCTTGTAACGCCCGACCTTGGCCAAGTCGTAGCGCTTCGGATTGAAGTAGTAGTTGTCGAGGAGTTGCTGGGCGGCATCGCGCGCCGGCGGCTCGCCGGGACGCAGCTTGCGGTAGATGTCGAGCAGGGCCTCGTCCTGGGTCTTGACGGAGTCCTTCTCCAGCGTCATGCGGATGGACTCGTACTCCCCCAACTCCTCGAGGATCCTGTCCTCGGTCCAGCCCAAGGCCTTGAGCAGAACGGTGACGTTCTGCTTGCGCTTACGGTCTAGGCGGACGAAGACCATGTCGCGCTTGTCGATCTCGAACTCCAGCCATGCCCCTCGCGAGGGGATGACCTTGCAGGAGTAGATGTCCTTGTCGGAGTTCTTGTCCGGGGTCTGCTCGAAGTAGACGCCGGGCGAACGAACCAACTGCGACACGACGACACGCTCGGTGCCGTTGATGATGAAGGTGCCTCGGTCCGTCATCAGTGGGAAGTCGCCGATGAAGACGGTCTGCGACTTGATCTCGCCGGTCTCGTTGTTGACGAACTCAGCGGTCACGAAGAGCGGCGCCGCGTAGGTCACGTCGCGGTCCTTGCACTCCTCAATGGTGTACTTGGGCTCCTCGAAACGATGGTCGCGGAACGACAGCGACATCGTCTCGTTGAAGTCCTCGATCGGGGAGATCTCCGAGAAGATCTCCTCCAAACCCGAACGGGTGTTAACGTCGGTGCGGCCGGCGGCCAGTTGGGCCTCTACCTTCGCGCGCCAAGTCTCGTTTCCAACGAGCCAGTTGTAGGCGTCGATCTGCAGATCCAGGAGGTTGGGCACCTCCAGCGGCTCATGAATCTTCGCGAAGGAGATTCGACCGGTGGACGAGACGACATTGGTGTTCTTCAACGCGGAGCGCGAGGCGGCCAAGATTCGGTCCTTCCAAGAACGCATGTTTGCCAAGTCCCTGAGCATGGCGACGATCCCGTGTCAAACGAACGGGACAAACGCACAGCGGGGCAAACAACCACTATATAGCAAGTTGGCGCGTACGGCAAACAGCCGCAGGACAGGCTGGTTCCTGCGGTAACTCACGTGGCACGCCGTCGTGCCCGCGCGCCATGATGATAGCGCTCGGACGCTCAGCCTTGAGCACCCTCCCTGAGGCGTGTCGCCACGCGCGCCAGATCGCCGAGCCCGACCACTACAGCGAGCGGCTTGGCCCAAAACATCTCGCCTGGACGGGTGTCGTCCGAGCGCACGAACCGCCCCCGCAATGACGGATCGATGCTCGCGAGGTATATGCGCGCCTTGAGCCCGTGCAACGGATTGGTGGCCAACGCGACGCGGGGCGCATCCGTGAGCAGGCCTGCGAGGGCAACGGCGTTCTCCCATGTGGTGCGCGATTCTCGCTCCGCATCGATCGGCCCCACAAATCCCAGCTCCCGGGCGTGCCGGGCAAGAATGTCAGCCTCCGGCACTCCGACACCCGCGGGGTCTCCCCCGCAGACGAGCAGCCGGGTATCAGAACCGTAACGCTCGGCTGTGCGCAAGGCCATCCGAACCCGCCACCGGTTGATCCAGTTGGGGCGAGTGGGGTCCTCGTTGCGGAAGCCGAGAACGACGACGGTGACGGGC
>JBHADA010000201.1:0-8836 GCA_041854805.1 Arachnia sp.
CAGCCCAGGCATACGCCCGCCCACGAACGCAACCACCAGCGTCAACACCGCCACCATGACGTTCACTGCGACACCGCCCACGTACTTTGGCTCGTCAACACCGCCTAGCACGCCGCCCACAGCAATGATCAGCGCGGGCACCATGATCAGAACCGGCACGATAGCAGCGATCCGCAAAAAGCGCTGATACACGACAACCCCCTCACACAAAAGGCAAAACGAAGAACAGCACCAAGTCAACCACACGATGACCCGGACTGCAAGACCCAGGAGAAACCCACACAACCACAGGCCCGAGTAGCCCGTCCGGGAAAACCAAGACCCCATCGGAAATACTTCTTCGAATTCCTTCACTGCCAACGATGATCGCGGGAGAATATCTCAGTACCTCTCCAACAAGGAGATCCTGGAGACAAAATAAGAGCAACTGAGATGAGCTCATTTATGCATCAGGCCTGCTGGCATGGCCGGCCTCATGCTGACGGCTAGCTGGGCCTCGGCTCGATCAGCCGTCGGTCAGGATTCGTCGAATGGAATATAGGCGGCAGTACCCTGCCACGCCATCCGCCCAAACCTGACTCCACCATACTCTGACGACCAGCCGAGGATCCGGTCGGCCAAGGCCTTGCCCTGACCCAACCCTGATGTTACCGTGCAGTTATCAACCGAACCTTGGGCAAGGTCCCCGTTGAAGCGGGTAAGCGGACACCACCGCTCGCGTGGAGTTCCGGCGCTCCAGCGGCCCCGCAACTACAACAACATGCACCTGCTCGACCCAAGTCCACACCATAGGAGGAAACATGAGCAGTACCCACATACCCAAGACCTTACTAGCCGCGGCCGGCCGCAGCACTGATGCTGGCAGGAACCAGCCACGGTTAGGCTGTCTGTCCTGCTTGACTCCGAGTTGCGGTGGCTTCATAGCCAGGAGCTTGCTGCACCGCCGATGGCAAGACCCATACTGAGTGTTGGACATGCAGCGCCATGTAAGCCCCAAGGGCTGGGTCCTACTGTATCTCGTCCCCGCGTTTTGCATGGGCGCAGTCGCCCCCATTTACTGGTCCAGAGGGAATCTTCTGGCGGCAGGTCTTTCCACAGTTGGCTTCCTGGGGCTTATGGCCATCATCACTTGGACTCTCGTTACACAGCGCACCGCGAAACGCCAATCGCGCAATACCATAAGAAACGAGCAGGACACGCCAAAATAGTTGGGCTCTTCACATTGGGAGCGTAGCCTCACGAGAGACTCCGCGACGCGGCGTAGCTGCCTGTCACGGAAGCAAGAAGCGAGCGAAGCGAGATCCGGCCTCGGGGTCCACGGGGCGAAGCCCCGTGTGGCGTGTTGAGCCCTGGGCGACGACGCCTAGGAAGGGTCTCTATACGCTGGCCGCTACCGCGTCCAGCTACTCGACCAGCAGGACTTTCCATCCTAGAAGAACGCCCCCCGGGGCCCAGAAACTTGACCGGCAGTAGGCCAGCAGATCGACAGCCCGTTCTTCATCGTGTGGCCAAGTGTGATGACCGCGTAGAGCGGTTGAGAACCTACCCTGCCACGCCATCCGCCCAAACCTGGCTTCGTCGTGCCATCGGCAGCTCACACGCCACCCGTTCGAACATCTGTCGCGGGTCGCATGCCTATCACGTAGCAATCTCATTCAACTATTTATCTGGGGTCACGACAGTGGCGTTGTGACCCTCCGATTTGTTTAGATCGAGGAGACCCCAAGGAAGGAGTTGATCAATGTCCATCCCGAAGACCCTCAGTCTCACGCTGGGCGCGCTTCTCACGCTACCCGCTGGCGCGGCCGTCGCCGCACCGGGTGACGGTACCCCAGACACGGCTGCCTTGGCGGGTGGCCTAGCCAACCAGCAGATCCAGTGGGGATCCTGCGAGGGTGAGGAGCCACCCGGTGACGAATCCGCCGAGACGGCCTCGACCGAGGAAGCCACCCCCATGGAGTGCGCCACCATCAAGGTCCCCCGCGACTGGCACAACCCCCAAGATGGCCAGACATTCGACATCGCGATCTCACGCGTGGTCACCGTCGACCAGAACGCGCCCGAGTACGTCGGCACGCTGTTCATCAATCCCGGGGGCCCCGGCGCCCCCGGACTCTCCATGAGCGGTCTCGTCCACGCGCAGACGCCTCAGCTTCACGGCTCTTACAACTACATCGGTTTCGATCCCCGTGGTGTTGGCTCGTCCACCAACGTCGAGTGCACCTACACCTACAACCCGGACGAGAAGTACGGAATGCAGAAGGCCCTAGCCGAGACCTGCGGAAAGGATCCCAACGTCCAGGTCATCACCAGCGAGCAGACAGCCTACGACATGGACTTCATCCGGCACCTGCTCGCCGTCGAGAAGCTCTCCTACCTGGGCTACTCGTACGGCACATGGCTCGGCACCTGGTATGGCTCCATCTTCGGCAAGAACGCCGACGCGCTCATCCTGGATTCGTCCACCAATGTGATGGCTTCGTCGTTGGAGGCCACGTTCGACCTGCAGCCTAAGGCGCGCGATCGCCAATTCCAGGAACACATGATGAACTGGATCGCCCGCCACGACGACACCTACGGGCTGGGTACCGACCCCGCCGCCATTTACGACCGCTATCTGGCGGGGCAGAAGAGGCTGGGTAACATCGCCACCCTCCTCTGGTTCCTCACTGGCGCCTATCAGGCCTTCGGCAACAGCACCCTGTACCCGAACGCCGCCGAAGTGGTGGTCCTCATCTCCCAGTTCGGCAGCCAGCCCGCATCCGTCTCCCAGAACCCGGCCAAGGACGCCCTCCAACTGCTCAATAAGGCGAAGAAGACCCCAACCGTGCAGAAGGCCATCGAGAAGGCGAAGAGGCTCAGCGCGGTACCCACGCTCGATCAGTCTTCCGGGCTGACCACCGAGACCACGAGCACGCCTTTCTACTACATCGCCTGCCAGGATGGGCAGTACAACCAGGACCTGGCCGCTCAGGAACAAAAGGTGGCTCAGGGACAGCGGGATTACCCGGTGAGCAACATGATGCGCGGGGTGGAAGTCTGGCCATGCGCGTTCTGGCCCACCGACAACGCGATGCCGCAAACGCGCGACGGTTTCCCCAAGACGATCGTCATCCAGAGCGAACTCGATTCGCAGACCGGCTGGGAAGGTGCCCGGGAGTCGGGTGTGGGCCTTCCTAACACATCCTTCATCGCGGTTGACAACGAGAGCACTCACGGCCTTTACCCATACCAGGTTGACGGTGTCGACGGTCCCGTGAACAACCTGCTCCTCAAGGGCGAAATGCCGAAGGACATCACCGTGGTGCAGGGCAAGCCCGTCGTCAAGGACGACACCACCTTCGAGTCCTGGAAGCACCTCGACCCGCAGGCGGAGCACGTAGGCGAGGACCAGAACAACCCGCGTCAGCCGGTTCCCGCTCCGGAGCAGGCGAGCGGAAACGACCAGCTCTCCACGCTGATTGCGAAGAGGGCGACTGATTCCATGGCGGAGCAGGCCATCCGCGACATCTATGGCGAGAAGGGGGTGGAAGCCATCAACAAGTGATCGCGTGATGCCGGTGGCCGCCGGTGCTATTGGCGGCCACCGGCGTCTCCGGCGCCGTGAAACATCCGCGCCGCGCCGCAACGTCGACCGTTCCCGATCGGTAGGCTTGATGTCATGCCGCAACGCCAGTACGAGGTCCTTCCAGGGCCACACGGGTCTCGCCTGAAGATCAACACCCGGGGAAGCCAGGTGCTAAGCAATCCCCGCACCAACCGTGGCACCGCGTTCACGCACGAGGAGCGCGAGAAGCTGGGCATCGTCGGTCTGCTTCCGGAGCGGGTCATCTCCCTCGAGGGCCAACTACACCGGGCGTATCAAAGGTTCCGCAAGGCGGAGAACAAGCTGTCGAAGTTCCGCTACCTTCAAGGACTACGCGACCGCAACACCGTGCTGTTCTACCGGCTGTTGGCCGAGCACCTCGACGAGATCATGCCCATCGTCTACACCCCCACCATCGGCGAAGCGATCCAGGAGTTCAGCCTGTGGTATCAGCACATCATCGCGGTGTTTCTGTCTATCGAGGCCGAGGACCGCATCGAGGAATCGCTGAGGTCGCTGGGACGCAACGCCGACGACATCGACATCATCATCGTCACCGACTCCGAAGGCATCCTGGGAATTGGTGACCAAGGGGTGGGTGGTGTCCAGATCACCCTGGGCAAGAAATCGCTCTACACCGCCGCCGCCGGCGTAGACCCCGACCGGATGCTGGCCATCGTGCTCGACGTCGGCACCGACAACCTGCGCCTCCTCAACGACGACCTGTACCTGGGGCTGCGGCAGGCCCGCGTCCGAGGCCCGCGCTACGACGCGTTCATCGCCAACTTCGTCGACGTGGCGCAGCGTCTGTTCCCACACGCCATGATCCACTGGGAGGATTTCGGCGCGGGCAACGCCCACCGCATCCTGGAGACCTACCGCAGCTCGATCTGCACATTCAATGACGACGTGCAGGGCACGGCAGCCGTGGTAGCCAGTGCCGTCCTCTCGGGAGTGCAGGCAAAAGGCGAGAAGCTCTCGGACCAGCGCTTCGTCATCCACGGCGCGGGCACCGCGGGCATCGGCATCGCGGACCTACTGGTGGATCTCATTGTCGCCGAGGGACGTTTGGACGCCGACGAGGCCCGCGGCCTCTTCTGGGCGACCTCTAGCAAGGGCCTCATCACCGACGACCCATCCGTGCGATTCCGCGACTTCCAGCTTCCCTACGCCCGCCCCAAGGCAGAGGTGGACGAGTGGGGCGTGGGGTCCATGGCACAGCTCGACGACGTGGTGCGCCACACCTATCCAACCGTGCTCATCGGCACATCCGGGCAGGCCGGCGCGTTCACCGAATCCATCGTGCGGCACATGGCCACCCACACGGACCGGCCCATCATCATGCCGCTGTCGAACCCGACGCGCCTGGCGGAGGCGACACCGGCGAACCTGCTGAACTGGACCGATGGGCAGGCGCTCATCGCCACGGGGTCGCCGTTCGCGCCCGTGAAGTGGGGCGAGGTGACCTACACCGTCGCCCAGGCCAACAACGCCCTCGTCTTCCCCGGCCTGGGCCTGGGCGTCGCGGTCTGCCGCGCCAAGCGAGTGACCGACGCAATGATCGCCGCGGCTGCCCGCGCCGTCGCTGACTTGGCCGATGCAGCCAAGCCTGGTCAATCGCTGCTGCCCTGCATCGGGGACCTGAGGAGGGTATCGGCCAGCGTCGCCATCGCGGTAGCCAAGGCCGCCGAGGCCGACGGAGTGGCGGACAGGCCGCTGACCAACCCGGTCCAGCAGGTCTATGACGCCATGTGGCAGCCGGTCTATCCGGAGCTGGTCATCGACGAGTAGCCGACGTTCTTCCGCGACAGGGGCTACGCCGCGTCGGGGCTTCGTTCCTCGCGCGACTCCTCGACCAGCGGTATCTTCAGTTCGGTAGTCGGTGCGCTAGAGCCGGGCCCGCAGCGCCCGGAGACGGGCCAGGGAGGAGTCCCGGCCGAGGATCTCCATCGACTCGAACAATGGCGGGGAGACCTTGCGCCCCGAAACAGCCACACGAATGGGCGCGAAGGCAAACTTGGGCTTGATTCCCAGCCCCTCCACGACTCTCTCCCGCAGCCCGGCCTGGATCGATGCGGCGTCGAAGGGCACCGTCTCCGTCACCGCGATGGCAGCATCCAGCACTTCGGCGGCGTTGTCGGCCAGCGATTCGACGGCGGCCTCGTCCATGGGCAGGTCCGCATCGGCAGCGAAAAGGAAATCGAGCTGCACAAGAGCGTCCCCTAATAGCACGAGGCGCTCCTGGATGATCGGCACCGCCTGGCGGAGAATCTCCACATCGCGCGGCGACGGGTCGACCCACTGCCCAGTCGAGGTCGCGTGGTTGACGATACGATCCGCCAATTCGTCGACGCTCAGCGACCGGATATAGGCGCCGTTAAGCCAGTCGAGCTTCTTCAGGTCGAAGATGGGTCCGGTGGTGTTGACCTTGGCCCACGAGAACTCCGCCACGAAATCCTCGAAACTCTTGACGTCTGATTCGTCGTCGCCGGCATAGCCGAGCAGTTGGAGGAAGTTGCGCACGGCCTCGGGCAGGTATCCCTGTTCCTTAAACCACATAAGCCGCGCGGCAGGGTTCTTACGCTTGGAGATCTTGGACTTGTCGGTATTGCGCAGTAGCGGCATGTGCGCGAACGCGGGCAGCTCCCAGCCCAACCATTGGTACAACAGAATGTGTTTGGGCGTCGAGGAGATCCATTCCTCTCCCCGCACGACGGTGTTGATGCCCATGAGATGATCGTCTACCACCACCGCTAGATGGTACGTGGGAAAGCCATCGGCCTTGAGGATCACCTGATCGTCGGGGAAGGGGGCCTTGACCTCTCCGCGAATGATGTCGGTGAAGGTCAGGGGCGCGTCGTCGGGCACGAGCATCCGCACTACCGGTGTTTCGGAAAAACCGGGCAGCTTGGAGCGCTCCTCACGAGTCTTGCCCAGGCAGAGCCTGTCGTATCCCACCTTGGACGCCTTGTGCCGCTCTTGTTCCTTGCGCAACTGGGAAAGCCGTTCGGAGGAACACCAGCAGTAATAGGCGTGTCCCTCGTGGATCAGTTGCTCGACGAAGGGCCGGTAGGTATCGAGTCGCTCCGACTGACGGTAGGGACCGAAGTCACCGCCCAGATGTGGGCCCTCGTCCGGTTGAAGCCCAAGCCATGCCAGGGAGTCATAGATCTGCTGCTCGCTGCCCTCGACGAGCCTATTCCGGTCGGTATCCTCAATGCGTAGCACGAACGCGCCGTTAGTCTTACGGGCCCAGGCCAGATCGAACAGCGCCATGAAGGCGGTGCCGACATGGGGGTCGCCTGTGGGCGACGGGGCGACTCGGGCGCGCGCGGGGGTCTCAGTCATGGTGAGCCCACCTTATCGCGGCCCAACGCTGCGTGTCGTACGCCGTACAACGCCTCACCGCATTCGCCGCTCTCAGACGATCACCCGCGCTAGGATCGCACCCCATGGAGTTCCTCGACGCCCTCGTCGCCGGCATCGACGACGCACTCCCCGAGGCCGCTTCCCTGCGCCGTGCCATCCACGCCGACCCGCATCTAGGCGGCGACGAGTCCGACACCCGTGATGCGTTCATCGCGGAGACGCGCTGGCTGGACTGGGCCCCAGTGGCCGAGACTGGGGCCTACGCACGAACCGGACCTCCGGGGCCGGCCGTGGGGCTGCGCGCCGAGTTGGACGCGTTGCCGATCCTTGAGGCGACCGGGTTGGAATGGGCCTCGGGACGCCGCGGAATCATGCACGCCTGCGGCCACGATCTTCACCTAGCCGCGCTGTACGCGCTGCTGCGGGCCGCGCGCGGCCTCGACCTCCCGGTAGGAATGGTGCCGGTCTTGCAACCCCGGGAGGAGACCAACCCGCCTGGTGCTCCCGACATCGTCGCCTCGGGGGTTCTTGAGGATGTCGGGGTGCGAGCCATGATCGCCGTGCACGTTCAACCACAGGTTCCACGCGGCGTGGTGTCGACCGGCGCCGGGCCGGTCAACGCGGCGTTCGACTCCTTCGAGATCGTGGTGACGGGACATACGGGTCACGGCGCCTATCCTCACAAGGCCGTCGACCCCATCGGCGTTCTAGCGGCCATCGTCGGTGGCCTCGGTTCACTCACTGCGGCTACCGTCGATCCGATCCAGCCGGCCGTGCTGTCGGTGGGCAGCTTCCACGCTGGCACGGCACCCAATATCATCGCCGAGACCGCCACGCTGACGGGCACGGTGCGCACCTTTCATGCCTCGGACCGGGCAGCGATGTTCGACGCCATCGCCCGCCTTGCCGAGGGCGTCGCGCTCTCACGCGGGGCAGCCGCCACCACTACCTTTACCCGCGGCGGGCCGGCGCTGGTCAACGACGCCGCCCTCTCCCGCCGGGCCGACGCTCTACTCGCCAGTCTGGGGGTACCGGTGGCGGAGACCCCGTTCCGGTCGTGTGGTTCAGACGATTTCTCCGAGTATGGCGAGGTGGTCCCGTCGCTGATGAGCTTCATTGGTACTGGCTCCGACGACGGGGTGGGACTGCACCACCCAAAGTTTCTGCCTGGCCGCGATGCGCTTCGCCTGGCTGCCGTCACGCTTGCGGCGACCTACGCCGCCGCCGCGGCCACGCTGCACCAGAGGTAGCGCCCACAAGGACTCCGCCCCGCCGGTCGAGTGGCGTCGTGAGGGACGAAACCAGGCGTGTCGAGGCCTGGACGACGACGCCCACCAAGGTCTCGACTCGCTCAGCGGGCTTTTCCTTCCAAGAAACGCCGACGGGGTGGGCCCGATCTTGAAATCAGAGCCCACCCCGTAGCCACCGCTCAGTCGCCGGTCCTCGGCAGGCCGGGCATCACGCAGCTTGGCAGCTCGCCCGTGTACGTGTACGTGGCAGTGCCATCCCTCTTGACGGTCCATCCCGCGGGCAGGTCCGACTTCTTGATCACGCGTCCCACCTCAGGCGTGGCAGTAACGGTGATCGTCACCTTGCCGTCACTCACCTTGATGACCGGGGTGCCGTAGGACAGGCCGGGTACCTTGGGCAATTGGACGATGGGGTCGACGGGCTTAGACGAGCCCGGCTTGCAGACCCCTGGAACGATCTTCGGCGAGACCAAGGTGACCTGTGTCGGCTTACACACCGGCCGATCCACCGAACCAGCAAAAGTCGCCGACCCATCAGCATTGACCACCCACCCAGCAGGCAGGTCCCCACCAATCTGATACCCAGCCTCCGGCGTCGCCGTCGCCGACACCTTCACCTTCCCATCAACAA
>JBHADA010000202.1:0-59585 GCA_041854805.1 Arachnia sp.
GGTCAAGTCCCGGCTGGTGGTGTAGCTGTTGGTGGTCCTGTGGGGTGGGGTCGGCTGGCGAGTGTGGGCATGGTGGGTGTGTCTTGTTCGGGCTGGTTGGTGGTGATGCGGTTCTTGGTGAGGATTTCGAGGCCGAGGTAGCGGCGTCCTTTGGCCCATTCGTCGGTTTGCTCGGCCAGGACAGCGCCGACGAGCCGGAGGATCGCGGTCCTGTTGGGGAAGATCCCCATGGAGTCGGTGCGGCGCCGGATCTCCCGGTTCAACCGTTCGGTGGGGTTGTTGGACCAGATTTGTTGCCAGACCTCGGGTGGGAAACTGGTGAACGCGAGGATGTTAGCCCGAGCTTGGTCGAGGTGGTTGGTGACCTCGGGCGGCTTGTTAGCGGTGTAGTCCAGCAGCCGGTCGAACTGGGCATGGACACTGGCAGCGTCGGGCTGGTCGTAGACCGAGTGGAGCATGGCCTTGATCGCTGGCCAGAGCCTTTTCGGGGTGATGGTCATCAGGTTGGTCGAGTAGTGGGTGCGGCAGCGTTGCCAGGTGGCTCCGGGCAGGTTCGCCGCGACGGCTTCCACGAGCCCAGCGTGGGCGTCGGAAGTCACGAGGCGGACCCCGGTGAGGCCTCGGGCGATAAGATCGGCGAAGAACTCGTTCCAGGCCGGTCCGGTCTCGGTGGTGGCCACGCGCATGCCCAGGACTTCGCGGTGCCCGTCGTTGTTGACGCCGGTGGCGAGCATCACGACCGTGTTGACCACCCGGCCGCCCTCGCGGACCTTCATAGTCAGCGCGTCCGCGGAGATGAAGGTGAATGGCCCGGCATCACCCAAGGGTCTGTGGCGGAACTGCTCGACGTGTTCGTCGAGGTCGGCGGCCATGCGAGAAACCTGGGACTTCGAGAGTCGGTCGATGCCCAACGTCTTGACCAGTTTGTCCATCCGCCGGGTAGAGACTCCAGCGAGGTAGCAGTCGGCGACCACCGTGACCAGGGCAGACTCGGCACGTTTGCGGCGTTCGAGTAGCCAATCGGGGAAGTAGCTGCCGGTGCGGAGTTTGGGGATGGCCAGGTCTATGGTGCCGGCGCGGGTGTCCAGCACGCGGTGGCGGTAGCCGTTGCGTTGTGCGAGGCGTCCTGGGGTGGGCTGGCCGTACTCGGCGCCCGCTACCACGTCAGCATCAGCGGACAGCAGCGCGTTGAGCATGGTCTGCAACAGGCTACGCATCATGTCGGGAGATGCCTCAGCAAGAAGCTCGCCAAGAACCGCAGCAGGGTCGACAATATGAGGAGCGGTCATCGTGATGACTCCTTCGAGGGTGTTGTGAGAGATGAACTCGAGGATCACGCGGTGACCGCCCTGTCGTCCAGAGCCAGTCACCCCGGCTACACCACTATGAGGGACTCAACTTTTGACAACTTTGGCTCGGCCGCGCGAACCGTGTGTTCTCGCTGGTTGCGAGGGGGTTACCGAACGTCGAAGTGACCGTCAGAACCCTGTGTTGTGGACTCTCGGGGCCAGGCTGTCCGCTCACTTGGGATGACTCAAACTTTTCTGACCGACGCCGAAATCGACGAGCTGGTCGCTGCCTACGAGGCCGGCGCGACCCTGCAGGGGCTGGCCAAGCAGTTTCATATCCACCGCCTGACCGCGGCAGCTCATCTTGCACGCCGCGGTGTCCCTGTTCGCCGTGCGGGTCTGGACTCTGTGCAGGCCAAGGAAGCGGCCCGGCTGTACGAAGCTGGTTGGACGCTGGTGCAGCTGGGCCGTCGGTTCGAGGTGGACGCGGAGCTACGAGCCATCGCCGAGCAGATGCCCGACTGGACACCCTAAGCTGATGCCTCGTCCGGATCGCGTCCTCCTTGTAGAATCCGCCACCCAAGCCGAAACCCATGGAGCCCAAGACGGAAAGCCGATCATCATGGCCGGCGCGCCTGGGGCTGATCGGATGATTCGCAACACCGATTCCAGCGCAAGGCCCTTGGATCAACAACCCACGACGCCCAACCGCGAAGAGCCCACAACCCAGGGATGCGGTCTCTAGCCGGTCTGGCAGGAAGCTCGGCGGCTGACCTGTGCTGTTGGTAGCCTGGCGACAATTCTCACCGTTTGAGAGGAACCCTTAAATGAGTGACCAACCAGAAGCTGCTGCCTGGGTACCACCAAAACCCCCAACACCGGAAAAACTCCGCAGCGAAGCACACACAATCCTGGCCAGGGTCGACCGGGATCGTGAGATCGTCCGCCTGATCGGTGAGGGGTGGAGCGATGAACAGATCACTGCCCAGGTAGGTTCTCGTGAAGGACGCGCCACCTCGATCCGGCGTCGATTGGCCGAGGGTGAGGAGATCCGGCCGATGACCCCCTACGAGTTGGGTCTTCGGCGTTGTGTGGGGCAGCTCAGCACCGAGGAGATGATGGCTCAGCTTCGCACCTGGCCTTACACTTTCGGCGAGTTCCACGAAGACGTCTATGACGGCGGCACCTGGGACGAAGTCATACGGCTGCGGCTGGGGCGTTTCATCTCGATGGAGGAGTACGCGGAGCTAAGAGCCATCGCCGAGCAGATGCCCGGCTGGACACGGTTCTAATGCCCCGGCCGCATCGCGCCCTCCTTGTAGAGACCGCCGCGCAGGTCAATGAGCACGTCAATCGCCTAGCCACCCACCATTCGCTACCTCGCGAGTCGCCTGAGAACGACTTTTGGTGGAGGGCGCAAGATGCCATCGTCGCTACATACCTCGCCCAAGCCGAAACCCATGGAGCCCAAAACGGCAAGGCGATCATCATGGCTGGTGCGCCCGGGGCTGGTAAAAGCCGCGCGATCACCACCGCACAACAAGCCCTAGGACCCGACCAGGCAAACCAACTCGGACTAGACGAGGCCGGGTTCATCACCATCGACGCCGACGACGTGAAACAACTCCTCCTCGGCAACCCCATACCCCACCTACCCATCGACGCCACCCTCCTCAGCCAGGCACGCCACGAATGGGACAACCTCATCCAGCGCGAATCCCCAAACCCACTACCCGACGGCAACCCCCTACTACGCGGAGAACTCGCCCTCCTCGTCCACGGCTTCTCCAACACCATCGCCGAAAAAGCACGCCAAAGACTTCTTGACAAGAAGTACAACGTCAAGATCGAAGGCACACTCCAATGGGACGGACAAGGACCCAAACTCGCCGCGGAACTCGATAAGGCCGAGTATTCCCAGGTCACTATCTGTATGGTTGACACCCCAGAGGCCCAATGCCAAGAAGGCGCGTTCCAACGCTGGGCACAACCCCGCGCCGCGCAAGACCCAACCGCCCGCTACACCCCACCAACCGTGGTCTCAGACCCCTTCGGCCCAGACGGGAACCGGTGCCGCACCAACGCCAAACACACCCAAACCACCATCCAAGAACTCAGCATCCCCGCCCATCTGGTCACCGTTGACCGGGCAAAAGCAACCGTGCAACATGTCAAACCCGACGGCACCAGCCACACCTACCAGATCCCCAAACCCACCGTCTCGGCCGCTGTTGCCGCGTCTAGACCCCCAACCCGACGAACACCGAAACCCAACATTCAACGCGCCACACAAACCAAACCAACCACCACCCGACCCACCCGCAAACCCAACGGCCCCAAACGCTAAACCTACGTCCGCCTTGGCACCCTGGAGAGAGACCACGCTCACCCACTGCCGGGACTGTTCCGGAACTGGCTGGTCATGCCACGCGATCCGGCCCGACGCCTCATGGGCGCGCATCACCCGACCCTCGACCCCATCCAGCGCCAAGCCATCCTCATTGAAGACGTCGAACACCTCATCGAGGACTACACCCGCGTCCAAATCACCCCAGCCCGACAAGAAGCCCTCTCCGGGATGCTCCACCACGAATTCGACCGGCTCATGGCCACCGAAACCGACGAACTCAACCGACTCACCACCAACCGACGCCTCTGCAACCAAGCCTTCTTCACCAAGATCTACATCGACGAAGACGACCAACTCCGCGTCGAGAACGCCCCTTCGAGATGCTCCTCGACCCCCAGATCAACGCCAACGCCTTCACCTGGCCCAGCACAGCAACAAGGCCCAAACCGAAACCATCGACGATGGTAAGGGTTCGAGCCTTGTGCATGGGTGGGCGCAGAGGGACTCGAACCCCCGACTCCCTGCTTGTAAGGCAGGTGCTCTAACCAACTGAGCTATGCGCCCGGCGACAGCCCATTGTGGCAGAGCGCCCGCTCTCCTGCCTAACCGCGGCCCAGCAAGCCGGTCTACTCCTGGCCCGGCTTACGGCTCAACTGGTCGAAGACGGCCCTCAGCCTCACCCACCACTGGCTCTTCGGGCGCTGAGCATCCCAGTCCATGTCGTAGGCCAGTTCCCGCATTGGTTCCATGAGGCCGCGCACGGCGCTGCTCGCACCCATATACTCGGCCGTACCCTCGCGCACCTGGGCATCCAGGTTGACGATGGCCGAATATGCCAGGCGGGTGGCGTTGATCCGGTCGAATGGGCTGGGCACACCGCCCTGCTGCATGTGGCCGACGATCGCTTTGCGTACCGTGAAACGTCCACCGCCCTCGGCCTCAAACAAGTTGGCGATGAAATCAGTGGTGTAGTGCTCACTGGCGTCCTCCCCCGTCACCGCCAGATAGAAGGTACGACCCGAATCGAACGCATCCACCAAGGCCTCGACATCGCGAGAGAGTTCCTCCAGCGTGATACCCGTCTCCGGCAGGTAAGCCTTCTCGGCGCCACCGGCGATGCCACCCAGCAGGGGCAGGAAGCCGCAGCCGCGACCCATCGTCTCTACCACGAAGGCCCGCTTGCTGGCCGACGCCGACATACGCACCATGTCAATGCAGTTCACCACGGTGTTGAGCGCCGTGTCGGCCCCAATCGCCATCGGCCACCCAGGCAGGTTGTTATCGATGCTAGCGGGCAGCACCGCCACCGGGATGTTGAACGCTGGGTAGCGACGGCGTTCACGCTCCATGATGTCAACGGTGGCATAGGCATGGAAACCGCCCATCACCAGCAGCGCATCGATGCGGTTCTCCTCCAGGGTGCGGGCCATGGCGTACAAATCACCCTCGCCCGGCACGAAACGGCGAGTCCCGAAAGCGGCGCCACCCGTATGGGCCATGCCCTCGACGCCCGACCAGTTCAGCTCCTCGATGTCACCCGAAATCAGCCCCGGAACTCCGCCTTTGACCGCGAGCATGTCGTATCCCCGGTCCAATCCGGAGCGCACCGCCACGCGGGCGAGCTGATTCATGCCCGGCGCCAGGGCCCCAGCATGCATGATGGCGATCCGTTTCGCATCCTCGCTTGGCGCCACCGTCGGCGTCGCTTCCGCCAACATCCGGTAGATGTCCACCATGGTGGTGAACCCGTGCCCGCGGGCCTCCACGGCCTTCTGGTATTCACCATCGCGGACGAACTGGCTGATCCGCTGGGTCTCCTCCACCGCAGACAGCAACGGTGTGGAACTCACCTCATCGTGCCTAACCCCCACCAGGACAGGTTCGGCATCGGGCTGCGCATTCAGCACCTGCCGCACGGCCTCCACACCGCATGCAGTGGCCATCCAGCGGTCGTACGCGGATGGGGTGCCACCGCGCTGCACATGCCCCAGGATGGTGATTCGTGCCTCCTCACCGGTGCGCTCGCGAATCACCGTCTGGATCCGTTCGGGGGTGATGGGCTCGCCTTCACGATCAGCCGCTCCCTCGGCCACGACGATGATCGAGTCGCGCCGGCCCGCGTCGCGGCCCCTGCCCAGAACCTCCACCATCCGGTCCTCCCAGCCCGGACGAGGCGGGGATTCCGGCAGGAACGTGTAGTCGCAGCCTCCCGCGATGGCGCTCATCAGCGCGAGATAGCCGCAGTGCCGTCCCATGACCTCAACGATGAACGTACGGCGATGGGATTCCGCCGTGGAACTCAGCGCGTCGATGGCCTCGGTGATGCGATGCAGCGCCGAGTCGGTGCCGATCGTCATATCCGTGCCCATCATGTCGTTGTCGATGGAGCCGACGATGCCCGCGATGTAGAGCGATGGGTAGGCCGCCGCCTGTTCGGGAGTGATCCGCTCAGCGGCCACCAGCTCCGCCACGTACTCGGCCCAGGCCAAGCGCAGCGCCCGGGCCCCCGTGAGAGATCCGTCGCCGCCAATGACGATGAGCCGGTCGATGCCAGCCTTGATGAGATTCTCGACGGCGCGCTTCTGGCCTTCGCGGGTGCGCATGTCCTGGCTGCGGGCCGTGCCGATGACGGTGCCGCCCTTATTGAGGATGCCCGACACGTCGCTCCAATTCATGGGGACGATATGGTCACCGCCCTCGACGGCGCCCTGCCAGCCTTCATAGATCGCGCAGACCTGTGCCCCTTCATGGATACCAGCCCGCACGATGGCCCTCACGGCGGCGTTCATGCCCTGAGCGTCTCCGCCAGAGGTCATGACACCGATCCGAATCATCGACGGGCTCCCTTCGAGCGCACCACCTTCGTCGCCTGCCAGTCGGGAGCCAAAGTGGCGGTATTCGTCAGTGACAGGCCGGAGATGGCCACGGCCTCTGCCACGGATGCTGGATCGATGAAGCCGGGACGCCCCACCTTAGGCGTCAACAACCAGATGCAGCCGCCGTCGGCCAGATCCGTCATGGCGTCGACGAGGCCGTCCGCCACATCACCATCCTCGTCGCGCCACCACAAGATGACCGCGTCTACCGCCTCCAACGGGTCGTCAACCATCTCCGCATCGATGGCATCCATGATGTCGTCACGGAGGTCGGCATCAACGTCCTCATCCCAGCCGAGCTCCTGAACCACCTGACCGGGCTCCAGCCCGAGCAGATCCGCGCCTACCAATCCCTCGCTTGGCGAATTATCCACATGCCAAGCCTGCCAGATGACAAGCGCAGGCGCTACGGGAGGGCGGTTGTTAAATTTGGTCGAATGGCCCGACACGCAAGCGTCAAGCCATTCGACCGGTAGGTCTCAGCTCAAACGACCAAATCTTGGGCGGATTCACCAAGACCGTCCCGCACTTAACGGCTAGGCATCCCCGCCCGCATTGCCAGATGCGCCCTTGGTGACATCGTTCAACTGGTAACGCTCCGCGGCCTCGATGGCCCATTCCTGAGGTACCTCGCCCGAACGGCCGAGGTCCTGCAGCACCGCGACCGCGATGGATGGACCATCGATCTTGAAATAACGACGCGCGGCCGCCCTGGTGTCCGAGAAACCAAAGCCGTCGGCGCCCAGCGTCGTGTAACGGCCCGGTACCCACTGACGGATCTGATCCGGCACGGCACGCATGTAGTCGCTGACCGCCACCACGGGTCCGGGGGCATCGGCGAGCTTCTGCTCCACCCACGTGGCCTCGTGCTGACCATAGGGGTCGTCGAAGCGCCGCTCGTCCGCTTGCAGTCCCTCGCGGCGCAACTCTCCCCAGGACGTGACGCTCCACACGTCTGCCACGATCCCGTAGTCCCGCTTGAGCAGGTCCTGCGCCTCCAGGGCCCACGGCACCGCCACGCCCGAGGCCAAAATCTGCGCACGGCGCGCGTCGGCTCCCACGCCGTCGAAGGAGCCCTGCTTGAGCAGATACATGCCGCGCAGGATGCCTTCGACATCCACGCCTTCCGGCTCGGCAGGCTGAACGATCGGCTCGTTATAGACGGTGAGGTAGTAGGCGATGTCCTCGGGGTCCTCGCCGTACATGCGCCGTAGGCCGTCCTCGACGATATGGGCGATCTCGTAACCGTAGGCCGGGTCATAGCTGACAATGGCCGTGTTGGTGGAGGCGATGATCGGCGAGTGGCCGTCCATGTGCTGCGTGCCCTCACCGGTCAACGTGGTGCGTCCGGCCGTGGCGCCGATGTAGAAGCCGCGCGCTAGTTGGTCGGCCGCGGCCCACATGGCGTCTGCGGTGCGCTGGAACCCGAACATCGAGTAGAAGATGTAAATCGGCACCATCGGCACGCCGTGCGTGGCGTAGGACGTACCTGCCGCGGTGAATGCAGACACCGAGCCGGCCTCATTGATGCCGGTGTGCAGGATCTGCCCGTTCTTCGCCTCGCGATAGCTGAGGAACAACTCGTTGTCCACGGGCGTGTAGTTCTGCCCGTGCGGGTTGTAGATCTTGATGGTTGGGAAGAACGCATCCATGCCGAAGGTGCGTGCCTCATCGGGAATGATCGGTACCACGTGAGGCGCGAAGGACTTGTCACGCATGAGGTCCTTGAGCAGGCGCACGAAGGCCATGGTGGTGGCGACCTGCTGGTTGCCCGAGCCCTTCTTCGACGACGCATAGGCCTTCTCCGATGGCAGCGAGACGAACGTGCGGTCGCCGCGACGCTCCGGGAGATAGCCGCCCAGTTCGCGGCGCCGGTCCTGCAGATACTTGATCCGCGGGTCATCCGCTCCGGGGTGCAGGTAGGGCGGGCGATACGGGTCCGCCTCGAGCTGGGCGTCGGTGATAGGTGCGCCGACGCGGTCACGGAAGCCCTTGAGGTCGTCGAGGGCCAGTTTCTTCATCTGGTGGGTGGCGTTGCGGCCGGCGAAGTGCTTGCCGAGGAAGTAGCCCTTGATGGTGTGGGCGAGGATGACGGTGGGCGCACCGGTGAATTCGGTGGCGGCCTTGTAGGCGGCATAGACCTTGTTGAAATCGTGGCCGCCGCGGGTGAGGCGCCAGATGTCGTCGTCGGTCCAGTCCTTGACCATGGCTGCGGTGCGCGGATCTCGTTCAAAGAAATGCTTGCGGACGTAGGCCCCATCGTTGGCCTTGAAGGTCTGGAAGTCGCCGTCCGTGGTGGCGTTCATGAGGTTGACTAAGGCACCCTCGGAGTCGTTGGCCAGCAGCGGATCCCATCCTCGACCCCATACGAGTTTGATCACGTTCCAGCCGGCGCCGCGGAAGAAGGCCTCCAGTTCCTGAAGGATCTTGCCGTTGCCGCGAACCGGGCCATCGAGACGCTGCAAGTTGCAGTTGATGACAAAGGTGAGGTTGTCGAGTTCGTCGTTGGCGGCCAGTTGAAGCGCCCCGCGCGATTCAACCTCGTCCAATTCGCCGTCGCCGAGGAAGGCCCATACGTGCTGATCCGAGGTGTTCTTGAGGCCACGGTTGTGGAGATAGCGGTTGAACTGTGCCTGGTAAATAGCGTTGATGGGGCCCAACCCCATGGACACGGTAGGAAATTCCCAGAAGCTCGGCATCTGGCGTGGGTGCGGGTAGCTGGGTAGCGCCCGAAGACGGCCATCAACGTAGTGGGAGTGCTCTTGCCGGAATCCGTCGAGATCATTCTCGTCGAGGCGTCCCTCGAGGAAGGCACGCGCATACATGCCCGGGGACGCATGCCCCTGGAAGAAGATCTGGTCGCCGCCGCCCGGATGATCCTTGCCTCGGAAGAAGTGGTTGAACCCCACCTCGTAGAGGGTGGCCGACGACGCATAGGAGGCAATATGACCGCCGACGCCGATCCCGGGACGCTGAGCGCGGTGCACCATGATGGCCGCGTTCCAGCGAAGGAGACGGCGAATCTCTCGCTCCAGCGTCTCGTCGCCGGGGAACGCGGGCTCCTGCGATGCGGGGATGGTGTTGACGTAGTCGGTGCCGGTCAGCGACGGCACCCCGATGTGCCGTTCACGTGCCCGCTCCAAGAGCTTCAACATGATGTAGCGGGCACGGTTGCGCCCGCCCGCGTCGATCACCCCGTCGAGCGACTCCAACCATTCCGCCGTCTCCGTCGAGTCGATGTCGGGGAGGTTCGTCGGAAGGCCGTTGAGGATTGGGCCAGCCTCGTTCTGGGTCACAGGGATTCCTCTCAAAGATCACAAGTGTGTTCTTGGCAGCCTACCCCCTGATTCGCTCTACTGCCCACCGTTCAGCGCCCACGGGATCCGTGCTCAAGGAGACGCTCGACCGACCATGTCGTGATGATGCGTTCCTCCGGAATGGCGAGTCGTTCGGCGCGTTGCCTGCCCAGCCCGAGGTGACTCAATTGGGCCGTGGTGTGCGCATCGGAGTCGATAGCGAACAGGCAGCCCGCCTCCAAGGCGATGGCGAGTAGGTCGTCTGGTGGATCGTCGCGGTCTGGACGGGAGTTGATCTCGACCGCCACACCAAACCTTGCGCACGCTGCAAAGACGAGGTCCGCGTCAAACCTCGACGGCGCACGCCACGTGCCGTCGGTGCGTCGTTTGCGGCCGGTGCAGTGGCCAAGGACGGTGGTGTGAGGGTTGGCGATGGCGGTGATCATACGGCGGGTTATCGTGGCGGGATCGGCGTGCAAATCCGAATGAATGCTAGCGACGACGATATCCAGTCGCGTGAGGAGATCGTCGGCTTGGTCAAGTGCCCCGGAGGCCAAGATGTCCACCTCAATGCCACGTAGGAGCCTGAGGTCGGCACGGGCCTGCACACTGGCAATCTCATCCCACTGCTGGAGCAGCCGTTCGCGGCTGAGGCCATTGGCCACTCTCAGGCGGGGCGAATGGTCCGTGATGGCCAGGTACTGATGCCCAAGGGCCTGCGCCGCCCGTGCCATCGTCTCCACACTGGCCTTCCCGTCGGACCATGTGGTGTGGGCGTGGAGGTCGCCACGCAGGCTGATGGAATCGATCACGACCCAGCACGCACCGTGTGGACCGTTTCGGTCAATGGCACACGATCACCCCTTCCGTGCGAAGAATACCCACGGGTGCTCACTTCATGCCCGATAAGCCGCGAGATTCGTTGGTTGCTGGGTGCGACATGGTTGGATGACCGCGTGACGGTACTGATTCTGGGTGGAGTGCGGGAGGGACGCGACCTCGCCGCGCGGTTGACCGAAGACAAGCTGCCGGTGATCACCTCCCTGGCCGGACGGGTGGCCTCGCCTGCGGCCATCTCCGGCGAGGTCCGCGTCGGTGGCTTCGGCGGCGCCGAGGGGCTGGCCGATTGGCTCCGCCAGCATGAGGTCGTCGCCGTCGTCGACGCTACTCACCCGTTTGCCGAGCGGATCAGCGCGAACGCGGCGGTGGCCTGCCGGGCCGTCGGAGTGCCTCTGCTTCGGCTGCAGCGCCCCAGTTGGGCAGAGCATCAGGATGCCTCGACGTGGATGTGGGTCGACGATGCCACCCAAGCCGCGCAGAGGGCCGCGGGTTTTTCCCGGATTCTGCTCACGGTCGGGCGGCAGCGCCTTGGTGAGTTCGTCTCGCTGGCAAATCGGGAGCTATGGGCGCGGATGGTGGAGCTGCCCGAAACCCCGCTGCCCACGGCCTGGCACCCCCTCCTGGATCGAGGACCGTTCACCCTCGAGAGCGAGTTGGAGCTGTTGCGTCGGCTGGAGATCTACTGCCTGGTCACGAAAGACTCCGGCGGCACGCTCACGGAGGCGAAGCTCACGGCGGCCCGCGAACTGAAGGTGACGGTCGTGGCGATCAGGCGAGCGCCCGCGCCAGAGGGCGTGGCAACGGTCAGCGATGTGCCGGCCGCCGTGGCGTGGGTGCGCCGCCTAGCGCTTTCCTGAGTGGCCTCCAGAGCCACGAGCCCACTCGAGCTCGATCTCCACCGGACATGGCGAGCTCAGTCCAGGGCCCGTTGGATCGCCTCGGCCAATGCGTCGGTGATGGCACGCTCTGGAACGCGGACCCGGAACCAGGTGGCGTCTAGGCCCGGGAATGTATCCCCCCGGCGCACACCAAAACCCAGTTCCCGCAGCCGTTCACGTAGACCAATCGGTCCTCGCGCCAGGACGAAGGAGGCCTGGGGGGTTCCCGCCACGTGCAGTCCGACGGCCCGGAGCCGGGCGACGAGGTAGGCCCGGTCCGCTACGAGTGTGGGCCACCAGGCCTCGACGTCGGCGCGGGCTTGGCGTGAGCACGTCGCCACGATCGCCCGTAGCGCGGGAGTCGACACTGCCCATGGGGCCTGCTGCGTCCTAAGCGCCGCGATCAGGACCGGATCGCCGATGACATAGCCGACGCGCAGCCCTGCCAGGCCCCACGTCTTTGTCAGGGAGCGCAGCACTAGGACCCCGCCCAGATCGCCCCCGAGCAGGGTCTCCGGCTCCCCCGGCACGGCGTCCATGAACGCCTCGTCAACCACTAGGGCACGTCCGCTCCGGCGCAGCGCCCGCAGGTCGCTCGCGCGATGCAGCACGCCCGTCGGGTTGGTCGGGTTGCCAACGACCACCAGATCCGCGGACTCCGGCACGGGTGCGCTGCCAAGAGTGAAGTCGGGCAGGATCACGCGCGTCACGGCGTACCCGGCCTGCCGCAGCGCGGCCTCCGGTTCGGTGAATTGCGGGTGGACCACCGCGGGCTCCGTGAACCGCAGGCCGCGGGCAATCAGGCCGAACGCCTCGGCCACCCCGGCCACCGGAAGCACTTCGGCCGGCGATACGCCGTGCCATTGTGCTAGTGCGGCGACTGCCTCGTGCGAGTTGGGATAGGCCCCCCACTGATCCAACGAGGCCATGATCTCGTCGGCCAGCCAGGTGGGGGGACCGCTCAGACGGACGTTGACGGCTAGGTCCAAGATGCCGGGAGCCGTCTCCAAGTCGCCGTGATGCAGCAGGTCATACTCGTCCGGGGTCTCTGGCCGCGCCAAGTCCCGTGCCGCTCCACCGATGATGGCCGAACTGGCGCGCGGAATCTCTTCTAGAACTTCGTTTTCTCGATATGCGTGCACCGCGTCCGCGAAACGCTGTGCCTGGCCGGGCACTCCCGCCCAGTGCGTGTGCAGGTAGGAGGCATGTAGCGTCGGCCCGGACCTGGTTGTCACGACGAATCCATCGGTCACCGGGCCGCGCTGCGGATGCTCCCACTCGAAGGCCGGATTGTCCTCGCCCACGGGGTGCGTGGTGGTGCGGTGAAACTCGTGACCGCGCAGCCGGTCGCCCGCCCTGGCCACCACGGAATCGACGAGCGCCGTCGCCTCCCGGTAGCCAAGCGTCAGCCGAGGGCCCATGACCGCATGAGCCGGGATCGCGCCAAGCATTGGCCGGCCGTCGACCTCCTCGCACAGGTACAGCATCCCGGCACACTCTGCGTAGGTAGGCAGCCCTGAGGCGATGGCCTCATGGATCTTGCGCCGCAGTTCGGTGTTGGCGGCTAGGTCCGCGGCGTGGACCTCGGGGAAGCCGCCGCCCAGGTACAGCCCAGCGGTGCCTTCCGGGAGTGACTCATCGCTGGTCGGGTCGAAGACCACCGGACGGCAACCGGCGGCTTCCAACACCTCGACGGTCTCCGCGTAGCGGAACGTGAACGCGCGCCCACCGGCCACGGCGACGACGGGACGAGCCTGGCTCGGCGGGGCGACCTCGGCGCGCCAGGGTTCGGCGTCGAGGCTGGGAGCGTCATCGGCCAGCCGGATGATCGCGTCGAGATCGAGGTGCTGCGCCACCTGGTCGGCCAGCCGCGCCACGGAGGCCGCCGCGTCAGCGCGCTCCTCGACGGGCACCAACCCCAGGTGCCGCGACGGCGCGGAGATGGCGGCGTCTCGAGGCATGATGCCCAGGATCGGCACGCCGCTGCCCTCTAGCGCGGCGACCACCTCGTCCGCATGCCGGGGCGAGGCCGCCTTGTTCAGGATGATTCCACGCACCCGCACCGCGTCGTCAAACCCGATCAGGCCCCGCACGAGGGCGCCGACGGTGCGGGCCGCGTGCGACACATCGACCGTCAGCAGCACTGGGCTATCCGTCAACGCCGCCACGTGAGCCGTCGACGAGAACCCGGCGGTGCCGAGTTGGCCGTCGAAGAGCCCCATGACGCCCTCGATCACGCTAATCCGGGCGTCCCGGGCGCCGTGAACGAGCAGCGGCGCGATGCGCTCCTCCCCCACCAGGTATGGGTCGAGGTTGCGGCCGGGCCGGCCGCTGGCGAGGCTGTGGTAGCCGGGGTCGATGAAATCCGGGCCCACCTTGAATCCTTGCACGCGATGCCCGGCGGCCGCGAGCGCGGCGATGATGCCCGTGGTCAGCGTGGTCTTGCCCTGCCCTGAGGCGGGTGCCGCGACGACGAACCGCGGCAGCCTCACCATTCGATGCCCTTTTGGCCCTTCTGCCCCTCGTCGAAGGGATGCTTGACCTTGGTCATCTCGGTGACCAACTGTGCCGCATCAATGACCGACTGCGGGCAGCGACGTCCCGTGATGATGACGTGCTGATGGCCTGGCCGGTTAACCAGGGTGTCGACGACGTCATCCACGTCGATCCACCCCCAGTCCATGGGATAGGTGAACTCGTCGAGGACGTAAAGCTGGTGGCGCTCCTCGGCGAGGCGCCGCTTAATCTCGGCCCAGCCTTCGCGGGCGGCCTGGACATGGTCCTCGGCATCACCGGATTTGCGGGTCCACGACCAGCCCGAACCCATCTTGTGCCACTCGACTGGACCGCCCTCGCCGGTGTTCTCGTGTAGCCGGCCCAGGGCCTCGAAGACGTTCTGCTCGCCAATGCGCCACTTGGCCGACTTGACGAACTGGAAGATTCCGACGTTCCAGCCCTGGTTCCAGCCACGCAGCGCCAACCCGAAGGCGCCCGTGGACTTGCCCTTCCCCTCGCCGGTGTGGACGATCAGCAATGGCCGGTTCCGGCGCTGCTTGGTGGTGAGCCCGTCGTCGGGAGTGACAGTGACTTTGCCTTGAGCCATTAAGCGGCGTTCCTTCCCAAGGTGGTGTTGATGGCGTCGGTGAGGACACCGGGGTCGACCTGGTCCATAGGCCACACCTCGGCGCCCAGCCGCTCAGCTAGATCGCCGGCCAAGCCGAGCCGCATCGGCCCTTGTTCGCAGTCGATGACCAGAGCGTCGATACCGGTGGCGCCCAAGGCATCGGCGGCCTTACGGGCGCGGGCGAGGGCATCCTTGCCGGACGTGGCGCGGCCGTCGGAGACGATGACCAGGATCGGACGACGCCGCGGGTCCCGGATGGCCTCCCGGCGCAAGGTCTCGGCGGCGCACCACAGCCCCTCGGCCAGCGGGGTTCGCCCCCCGTGAGGTACCTCGTCCAGTCGGGCCGCGGCCGCCTCGATGGAGGTGGTAGGCGGAAGCACCAGCTCGGCCACCTCCGCGCGGAACGTGATCATGCCCACCTTGTCGCGGCGCTGGTAGGCGTCCACGAGCAGCGACAAGATAGCGGTCTTGACGGCGCTCATGCGGCGGCGAGCAGCCATAGAACCGGACGCATCGACGGCGAACAGGATCAGGTTCGACTCGTTGCCCTCGCGGCGAGCCAGCCTCAAGTCGGCGGCGTCGAGACGCAGCGGCTCACCCGTCAGGCGACCCCGTTCTCCTTGGCGTGGGGCGGCGGCACGCAGAGTGGCTGGAAGATTGGGCCCGGCGCCCTCGTCGCCCACAGCTACGCCCACGACCCGGCCGCGGTTGGTCAACGCGCGGCTGCGCCGGCCCGCCGCCCCGTGGCCGATGCCTTTGGCGGTGATCAGCCGAGGTCTGAACGGCTGATCGGCCCGCGCCAGCCCGACGGGCGCGGCACCTGATGGTGGGGCCTGGCTTTGCCCTCTTTCCTCGCTCGGGTCGGTAGGAGGCGGGGGGCTGCCTTGGGGCACATCGCCACCGGGGTCTTGGCTGGGTCCCTGGCCGGGATCGCCGTCGCCGGGCTCCGGTTCGGGCTCGGGTTGTTCGGGTTCGGGATCGGGGCCGTCATCACCGAAAAGGATCTGGTCCAACAGGTCGACGTCGAGTCCAGGGGCGTCGAAGGGCTTGCGACGGCGGCGGTGGGGCAACGCGAGCAATGCGGCCACCCGAATATCGGCTTTAGTGACCGCCGTCCGGGATTCCCAGGCGGCATTGGCTCGGGCGGCCCGGGCCGTGACGAGGTCGGCCCGCATCCCATCGACGTCGAACGCGGCGCACACCTCAGCGATCTTGAGCAACATCGCCTCCGGCAGATCGACGTCGGCGATGCGGGCCTGAGCGGCGGCGATCCGTTCGGAGAGCGACTCCTGGAGCCTGGCGAAACGGGCCCGGAAAGCGTCAGGGTTGGCGTCAAAGGCCATGCGACGGCGCACGATCTCCACGCGTGTGGCCGGGTCGCGTGGGGCGGCCACCTCCACCGTAAGGCCGAAACGGTCCAAAAGCTGGGGGCGAAGCTCGCCCTCCTCCGGGTTCATGGTGCCCACCAGCATGAGCTGAGCGGCGTGAGTCACGGACACGCCCTCGCGTTCGACGGTGTTGCGGCCCATCGCCGCCGCGTCGAGCAACACGTCGACGAGATGATCATGCAGCAGATTGACCTCGTCGACATAGAGGATGCCCCGGTTGGCCTCGGCCAACAGCCCTGGCTCGAAGGTGGTTACGCCGCGTCCCAGGGCCTGCTTCATGTCCAGCGACCCCGTCACCCGGTCCTCCGAGGCGCCGATGGGCAATTCCACCAGCCGCACGGGCTCAATGCGGTCTCCATCATGCGAGTCACGGTCTGGGCAGCCCTCATCGATACGATCCGGCTCGCATCTGAACCGGCAACCTGCCACCACCCGTTGCCGCGGCAAGACGTCGATGAGCCCACGCACCACGGTGGACTTCGCCGTACCCTTCTCGCCGCGCACGAGCACGCCCCCGATGGATGGAGAGATCGCTGCCAGGATCAGGGCGCGCGACATGTCGTCCGCGCCCACGATCGCGGTGAATGGGAACCGTGTCATCTTTCCTCCTGCGGGTCCGCGCCCGCGTCGATGTGTTGGCCGGGCGGATGACCTGGCTTGCCATTGGCTCACAGTGGCGGGACCGCTGCGGACTCGCACCGCATTCCCTACCCGGCAGAGCCATTGTTCCACATCCGGGTAAGGTGGCGCGCTGTGGATGTAGTGGGTATCGGGGCCGAAGGGCTCGGTTCGGTGGCGCCAGAGGCGCTCGCGTTGGTGGCCGGGGCCCACACGGTGGTAGGTGGTCCACGCCACTTGAGCATGCTTCCCGTCAACGACGCCCAGCGCCGCGTGCCATGGCCCAGTCCGCTGTTGGCGGGGCTCGACGATCTGCTGGCCGAGGTGGGCGACGACGTGGTGGTGCTCGCCTCGGGCGACCCGCTCGTCAGTGGGGTGGGCTCCACCCTGATCAATCGGCTTGGGGCGGATCGGGTGCGTATCCACCCTGCCGTCTCGTCTGTGGCCTTGGCCAGGGCACGGATGGGTTGGGCGGCCGAGGGACTGAGAGTGGTCACCGTCGTTGGTCGCGATGTGAACAGGGTTCGTGCGCATTTCGGCGATCGGGAACGCCTCATCGTGCTGTCCGCCGATGAGCGAACCCCAGATGCGCTGGCAGCGCTGCTTGTCGAGGACGGATACCCGGACTCCTCCATGACGGTACTCGGTGACCTCGGAGCCGAGACCGAGTCTCGCCAAGACGCGACGGCCTCCTCTTGGGCCGGGACCTCGCCCAGGCTCAACATTGTGGCTGTCGAATGCGTGGCCGCGGCCACGCCGCCAATCGGCGTCCATGTGGCGCTGCGTGACCGCGACTTCGACAACGATGGCCAGCTCACCAAGCTGCCGCTGCGGCTATTGGCCTTGGCACACCTGCGCCCCGCGGCTCACCACCTGTTGTGGGATGTCGGCACGGGTGCGGGAAGCATCGCCATCGAGTGGGCGCGCACCAATCCTCTCGCCACGGCCGTGGGCATCGAACATCATCCACAGCGAGCAGCCCGGGCACGGAGCAACGCCACCCGGCACGGGGTGGGCGAACGGATCACCGTCGTGGAGGGTGAGGCGATCGACGTGTTGCCCAAACTCGCCGAGGGTCCCCGTCCGGACGCGGTGTTTTTCGGTGGCGGCGCCACCCAGGATGCCGTCCGGCTCGCTCTTGACGCCCTACGCCCCGGGGGCCGTCTGGTGGTTCACTCCGTGACCCTGGAAACCGATGCCCTGGTGGACAGGTTGCACACCGAACTGGGCGGCCAACTCATGCGGTTGGCCGTCGAACAGGCGCAGCCGCTGGGCCGCTATCGTTCCTGGAAACCCGCCCGCACCGTCACCTGCTGGGCCTACATGCTGGAGGACGCATGACCGTTCATTTCATTGGCGCCGGCCCCGGCGCCGCAGACCTCCTGACCCTTCGCGGCGCGACGTTACTTGCTTCCTCGCCCGTCTGCCTCTACGCCGGCACCTACATCGAGCAGGTGCTTGCCCATTGCCCCGAGGACGCGGAACTGATCGACACCCAGCACCTCAACCTGGACGACATCACCGCCCATCTGGTACGCGCCCATCGCGAGGGGAAGGACGTGGCCCGGCTGTGTTCCGGGGACCCCTCCATTTACTCGGCCATCGCGGAGCAGACCCGACGCCTCGACGAGGCCGGGGTGCCGTGGGACGTCACGCCCGGCGTGCCCGCCTACGCCGCTGCGGCCGCCATCTTAGGCAAGGAACTGACCGTGCCCGAGGTCGCCCAGACGGTGATCCTGACTCGGGCGCAGAAGGACTCCACGGCTATGCCAGACACCGAGCGCCTGGAATACCTAGCCGCTTCCAAGGCGACGCTGGCCATCCATCTGGCGATCCGCCACACCGCCCGCCTAACCGCACAGCTCGTGCCCCACTACGGTGAGGGTTGCCCGGCAGTGGTCGTCGCGAACGCGACCCAACCTTCGGAGAGGATCATCCGCACGACGCTGGGCGACCTCCACGCCGAGGTCGAGGCCAGCGGACTGCGGCAGGCCGCGCTCATCCTCGTCGGTGAGGCCCTCCAGGCAACCGACTTCGTCGAAAGCCACCTCTACTCGTCGAGGTGCTCCCAGCCGAACCAGTAGATATAGGGCCATTCGCCTCTACGCGAAGTATTCCCGCAGCCCTTCCAGGGTGTCGGTCTTGATCCCACCGACATCGCTGTTGGCGACAGCGTCGCTATCGTTCCTCGCCGTCAGGTAGATCATCGCGCTGTCCAGCCCGCGGGTTTCATCGACCACCGCACGCATGATTGCCTCCATCACCCCAAGGAGTTCCTCGCGTGAACTGGCTGACGTGGTCACGTCGCAGTAAATCTGCCTGCCCACACCCGCCATCCTCATCTCCGCGTGCCCACCGGTCACGCCTGGAACGGCGAGCACCGCTTTCGAGAGTGCGTCGCTCCATTGCCGTGTATCGGGCTTGGAACAGCCAAACAGCCCCACGGCAAGGGTGGATGCCATCAGCAAGGCGAACAGGCGAGTCACGTTAGCCTCCGAAATCAACGGTGTAGACGGTCGAGTTGGAGCCGTCGGTGGCGAAGAATCGGTCTATGCCATTTTGCTCCACGTAACCGTTGACCGCATCCGCGTTGGAGCCCGAAAGGTTTCCCATATCGGTCATATAACCAGACTGTGCGTGGTTGGTCCCAAGATTCAAGCCCCCCCGCGAGGGCAGGTTTACGTGGGTGACGTTCGGAGAGATCGGCATCTCTTGGAGGCCTCCCAGATCCAGCTTGGGTACCAGGTCGCCCGGTCCGTACTTAGGTCCACCGTGTTGGATGTCGAGCACCGGAACCGAGTTGGGCCCGAAAGCGGGAATATCCGCGCAGTCCATCGGCGCCCCGTAGCCCACGACGCCCGCCACATCGTATTGCGACTGAATCCCAGGGTCGGCTGCCACGTTGGCCGCAATGAGGCCGCCCTGGGAGTGGCCGGTGAGTAGGACCTCCGAGCCGGGAGGCACCGAGTTCTGGATGGCTTGGATGACGGCTTGGCTGTTGGTCGCCTGGTTGCCCTGGGCCATGCCCCAGAAATTCGCGGACCAGTTGTGACCGTTGGCGTTATGAGACCATCCATCCAGGGAGCGGATCTCCCCTTCGGTGCCAGGTACGGAGACGATGTAGCGGGTCACGCCATCCTCCCCCACCACCTGCTCCACGCGAATACTGCCATCGTCGGTGGCCCCATAGGCGTCCATCGTGTTGTTCGTCAACGAAGCCATGTCGGTGGTCGGCCGTGCGAATCTCGGGTTGGTCTCCCGCTGAGGCTGGCCAGCCCATGGCTCGCCTGGGGCCATGAGCCCGTGGTCCTCTCCCGTGACGACGTTCATGCCCATGCCTACAGTCGTCCCAGCAATAAGAAGGCCAGATGCCGCCAACTCGGAAACCTGAGGGATACGTCCTTCGGTGAAGATGCGTACGAACTGGCTCCCCATGACGCCGTGTGCTTGGACGAAACGCCCGAACGCGGGCTTCAGCGCTTCGAGGCGCGGGGCGATAAACCCGGCGGCGTCGTCGTATCGGTCGCTCAGCCAATCTGCCCCGTCGCTGACCCGATCGCCCAGCCAGCCGAGGCCGTCACTGACGCGGTCCCCCACCCAATCGACACCGTCGCTGACCCAGTCGAGGCCATCCTCAACCCGGTCACCTATCCATTCCGCCCCGTCCCTGAGCGAGTCAAGCCAACCGCCGCCCGACCTGTTGGCTCCCCCGCCCGACCCGTTGGCGCCCCCGCTCGACCCGCCGGTTCCAGAGCCATCGGCACTGGAAGCGGTTTCCTGTTCGTCGGCGTCCCCCAGCAGCTTTCGCGCCGCTTCGCGAAGCGAGTCCGAAGCTGCCTGGATCGCCGGCCTATCACGGCTGTCCCACGCACTCTGCAGCGTGGTGGCATCCGACCCAAACCAGCCGGGGGAATGTACCAGGCGATCCAGTTGATCGCGTGCGGACTCCAGTTCGCCCGCCTTACGGTCCAAGAGTTTCGAGAGATCCCGCACCTCAGCGGGATTCATCCCTATCAGTTGACTCATGCTGATGCCTCCTTGTCATTGGCGCGGCGCACGGCGTCCATCGCGCCCAGTAGATGGAATTCAAAGCAGTAGCCGAGGTCGCCAGGTCTCACCTCGTCCCATGTGATCTGGGGACCGAAGGTGGCGCGGTAGAGATGCTCCTCGGAAGCCGTGTAGCTGCCTAGGCCGACGCCCATCGTCTCGCCAGTGGCCACCGTAAGCAGCCAGGATGTGGAGGCCTCGGCATCGAGTGCAGCATTGATATGCGGCGGGATATCGGCCGAACGCAGGGCCTCCGCCGTGGAGAGTTCCGGGTCGGCGGTAAAGGCGGCGATCACGTCGGCGCGGGCCTGGTCGGACAGCGTAAGGGGGAGCGTTGCGCTCGCCGGAGACTGTTTCGGTGCGGCACGCAGCGTCTCAAGGGGCGGCAGGACGCGACGCACCAGTCGCCACGGATGCCCAGCGGTGGCCGCCACCTCGAGGTGGGGGTCGTGGGCCACCTTGCGCAGCGTCGCGTCGGCGGCGGCCTCGGTGCGGCTGCGCTTCAGCACACACACGTTGAGGGCCCCCACCGCGAGCACCGCCTCGTACGCAAGGTCGCGGTAGGTGGAAGTGAGCCTGAACACCACCGGTGAGGTGGCCCAGACCTCCAGCAACCGCTCCCACAGGGGCTCAAGCGTTTCGGGTTCAGTTGCGATACCCGCCTCGATCAACTCGTTCCAGTCCAACGGCAAGCTAAGGTCTGGCCCATCGGGATTGGTGGCGAGACACAGCGCATTCCACGTGTCGATGGTGATGCGATAAGTCACGAGGTCATCGGCAAGTTGGTCCGTCATGAAAGCTCCTAGGCGTCGTGCGCGCCACAGTGTAACGACGGTTCCATGGGGGCGATATGGGGTGATTTCCCCATGTATCAGGTCAGGTCGGACGCATTTCCAACCGGGCGAGCACCGCGTCCTTCGCACGTTCCGGACGAGCCCAGCCCATGGCCCTCGACACCGCCAAGGCCCATGGAAGCTCCAGGTGTGCCTGCGTCAGCAGCGACTCGTCGCCCAACAGGTCCACGGGGTCGCCTTGGTGGATTCGCCCCTCGACGCAGATCGTAGCCTCGGTGCCGAAGGCCAAGGCGAAGTCGACGTCGTGGGTACTGATCAGCAAGGTGGTGCCCGCCTCGTTGAGCCGCAGCAGCGCCTCGAGGAGCACGGTGGCTCCCAATGGATCGACGCCCGCCGTGGGCTCGTCGAGGAGCAACACCTCGGGGCGCATCGCGACTGCCCCGGCGATCGCTACCCGCTTGCGCTCACCGTAGCTGAGCCGGTGAGTGGGCCGATCGGCCAGTTCGGCAATGCTCAGCGCCTCAAGTGCCTCCTCCACCCGGGACTGGGCCTCCTCCAAGCCCAGCCCCAGGTTGAGCGGCCCAAACGCCACGTCTTGACGGACATCCGCGGAGAACAACTGATCGTCAGGATCTTGCAACACCAGTTGCACGCGCCTCCGATGAGCCCTGAGGCCACGCCGGTCGTAGCGCACCGGCTCCCCCGCCAATGCCACCACGCCCCCAGCGGGCTCATGGGCTCCCGATAGGCAACGCAACAGGGTGGTCTTGCCGGTCCCATTCGGCCCAAGCAGAACCCCTCGCGCGCCCCGGTTCAGATGAAAGTCGACGCCCGCGAAGACAGGCGGTCGGTCGTGATAGCCGGCCCGAAGCCCTCTGGCGGTCAGCGTCATGCCAGCAGCCCCAATGCCCAGATGATGGCCAGCCCGGCAAGGGCCAACGGCCATACCCGGCGCGTGGCTCGTCGCGGCAGAGTGGGCAAAACCCCGCTGTAGCCCCGGCCAGCTAGACCATCGGAGAGACGTTCAGCCCCCAGCCAGGTGCGTACGGCCACCGAACCCAAGCCCTGAGCGCTGCGCTTGATGTGCCGCAGAGGGCCGCCTGTGTCGCCGAGCCGCGCCACCTGAGCGGAGTGCACGGCCACAAGCGAGGCCCACGCGCCGAAGATCATCCGATAGGTCAACTCAGCGATCTCCAACGCGGGGTCGGGTACCCGGAGGCGCCGAAGCCAGCCCAGCAGGTCCACCATGGGGGTGGTCATGGCCAGCACGAAGACCGACAGCGTGCCCGCAATCGCGTGAATCAGCAGCCCGGCCGAGCGTTCCAAGGCGCCGGGAGCCACACTGAGCCAACCCCACGCCCATACCGCCCCGGACGCTGGATCCCCGAAGGACAGGGCCGCGGTGATGGCCGACATGAGGATGAACACCAACGGGACCAGGGACATACCCATGAGCAGGCGAGGCCGCACCCGGGCCGACCCCACGAGAAGCGCTGTGCTCATGACAGCAACCAGCAGACCGGCTGGCCATGGAGGCAATACCAACGCGGTGACGATGAGAGCCAGGCTGATTGAAACCTTCTCACCCACCCTCACCTGACGCCATGGGCTGCTCCAGGCCGCGTCGTCGAGCCCGCTATGAGCGTTCAACGTCTTGTTTCTCGGCCTTCCGCGGACGGCTGAGCCTCCCCAGGGCGAAGCCGAGGATGCCTGCCCCGAGCCCGGCCTGCATGGCGAAAAGACCCGATTCGATCTCGGGAGCTGGCGAGAACAGGTTCTCGAACCATGGCTCCGCCTCGTGACCGCTCTCGATCATCTCGGTGACGGTGGCGTCGGTGCCACTGAACTCGGCCTCGGACGGTGCCAACAGCAGCGGGAGAACGAACAGGGCCACGAGGGCGATGATGCCCACGACCACCTGCCAGGGCCTCAGCGTCAAGGACTTCATGCCGTCACCTTCGCTTCCTTCGAGGCGGCCTGGGCGAGAATGCCGAGCCGCTCGAGTTGCGGCGCGGCCACCTTAGCCAGGAAGCCGAACAGCAGCACGCCGAGCACGCCCTCCGCGAGGGCCAAGGGGATCTGGGTGATCGCGAACACGCTAAGGAACTTGGCGAGACTTCCCACGAAACCCGAGGTGGCGTCAGGGTATGCCAAAGCGAGTTGGAAGGAGGTGACGCAGTAGGTGGCCAGGTCCGCCACCGCCATGGCGCCGAAGATGGCGACAGCGGGTGAGACCTTGCGCAGCAACACCCACACCCCATACCCGGCCCACGGGCCAGCGACGGCCATGGAGAAGACATTGGCGCCCAGGGTGGTGATCCCACCGTGAGCGAGCAGGATGGCTTGGAACAAGAGCACCACGGTGCCGATAAACGCCATGACCGGCGGCTTGAACAACACAGCCCCGGCCCCCGTGCCGGTGGGGTGCGACGAGGAGCCGGTCATGGATGGCAGCTTGATGGCCGACAGCGCGAAGGTCAAAGCTCCCGCGGCGGCCAGCAGCGTCTTGGATTCGGGATTAGTACGGGTCTGCTTGACGACGGCGGCCACCCCATGCACGACGAAGGGTGCGGAGGCGGCTGCCCAAGCAGCGGCTTGCAGTGGGGGCAAGAAGCCCTCGGCGATATGCATCGCGTGTCCTTTCCGGGATGACGCGTCCCGAGTGACGAGCTGGGACGAGTTCCTGACTTCCCCATGGTGGGGTCACAGTGGCGCGACCGTGCCGGAGCTTCACCGGCTTCCTCGATCCCATGCCCTAGGTTGTGTGGTGCTGCGCATGGTAGTCCCGTGGAGGTCCAAGACACCAGCCCCGCGCAACGGCACAATCCATTGGCGTGGCTGAGGCGCCGGCTTTGGTTCACCCCGCCCCGCGAACGAAGCGTGGGGTCCACACCCGGCCGTTGCTCACCCGGGTATGGCTAGAGCCGACGATGACCAGGCACATCATGTCCACCTCGGACGGTTCGAATTCCCCCAAGGTGGTGATCCGCAGGGACTCGGCGTCGCGGCCCACGTTGCGCGCCACGAGTACCACGGTCTCCGGGGAGCGCTCCTCCAGGAGCACCTTCTTGGCCTCGAACAATTGGTGGGGCCGCTCGTTGGAACGCGGGTTGTAGATGGCCACGGCCATGTCCGCGCGCGACAAATGCCTCAGCCGATCGGCCACCAGCGCCCACGGCTTGAGCCGGTCGGACAGGGACACCAGCGCGAAGTCGCCGCCCAGCGGGGCCCCGGCAAGTGCCGCCGCGGCATGGGCTGCGGTGACGCCCGGATGCACCTCGACCCGGACACCGGCGAAGGCTGGGTCCTCGGCAGCTTCGAACACGGCGGCCGCCATCGCGAAGACCCCCGGGTCGCCGCCGGAGACCACCGCCACTCTCCGCCCGGTCGACGCCGCTTGGAGAGCCTCTCGGGCGCGATCCACCTCCACCGTGTTACCGGATGGATGAAGCTCGACGCCGGGACGAGCCGCGCGCCGCACGTAGGGCGCGTATCCGTAGATCCGCTCCACGCTGGACAGCACCGCATCCGCCTCCGGGGTGACCCAGCGCTCTGGCCCTGGTCCCAGTCCCACGACGTGCACCACACCCCCGCCGACCGCTTCCACGGGCTGGGGCCTTGGAGCACGACCGGCGGCGTCAAAGCGCCGGTCCCTGCCAGGCACGACGACGATCGCGAAATAGGGCACGGTGGCAGGGTCCACCTCGGACAACGGCAGGACCCGTTCCTCGGCCCATGTGGCCCGCTCGATGTAGAGCGCATCGTTGAGGCGGCCAGCCTGGTGAAGGGCCTGGACCACCGCTGGGAACGTGCGCCCCAGTTTCATGATCACCGCCGCCTCGGTCTGCGCCAAGCGCCATGCCAACTCGTCGACGGGCAAGGTTCCCGGAAGCACCGTCACGACATCCTCATGCCATGACAGCGGCGTCTGGGCGGCTGCAGTGGCCCCCGCGATGGAGGTAACCCCAGGGACCAAGCGCCGGGGATATCCGTCCAGACGATCGTGCAGATACATATAGGTGGAGTAGAACAGCGGGTCTCCCTCAGCAAGCATCACCACGTCGCGGCCCGCGTCGAGATGGTCTCGGACCTGCCTGGCGCACGCATCGTAGAACTCGTCCATCTCCGCGTAGTAGCCGCCTTCATGCCGCGACTGGCCAGTGGTGGTGGGGTACTCGAAGTGCAGTTCGGTGACGTCATCCGCGATGAGTTCTGCCGCGATACCCCGGGCGATCGACTCGCGCCCGGGCCCGCTGAAGTACCCCACCACCCGGGCGCTGCCGATGAGCCGCGCGGCCTTGCGGGTAATCAGTTCCGGGTCTCCCGGGCCGACCCCCACGCCGTAGAGAACCCCGCTCACAGCTCGGCGGCCTGGGCAAGGGCGTTGACGGCTGCCGACGCGATGGCCGACCCTCCCCTGTTGCCGTGGACCACGACGAAGGGAATGTCCCACGGGTTCTCGGCAAGGGCCACCTTGGACTCGGCCGAGCCGACGAAACCCACTGGCACCCCGACGATCGCGGCCGGACGAGGCCCGCCGTCGGCGATGGTCTCCAGCAGGTGGAACAGCGCGGTGGGAGCGTTACCGATGGCCACCACGGCCCCGGCGATGTCATCGCCCCAGAGAGACACTGCGGCCGCTGAGCGAGTGGTTTCCCACTCCCCGGCCAAGGCGGCCACCCGCTCGTCGCGCAGAAGGCAGCGCACCTCATTGGCCGCGGGTAGGCGCTTTCGGGTGATACCCCGGTCGATCATGCCGGCGTCCGTGAAGATGGGGGCGCCGCCCTCCAAGGCCTCCCGGGCTGCGGGGACAAGCCGCTCATGGAAGGCGATATCGCCTGCCAGGTCCACCGCGCCAGCGGCGTGAATCATCCGCACCGCTACGGTGGCCTGGGCCTCGTCAAAGCGGTTCAAGTCCGCTTCAGCACGAATGCGCCCGAAGCTTCTGCGGTAGATCTCCGCGCCGTCGGTGAGGTAGTCGTAGCGTCTCGTGGGGCGTTGCATGGCGCCCTACCTTAGCGCCGCGGCAAGGACCTCCGCCGCGTCGTGTGGGGCGACGACGGAAACATGCTCACCGCCCGGCTCGCCACACACCCGGTCACAGCCAGAGATGTGCACGAGCCTGGGGAACGGCCCGTCCGACGCGGCCGCAGTGGCCTCCGCGATGGCACGGGTATCGCACTTGGCGTTGTTGCAGGGCTTGCCGTAACAGGCAGTCAGAGTGGACCACACGGAGGCGTCATCAGTCACTAGGCCGGCCGCCGTCAACTCGTCGAGCCGCCCCGCTGCCCCAGGCACCAGCACGCCACGCCACGGGGTGAGGATGAGATGACCATCGCTGACCTCGTCCGCCACCGCGGTCAACGCGGCCACCTGTGCCTCGGTAAGCAGACCCAGCGGAACGGATACAGACGCCGCGGCATCCACCGCTCCTAGCGCGATGGGGTGCTCCGATGCAGGCCGCGTCACGTCGCTGGCCTCGCCGATGCCGTCCAGCAGCGCATCCGGGGCATCCAGTTCCCTGGTATGCCAAGCCGGCTTGGAGAGACCTCGATTGGCTGAGACGAAACGCTCAGCCACAGTGAGCATGGTCTCCGCGATGCCCTCCCCGGGCACCCTCCGCCCAGCTTCCGAGCCGCCAACAAAGACGACGAACGACCCATCGGCCTGGGCTTGGGCTCCGACGTCGAAGGCCTCCCCCAACACGTCGCCGCGGCCATCATCGAGGACGAAAAGGAACCGGCCCGGCAAATCCGCCAAGGCTGGGATGTCCATGAGGCCCGCGTCGATGGCCCGGCTCACCGGCGAGACGTCGGCGTTGCGGGGCGCGATGCTGGTCAGCGGCGAGCAGATGATGGTGCGCACCCGCTCGTGGGCGGCGTCGGGCAGGAGGCCGGTGGCGCAGGATTCGGCGATGAAGCTGCCGGGCAGGGGCTCGGGCAGGGCCCGGATCTGAAGGTTGTTGCGGCTGGTGAGCTGCACCTCCGAGTTGGCGTGACGCACGGCTAGGTCCATGACCGCCCGCAACTGGGCGGAGGTGATGAAGCCTCCTGGGCAGCGGTAGCGAACCATGTTCCCGTCAACGGCGAGGTAGGGGCGCAGCACCCCGGGACAGCGGTCGTATTCAACAAGTCTGGTCATGTCGCCCCATCCTGGCACCAGGCATTCGTCAGGCGGCCCCGGGGTCGGTAAGCTCACGCAACGACACGCGTAACGGAACCCGGTGCGATTCCGGGGCGGTCCCGCCACTGTGATCCTGAACCAGGTCAGTCAGGAACGTGACGCGAGTCGAGTCTTATCCCAACGAGCCCGGGCGAGGACCCGGCGAGGAGTTTTGCCATGTCGCGCATCGCGCTGCTGACCACGTCCGACACCGACCTACTGAGTGCCCGCGCCAGCGGCGCTGACTACGTGTTCGGCAATCCAACCCGCATGACGGCGGAGCAGCTTGATGCCGCGCTCGCCGCCGACCTGATCGTCTACCGATTCCTGGGCGGTCCCGAGCAGTTGCCCGAGTCCTTCGCCCGCTGCCGCGACTCCGGGGTACCACTCGTGGTCCTTGGCGGCCAGCAGGTGCCCGAGGCCTCCCTCATGGAACTCAGCTCCGTTCCCATGGGTGTGGCCACACAGGCACACCTCTACCTCGCCCAGGGAGGCACGGCCAACCTGGCTAGTCTCCATGGCTTCCTGTCAGACACGGTGTTGCTGACTGGCGCCGAATTCGAACCGGTCGCCGAGTTGGAGCCCTGGGGTCTTCTCCCCCGCCCCGCACACGACGTCGCGGAGCGGCCCAAGGTGGGCATCATCTTCTACCGCGCTCACTTCGCCGCGGACAACACGGGCTACGTAGAGGCCCTGGCCGACGCGGTCGACGCTGCAGGTGGTATTGGCCAGCCCATTTACGTGACGAGCCTGCGTGATGCCGACGATGACCTGTTCGACCACCTCGCCACCTATGACGCCCTCGTCACCACTGTATTGGCTGCGGGCGGCACCAATCCCGCCTCCGCCCAAGCCGGCGGCGACGAGGGAGCCTGGGACGTAGCCAAGCTCGCCGCGCTCGACGTGCCCATCCTGCAGGGCCTTACCCTGACCTGGAATCGCGAGTCCTGGGAGTCCTCCGACGACGGCATGAGCCCTCTCGACGTCGCCACCCAGGTGGCCGTGCCGGAGTTCGACGGTCGCATCATCACCGTCGCGTTCTCCTTCAAGGAGATCGACGACGACGGACTTCCTCGCTACGTAGCAGACCCGGAACGCGCCGCCCGCGTGGCAGGACTCGCCGTCAATCAGGCACGACTGCGCCGCCTCTCACCGGCCGAGCGCCGCATCGCCATCGTGCTCAGCGCCTATCCCACCAAACACGCCCGCATCGGCAACGCCGTGGGTCTCGATACCCCCGTGTCCCTGATCCGGCTGTTGCGCGCGATGCGCGCGGCCGGCTATGACCTGGGGGCCCCGGGAGAGATCCCCGGAACGGGCGAACTGCCCACCGTGGAGGGCGAGGCCCCCGACACCACAGCCGGCAACGCCCTCATCCACGCCATCATCGAGGCCGGCGGCCAGGACCCCGAGTGGCTCACCTCCGAGCAACTCGGCGGCCAGCCCGTGCGCATCCCCGCATCCCAGTACCGCGAATGGTTCCAAGCCTTCCCGCAGGAGTTGCGAGACGCCGTCACCGAGGCTTGGGGCCCAGCCCCCGGCGAATTGTTCGTCGACACATCGCGAGATGCCGCGGGTGAGATCGTCGCCGCCACCTTGCAGGCGGGCAACATCATCATCATCGTGCAGCCGCCGCGCGGTTTTGGCGAAAACCCCATCGCCATCTATCACGATCCCGACCTGGCTCCAACCCACCACTACCTAGCCACCTACCGCTGGCTGGAGACGGTGTGGGGGGCACACGCCGTCGTCCACCTCGGCAAACACGGCAACCTCGAGTGGTTGCCCGGCAAGAACCTCGCCCTGTCGGCGGCCTGCGGACCCGACGCGGCCTTGGGGAATCTGCCAGTGATCTACCCCTTCCTGGTCAACGACCCGGGCGAGGGCGCACAGGCCAAGCGTCGCGCTCACGCCACCATCATCGACCACCTCGTCCCGCCCATGGCCCGCGCCGAAAGCTATGGCGACATCGCCCGCCTAGAGCAACTCCTGGACGAGTACGGCAACGTCACCGCTATGGATCCGGGCAAGGCCACAGCGCTCGAGGGCGACATCTGGCAACTGCTCAAAGCCACTCAGATGCACCGCGACCTCGGCGTCGAGGACATGCCCGAGGACTTCGGTGACTTCGTCATGCACATCGACGGCTGGCTGTGCGAGATCAAGGACGTGCAGATTCGTGACGGCCTTCACGTCTTGGGCCAGGCCCCAGAGGGCGAGGGCCTGATCAACCTGGTGCTGGCGGTGCTGCGTGCCAACCAGGTCTTCGGCGGCGGCACCGACGGGATCAAGGGGTTGCGCGTCGCGCTGGGGCTCCCCGAGGATCAGCAAGACAGCGACCTCACCCGCGAGCTCACCGATGCCGTCGAGGCGCAGGCCCGCAGCCTCGTCGAGGCGTTGGCCGCCGCGGGATGGGAGGCCGACGCGATCGAGGGCATCGTGGCGAGCCTCGACGCCCCTCTGGCGGACAAGACGCAGGTGACCGCCTCGCTACGTTTCGCGGCCACCGAAGTGGTGCCGCGCCTCCTCGCCACCGCGGGTGAGATCGACGCCGTCCTACACGCCCTCGACGGTGGCTATACCCCCGCCGGCCCGTCCGGTTCGCCGCTGCGCGGTCTGGTCAACGTGCTGCCTACTGGCCGCAACTTCTATTCGGTCGACCCGAAGGCCATCCCGTCGCGGCTAGCCTGGCAGACCGGCCAGGCGATGGCGGAGAATCTCCTCCAGCGCTACGCGGATGACGAGGGCTCTTACCCCCGTTCCGTGGGCCTGTCCGTGTGGGGCACCTCGGCCATGCGCACCTCCGGCGACGATATCGCCGAAGTGCTGGCCCTGCTCGGCGTCATGCCTGTCTGGGACGAGCAGTCGCGTCGGGTGGTGGGTCTTGAGCCCATCCCGCTCGAGGAACTCGGCCGGCCCCGCATCGACGTGACCGTGCGCATCTCCGGCTTCTTCCGCGACGCGTTCCCGCACGTCATCGCCCTTCTTGACGACGCTGTGCGCCTCGTGGCCGGACTCGACGAGCCAGCCGAGTCCAACTACGTCCGCGCCCACACCGAGCAGGACCTGGCCAGCCACGGCGACCAGCGCCGCGCCACCACCCGCATCTTTGGTTCGAAGCCGGGCAGCTACGGCGCGGGCATCCTGCCGCTGATCGAGGCCGGCAACTGGCGTACCGACCAAGACCTCGCCGAGGTGTACGCCGCCTGGGGCGGCTTCGCTTATGGCCGAGACCTCGACGGCGCTCCGGCACGAGAGACCATGGAGTCCAACTACCAGCGGATCCAGGTGGCTGCCAAGAATGTCGACAGCCGCGAGCACGACATCGCCGACAGCGACGACTACTTCCAATACCACGGCGGCATGGTGGCCACGGTCAGGGCACTGACCGGCAAGGATCCCAAGGCCTATGTGGGCGACTCCACCATCCCCGAGGCGGTCAAGACCCGCACGTTGCAGGAGGAGACCACCCGCGTCTTCCGCGCCCGCGTCGTCAACCCTCGTTGGCTAGCGGCGATGCGTCGCCACGGATATAAGGGGGCCTTCGAGATGGCTGCCTCGGTGGACTACCTGTTTGGCTTCGACGCCACCACGGGCGTGATCCACGACTGGATGTATGAGACGCTCGCCAACACTTACCTCATGGACGAGACCAACCAGGAGTTCCTACGCCAAGCCAACCCCTGGGCCCTGCGCAACATGATCGAGCGTCTTCAAGAAAGCATCGACCGTGGGCTATGGTCCGAGCCCGACCCGGACCTGGTGGCCAAGCTGCACGAGCTCTACCTAGAAGTCGAGGGCGACTTGGAGGAGTGAACCAACCGAGGCGAAGCAGGTGCACTCCGCTACGTCAAGGACTCGGTAGACCACCATCAGAAGCTCTCTTTGCAGTGGAGGCGGGCAGCGGGTTAGCCCGCGGGGCGCAGAAGATACGTGTCCATGATCCAGCCGCGCTGATGCCGCAGCCCGGCGCGCAACTCGGCGATCTCGTCGATGACGTCGGCCAGGCGCCCCCGGCGCAATACCTCTTCTGGCGCGCCCAGGTAGGCGCCCCAGAAGATCTCCAGGTCTGGGTGGGTCTCGACAAGTTCCCGGCAAGCGAGATGCCCATCCAGCATCACGACGACGTCGCCGAGGCTGGGTGAATATTCGGCCACCAGCCGGCGGCCCGTCGTGATGTGGATCGGCTGCCCGATCCGGTTGAGCGGGATCTGGTGCGCGGCGGCCAACTGCTGGGGGGCCGAGATACCGGGAACGACGCTTACCTCCACGTCATGGTCGGCGCGAAGCGCGTCGACGATACGAAGAGTCGAATCGTAGAAGGCCGGATCCCCCCACACTAGGAATCCCACTGCGTCATCCGGGGGAAGATCTGCGATCAGCCGGGAGTAGATCTCCACCCGGGCCCCATGCCAGTCGCGCACTCCCGCGTCGTACTCGGCGGCGTCGCGCTCGGCATCGGGTCCGCGCTTGGGGTCGGGAACGGTGATGAGGCGCCCCTTGTGCGGGGAGTAGCGCTCCAGCACCTGGTCTCGTAACGCGATGAGGTCCGCCTTATCCTCTCCCTTGTCCGCCACTAGCCAGTGGTCGACCTGGGCGATGGCCGACGCCGCCTGATAAGTAACCTGGTCGAGGCCTCCAGGGCCGATGCCGATGACGAAGAGCTTGCGAGCTTGCATAGCCCGTCACCCTATCGGGCGGTCTCTCTCTCGCCCATGAAGGCCTCGATTTCGGCCTTCGTCGCCGTGAGCAACGGATCGTTCTTGAGGTAGCGCTTAGTCTCGCGCGCAATCAGGCCAGACAGCAGCAGCAGCCCGATCAGGTTGGGCAACGCCATGAGGCCGTTCATGATGTCGGCGAAGTGCCACACCAGCTTCAACTCGTACAGAGCGCCTGCGCAGACGATGCCGGTGAAAAGCACCCGGTACACGATCACCCCGCTCCGGCCGAATAGCCGCTCAGTGCACCGATCCCCGTAGTAGGACCACCCCAGGATGGTGGAGAAGGCGAACAGCACCAACCCGATGGTGACGATGTAACCGCCCCAGTTCCCCGGGAGGCCGTGGCTGAACGCCTCCGAGGTCAACACCGCCGGACTCGACTCGCTGCGCCACGCCCCGGTGGTGACGAGTACCAAGCCGGTGAAGCTGACCACGATGATGGTGTCAATGAACGTCTGGGTCATAGAGACAAGGCCTTGACGCACCGGGTGCGTGGTCTTGGCCGCGGCCGCGGCAATGGCCGCCGAACCCATGCCAGATTCGTTGGAGAAGATGCCCCGGGCCACGCCCATCTGGATCACGATCAGGAGGCTGGCCAGTCCCCCGCTGACGAGCGCGGGTCCGGTGAAAGCCCCGACGAAGACATCCCGAAGAGCGCCGGGGATCGCGGCGGCGTTCATGATGAGGATGTAGCTGCCGCCCAGGATGTAGAAGACGATCATGACCGGTACGAGCCCTGCGGTGACCGTCCCGATGGCCTTGATTCCGCCCAACACCACGAGGCCCACCAGCACCATCATGACGATGGCGGTGACGACCTGCGGAACGTGGAAGGCATTGGCCAGATTGAGCGCCACCGCGTTGCCCTGAGTCATGTTTCCGATCCCGAAGCTGGCCAGCACCGCGAACACCGCAAACACGATGCTGAGCGCCACGCCCGCGCGCCCAGGAAGCGCCTTGGTGAGGTAATACTGCGGACCGCCAGACATCTCACCCTTCGAGTCCGTGTGCCGGAAACGCACCGCCAGGAAGGCCTCGGAGTATTTCGACGCCATCCCCACCAGGCCGGTCATCCACATCCAGAACAACGCTCCTGGCCCACCCGTCTGGATGGCGGCGGCCACGCCCACGATGTTGCCCACCCCCACCGTCGCCGCCAACGCGGTGGTCAGCGCCTGAAACTGGGAGATGTCGCCCTCATCGGCGTCCGCATCCTTACGGGTCAGCAGACCGAGCCTCAGCGCCGGCCCCAGATAGCGGAACTGCACCCCGGCCAAGCGGACCGTCAGCCACAGGCCGGTCAACAGTAACAACGGGATCAAGACATACGGCCCCCAGATAACACCGACAGCCCCTGCCAGAAACTCTTCGAGCTTGTCCATAGAAACACGACTCCTCTCGGGTAGACGGGGTGACCCTATACAAGGCTCTCTGGCCTGGTCAGGACGTCTCACGCGGCGTAACACGCCGGTAACCTAGGGGGATGAACCCACGCCCTGGCACCGCTCCCGCGCTGATCTCCTCTTCTCGGGCCCGGTCCGGGGTGATAAAGAGGCTGGCGGCCGCCACCTCGCAGATGAATACCGCCACGCTCACCGCGATGGTGGAGCGTCACGAATGGTTCTCGCAATTGGACGCGGAAGCCCGTAGCTGGATCGGCGTGCTTGCCAGAGCCGGCATCGACGGCTTCGTCTCCTGGTTCTCCGGCGATGACCTTCAGCCCGAGTCCATCTTCAACTCCGCACCCAAGGTGATGGCGAGGCGCATCACCTTGCGCCAGACGGTGGATCTCGTGCGTACCACCACAGATGTGGTGGAGGAACAGCTCCAACACCTCCTCCCCCGCAACGACCGCCAACCACTCCAAATCGGCATCGTCCACTACTCCCGAGAGATCGCCTTCGCCGCCGCAGAGATCTATGCCCGCGCAGCGGAGGCCCGCGGCGCCTGGGACACCCGCATCGAGGCCACCATCGTCGATGCCGTGGTACGGGCCGAGGCCGACGAATCGGTGCTCTCACGCGCCTCGACTCTGGGTTGGAATACCGACTCCCGGGTGGTGGTCGCCGTTGGCGGCGCCCCCACCAACGGGGTTATCGAGGGACTCCGGAGGGCCGCCTCAAAGCTGGAACTCGAGGTCTTGGTCGCCACACACGGAGACCGACTGGTGGTGATCGCGGGCGGAAACGGGGTCGGCGACCCCGTCGAGACCAGCGACCGGATCAACGAGTTGAGCGACTTCTTCGCCCCCGGCCCCATCGTCGTCGGCCCAACGGTCGACGGCTTGGAGGGTGCCCCGCTCTCCGCGCGCGCAGCCGCATCCGGATACCGTGCCGCTAGAGCTTGGCCGGAAGGCCCCAAGACCATGTTGGCCGTGGAGCTTCTCCCGGAGCGCGCCCTATCGGGCGACGGCCATGCCAGGCGGGCCCTGGCAACCGAGATCTACCCCTCGCTGGCGGCCAGCAAGGAACTACTCGAAACATGTGTCGGGTTCCTGGACTGCGGCTCCTCGATGGAGGCGACCGCCCGGGCGTTATTCGTGCATCCCAACACGGTGCGTTACCGGCTCAAGCGGATTCAAGAGGTAACGGGCTACAACCCTGCCGATGCCCGCGAAGCGTACGTGTTGCGGATGGCCATCACCCTCGGCCGGCTCCACGAAGGCGAACGAACGACACGCTCGTGATTCAGGGCACCTGACAATGAACGGCGCTTGGCCACCACTCGAGCCCCGCTTGGCTTTGTGCGAGACCTACAAAGGGCCAGGGCCACATTTCGTGTGGTTCATGCCGGGCAGCCCACCCCGCTTGGGGGCACAGTGGAAGGGTGCTAGTCATCACCGCGCCCGGACAAGGCGCCCAGACCCCCGGATTCCTGGCCCCCTGGCTGGAGCGTCCCGCCAGCGCGGAACTCCTGTCCGCCTACGGCACCACCGCGCAACTCGACCTTGTGCACTTCGGCATCGACGCCGACGCCGAGACCATCCGCGACACGGCCATCGCCCAGCCCTTGCTCGTGGCGTCCGCCCTGCTGAGCTTCCGCGCCCTGTACGAGACGGACCTCCCCAAGCCCGGTCTGGTGGCTGGACACTCCGTGGGAGAGTTGGCGGCCATGGCCATGGCGGGGGTCCTATCCGACGCCGATGCCCTTACGCTCGTTCGTGAGCGTGGCCTGGCCATGGCAGAGGCCTCCGCACAACGCCCGACCTCGATGACCGCAGTCATCGGCGGTGACCGTGACGAGGTGTTGGCCGCGTTGGCTGAGGCCGGCCTCACCGCGGCTAACAACAACGGCTCTGGCCAGATCGTCGCTGCTGGCACCCTGGAACAGCTCGAAGCTCTCACCGCCACCCCGCCCCGACGCACTCGGCTCATCCCACTCAGCGTCGCTGGCGCATTCCATACCGTCCATATGGCCCCGGCCGTCGATCGCCTCAAGGCGGCCGCCGAGGGCGTCGCCGCATCCGATCCCGTCGTTGGTCTTCTCACCAACGCTGACGGCTCGCTCGTACCCAGCGGAGCCCAGGCCATCACACGGATGGTCAACCAGGTCGCCAACCCCGTCCGTTGGGACCTCTGCATGGAGACCATGGCGGAGCAAAACGTCACGGGGCTGCTCGAACTCACCCCCGCGGGCACCCTCACCGGCATCGCCAAACGCAACCTCAAGGGCGTCGAGTTGTTCAGCCTCAACACCCCAGAACAACTGGACGAGGCACGCGACTTCGTTCGCGCCCACTCCGCCAACTAGAAACGAGAACCAGTGTCCTTGAACCCGTCCGTGGGCGCCCCGTACGCCCGTCTCTTGGCCGTCGGTGGTGCCCGCGGTAGCCGCGTCGTGACCAACGAGGAGATGTGCACGATGATCGACTCCACCCCGGAGTGGATCGAGCAACGCACCGGTATCACTGAGCGTCGCTGGGCTTCTGAGGGCGAAGACGCACGCACCCTCGGCTTAGCCGCGGCCAAGAAAGCCATCGATCGCGCTGGGCTCACCGCCGCCGACATCGACGCTGTGCTCGTATCGACTGTCTCCCATTTCCTCCAGACGCCCTCGCTAGCCACCATCCTGGCCTCGGACCTGGGGCTCGACGCCCCGGCCGCGTTCGATATCTCTGCGGCCTGCGCCGGGTTCTGCTACGGCGTCGCCATCGCCGAGGGCCTCGTGCGCGCTGGCACGGCCAAACATGTCCTCATCATCGGCGTCGAGGTGTTGTCCCAGTTCACGGACTTCAAGGACCGCTCAACCGCTTTCCTGTTCTCCGACGGCGCGGGTGCCGCCATCATCGGCCCCAGCGACGTGCCCGCGATCGGCCCGACGGTGTGGGGCTCGAAACCCGAGGGGCACGAGACCATCTTCATGGACGATTGGCGTCACGCCGACGAGGACGGCCCCACCATCCATATGGAGGGCCGTGAGGTCTTCAAATGGGCCACCACCGCCATCGTGAAGAAGGCTGTTGAGGCCTTGGAGGCCTCCGGACTGACCCCAGAGCAACTCGACTGTTTCATCCCCCACCAGGCCAACAACCGGATTACGGATTCGATGTTGCGCCACCTCAAGCTGCCCGAGAGCGTCGTGGTTGGCCGCGACATCATCCGCATGGGCAATTCGTCGGCGGCCTCGGTGCCGTTGGCGATGGAAGAACTGCTCGAATCCGGGCAGGCCACCAGCGGCGACAGCGCATTGATCATCGGTTTTGGGGCGGGGCTCGTCTTCGCCGGTCAAACCGTCATCGTGCCCTGACGCCACCGAACCAAGTGAAGGAGCCAGCCATGGCTAGCACCGAAGAAATCCGCGCCGACCTGGCCGAAATCGTCAACGACATCGCTGGCGTTGCCGCCGAGGATGTGCAACTCGACAAGTCGTTCGTGGACGACCTGGGCGTCGACTCCCTGTCGATGGTCGAGATCATCTACGGCTGCGAAGACAAGTTTGGGGTGTCCATCCCTGACGAAGACGCCAAGAACCTCAAGACCGTCGGCGACGCGGTCGCCTACATCGAGCGCGCCGCTAACTGACGCGCCACGCGGTCGGCGGGACACCACCCGCCCCTGTGCTGGGTCAGGATTCGTACCTACTCCACCCGGATGCGATACCGTCACGCCTCATTGGCCCCACGATCGCCGGATTGACGAAGCATCCCATTGGACACGGATCAAATCGTTCCCGTGACCCAGCACACCAGCCGACCATCCATTTCCCACTATCTCTCCTCGAGGAGCTCCCTTCATATGACCTCGACCGTTGTCATCACCGGAATCGGCGCCACCACCCCGCTGGGCGGCACCGCGGCCACGACCTGGGAAGCCATGCTCGCCGGCCGTTCGGGCGTAGTTGCGCTCACCGAGGACTGGGCCGCAGACATGGCCACACGGATCGCCGCCAAGGCGATCGACGATCCGGCACAGCACCTCGACCGCGTCGAGGCCCGTAAACTCGACCGCTCCACACAGCTCATGCAAGTCGCCGGGCTCGAGGCTTGGGCCGACGCGGGGCTCGGCTTAGGCGAAGACAACTCACTCGACCATGACCGGATCGGCGTGGTCTGCGCCACTGGGATCGGAGGACTTCACTCCCTCATCAGTAACTGGGACGCCTACCGCGACAAGGGGGTGCGTCGCGTATCGGCGTTCACCATCCCCATGCTCATGGCCAACGCTCCGGCCGCCAACCTGGGGCTCAAGGTCGGCGCCCGAGCAGGCATCCACACCCCCGTCTCAGCTTGCGCCTCCTCCAACGAGGCCATCGCCTGGGGGCTCGACATGATCCGTCTCGGCCGCGCGGACGTGGTTCTGGTGGGAGGTGGCGAAGCCGTCATCCATCCGCTGCCGGTGGCGGCCTTCGGCCAAATGCAGGCGTTGTCTCGCCGCAACGACGAACCGGAGCGCGCGTCGCGTCCCTGGGACGTCGATCGCGACGGATTCGTCTTAGGCGAAGGTGCGGCCCTCATGGTGCTCGAGTCGCTCGAGTCGGCCCAGGCGCGTGGGGCCAAGATCTACGGCACCCTGCGCGGCGCTGGCATCTCCGCCGATGGCTACGACCTAGTGCAGCCTGACCCTTCCGGCTACGGACAATCGCTAGCCATGACCCGCGCGCTCCACGAGGCAGGCTTGAGCCCCGCCGACATCGTCCACATCAATGCCCACGGCACCTCTACCCCGCCAGGCGACGTGGCCGAGGCCGGCTCGATCCGTCGTGCCTTGGGAGACGACGCCGATCATGTGGTGGTCACCTCCACCAAGTCGATGACCGGTCACCTGTTGGGCGGGGCCGGGGCACTGGAGACGATGGCCACCGTGTTCGCCCTCAAGGATCGAGTGGTGCCGGCCACGATCAACATCGACAACATCGAGCCTGACCTACCTATCGATGTCGCCACGGCCAACCGGGACCTGCCGCAGGGCACCTTGGCAGCCATCAACAACAGCTTCGGATTCGGCGGCCACAACGTGGCCATCGCCGTGACCAACGAGAACATCACCGTCTAAATCAGGCCACCAGGCTAGACAGGTTGCCGGCTCTGGAGTGAACGCACAAGACGACGAGCCTAAGCGTACTGGGCCGTAACGGTAGTAAGGAGGCGGCCGCGAGGCGCCGCATCCTTCGGCCGGATAGCGTCAAGTTATCTAAGCGACACGGCACTAGGGCCCCAGCATTGGCTGGGGCCCTAGTTGTCCTGCGCTATAGAGCCATGGCGTCCTTGAGGACCGGACATCACGATGGCGACCGAGGGTGAGGCAGCTTTGACGTCTTGTCGCTTCAGCGATAGCGATAAAGCGATGCACACATATGGACGTTTGTCGTTTAGCCGACCTGGTGAAGCCAGCGCACAGGAGCATCTTCACCCGCGTGGCGAAACACCTCGAGTTCGTCGTCCCAAGGGACGCCGAGCAGCTTCTCTAGGGCCTTGAAGATGGGCTCGCCACCCAGGGCGTCAGTGGCGACGGCGTGCTTGAGCCTGTCCTCAGGGACCAGGATGTCGCCGTGGATGCCAACCGTGGCGGAGAATGTGCCCAGGGACGGCGTGTAGGCGAAGCGCTGTCCATCGGCGGCGGGGCTCGGCTCCTCGGTAACCTCGAAACGCAGTTGTTCCAGGCCGCGTAGCGCGCTCGCCAAGAACGCTCCGGTGCCCACTTCAGCAGACCACGACATCTCCGCTCGCCGCTTTCCGGGCTCCGCGGTCTGGGGGGTCCAGTCGAGACTGGTGCGGCTGCCCAGCGCGGACGAGAGGGCCCACTCGACATGCGGGCATAGCGCTGCCGACGCCGAGTGGATGAAGACCATCCCCCGCGTCTCGGTGGTGCCCTGACGAGCGCTCATTTGTTACCTCCTGGGTTGGGCCGGATTGCCTTCCCCTGCGATCGGACCGCCCAGGTGAAGCCCATTGTGCAGCAGGCATGGGCAACATGCAACGCTGAGGCGTAGTCTCTGGACATGCCCATGACGATCGACGCCGTACTGCACTATCCGGACGACATTTCCCAGGTACAGGCCACCGACGAGGCCATCTACTGGCTGGCGACAATCGCCGCCGAGGACGGCCGTACCACCGTGCGGCGCCAAGCCGGCGGCGATGTCGTGGACCTCACCCCTCAGGCCAACGTACGTTCTCGCGTCATGGAGTACGGCGGAGGCGCCTACTGCGCCGACGGGGCACGTGTTGTCTATTGCGACGACCGCACCAACACGGTGCGCCTCACCGATGGCGACACGGAGAGGCCCCTGACCCCAGAACAGCACCGTTTCGTCTACGGTGGGCTCGCCCTCAAGGGCGACACGCTCGTTGCGGTCCGGGAAGATCACGACGCAACGCCCGAGCCACGGACAGAGCTGGTGCGCCTCAGTCTGCATGACGGCAACCCCGACGGCGGCCAAGTCATCGCCAGCGGCGCCGATTTCTACGCTGGCCCTGCCCTAAGCGACGGCCGCATCGCCTGGTACCAATGGCACCACCCCAACATGTCCTGGGACACCGCCGAAGTGTGGGTCGCGTCCCTCGAGGACCCATCCGATGCTGCCCCTGTCGCGGCGCACGATGGGGTCTCGGCCCAGTTCCCACTCTGGTCGCGCGACGGCCGCATCGCGTATGTGGCCGACGAAGGCGGTTTCTGGAACTGGCACATTGAGGACGGGCCCACGTGGGAGACCCCCAATGACTGCGCCCCTCCGACCTGGGTACTCACCCCCGCTGTCGCCGCCGTCGTTGATGACCGTCACCTGGCTAGCGTCCTCTTTCATGACGGGGTTGGCGTCTTGGCGATGTGGGACTGGTCGAATCACGGGGTGGCCTTTCCCCTGCCTGGCACCGCCAACATCGAGTCATTGTCGACTCACGACGGGGTCATCTACGTCGTGGCCCAGTGGCCAGACCGCGAGGCAACGCTCGTAGCCGTATCGCCGGATGGCACTAGGGTCACGCTGGCCGGGCCCGAACAGGCGGTAACCGATGCGGTCGCTCCAAAACCGGTATGGACCGAGGCCCAAGCCGGCCGGGTCCACTCCTGGCTCTACTCACCCCCAGGAGTGGCCAATCCTCCGCTCATCGTCATGACCCATGGGGGCCCCACCGCGATGGCTGACTCCCGCTACCGTGCGAGCCGCCAGTTCTGGATCTCGCGTGGCTTCGCCGTGCTCGACGTCAATTACTCGGGCTCCACCGGATTCGGCCGTGCCTACCGCGATCGGCTTCGCGGCCAATGGGGTCTGCTCGACGTATCCGACGTCGCGGCGGCCGTCGCCGAAGTGGTCTCGCAGGGAAAGGCAGATGCCTCACGGGTCGCCATCATGGGCGGCAGCGCCGGCGGCTTCACCACCCTCGCCTCGCTCACCTCCACCGACGTCTACGCAGCCGGCATCAGTCTCTACGGCATCGGCGACCTGACCACCCTGGCCACCGACACGCACAAGGCAGAATCGCGCTACACCGATTCCCTCGTGGCCCCCTGGCCTGAACATCGCGCCATCTATGAGGAACGCTCCCCCATCAACCACCTCGACAGGCTTTCGACGCCCATGCTCATTCTTCAGGGCACCGAGGACAAGGTTGTGCCGCCCAACCAGGCAGAACACATGGCCGACGCGGTACGAGCCTCGGGCCGGCCACTGGCCCTGGTCATGCTCGAGGGCGAGGGTCATGGGTTCCGAGGCTTGGAGAACCGGCGCGCGGCACTGGAAGCCCAGGTCTCGTTCCTGGAGCAGGTCTTCGGTATGCCACACAGCCCAGACGTGCCGCGGCTGCCGATCGAGAACCTCCCTCAGTGAGAGGGCGGTGACTCACGCACACCAAAGATCGCAGTGCCGATGCGGACGCACGTCGCGCCATGGGCGACTGCGATCCGATAGTCCCCAGACATGCCCATGTTGAGTTCGTCCCATCCTCCGCCATCGGCCTGACGGAGCCGGTCTCGCAGTTCAGAAAGCGTGGCGAAGCAGGCCGCGACCCGTGACTCGTCGGAACTATTGATCGCCATGGTCATGAGGCCGCGCACCTCGAGGGCGTCATAGCGAGTCACCATGCGAGCGAAATCGAAGGCTTCCTCGGGTGAGACCCCCGATTTCGCGGCCTCGCCAGAGGTGTTGACCTGCACCAGCACCGGCAGCCGTCTCCCGAGGCGCTCAAGACGCCTCTGCAAGGCCTCGGCGAGCCGTTGCGAGTCAAGCGAATGGAGTTCGGCGGCCGCCTCCGCCACGATCTTGGCTTTGTTCGTCTGAACATGGCCGATGGCGGCGAACTGGATGCCCTCGTCCGCCAATTCGGCGTACTTGGCCGCCAACTCCTGTGGCTTGTTCTCTCCGAAGAGCCGATACCCGGCCCGATGCGCTTCACGAAGCGCCTCCACCGGATGGTATTTCGAAACGGGCAGCAGACGCACCTCTGCGGGCTCTCTTCCCGCGTCTCGACATGCAGCGTCGAGGGCCGCCCGGACACTCATCAGGTTCTGGGCGATACTCATGGCCAACGCGCACCTAGCGAGATGACGCCGACGGCGGCAAGTACAGCGAACCCAATGGCGTAGCCCGCGTAGACGTCCGTGACCTCGGCCAAGACCTTTTCGGTGCCGACCTCTTTGCGAATGTGCTCGTACACTTCGCGCAGATCGCCCACCGATTCGGCCGCATAGGGCTTCCCTCCTGAGATCTTGGCGATCTCGCTGAGTTCGTAGGGATCCACCGCGACGTTTTGCCTCTGGCCCCGTTCGTCGACGACGAACCCATCGTCCGTACCGTAGGCGATGGTGAAAACAGGCACTCCACGCTCCTTGGCCACTTCCGCAGCTCCCGCCGAGGAGCGGCCAACGTTGGTGGCACCGTCGGAGAGAAGCACGATCGCCGACGGAGGCACGGAGTCCTCTCCGGCGACCGGGGGCACCAGGCTCAACGCGTCGAGAGACTTGTAGACGCCCTCGCCGACCGCTGTGGACGGCGCGAGCGTCACGTTGTCGATGGCACGGTTGACGGTGCCCCGGTCAACGGTTGGCGGCACGATGAGGTCCGCCGTGCCCGCGAACGTGACCAGAGCCACATTGAACCGAGGCGGAAGGGAGTCGACGAACGTCTTCGCTCCTTCCTGCGCCGCCTCCAACCGGTTGGGGGAAACGTCCTCGGCCTCCATGGACCATGACGTGTCGATGGCCACGACGATGGTGGCGCGATCGCGCGGTTGGTCCTTGAGGTCTTGTGGCAATGCCCAAGCGAGGATCAACGCGCCGAGTGATGCGAGCGCCAGAAGCACCGCCCCATGCCGCTTCCACGCGGGGTCCCTGGGCACGACCGCCCTAAGCCTGGCGCTAATCTGGCTGCTCGCGTTCCTCCCCGCCAGCACCACGTACAGCCCACCGATGAGTGGGATGATTAGGAGAGCCCAAAGACGGCTGGGAGCCGCGAACTCAACCGCTAGACCGATCATCGTGGCCACCTCGCTGCCATCATGATGGCGCCCAGCGCCGCGATCACCGCAAACCCAAGCGCAAAGAACGCGTACTGCCCAGTAATGGGCTTGCTGACCTCTTCATAGCCGACCACGGACCCAATCTTCTGGTAAGCCTCGCGTAGGGACGAGGCGTTGTCCGCCGAGGTCGACTCGCCGCCTGTGGCCTTGGAGATGCTCTCGAGCGCCGATGGGTCAGGGGCCACATTCTCACGCTTGCCGTCGAGATCCACGTATCCCCGCTGCGTTCCATAGGAGATGGTGTAGATGGGGATGTCACGCTCCGCGGCCTGGTTGGCGGCGCCCTTGGGCTCCGCGCCGTCGGTGTTGGTGCCGTCGGAGAGCAGCACCAGCATCGCGGGAACCTTTTGATCGCCCTCGCCTGGGGGGGCCTGATCCACGGCCTTCAGCGACGTGGTGATGGCATCACCGATAGCGGTGCCGTCGCGCATCTGAAGCGCCTCGATGGCGCGCTGGGTCGCCCCCCGGTCCGTAGTGGGCGGGATGGCGATGGATGGGGTGCCGTTGAGGTCGACGACCGCGACATTGAACGAGGCAGGCAGGCTCGCGATGAACTGCTGCGCCTCGGCCTTAGCCGCGGTCAGCCGGTTGGGCGCGACGTCCTCTGCGGACATGGACCTCGAGGTGTCGATGACCATCACCACCGTCGCGCGCTCGCGAGGCACGCTCTCCTTGCCTAACGGATTGGCGTAGGCGAGCCCCAAGGCGACGAGCGAGCACAGCGACATCGCCACGGCGAGGTGTCGGGTCCACCGTCGCTGCGAGCCCACGACGCGGCCCAACATGCCGGTATTGGTGAACCGCAAAGCGATGCGCCCCTTCAGGCGCAGAAGCACGAGGTAGGCGATGATCAGTGCTGGCAACAGTAGAAGCCACCAGAGGCGCTGCGGATCTTGAAACTGGGGGAACCACTCAGGCACTACTTACTCACCCCCTGAGGTGGTTGATGCAGCAAGCCCGCGATCCTGCGGTAGTTGAGGACGAAACGAGCGATATCGGCCACCCAGTCCCGGTCTGTGCGCAATTGGATGTGGCCCGCCCCCGCCCGGCGCAGAGCGAGTTTGACCCGCTCGCGTTGTGCCTTGGTGGCCGCGTCCATGCGTTGCCTCGCGGTGGAGTCAGAGGTGTTGATATAGCGGGCAAAGTTCGTCTCCGGGTCACGGATCAGCATTTCGCCGACATCAGGGAACTCCACCTCGTGGCGATCGAGCACCTCGATGCACAGCACCTGATTACGCACCGCCAGTCTCCGGATGGCGCGTTCCCAGTCCGGCTCCACAGCAGGATCCAGCTCGGTGTCCCCCGGGGTCAGGAAGTCGGAGACCACCACCCGCATGCCACGGCGCCGCTGGGACCGGGTGAGCTGATCGATCCCGTCGGCCAATTGCAAGCTTCCCCCGGCATGATCCGGAACGATCGGTTCCGTGAGCATCTTGCGCAACAGCCCGTATAGGGCCGTGCGGCCGGACCGAGCAGGCAGCCGCTTGACCTTGTCGGGAAGCATCATCATGCCGCCGAACCGATCGCCCATGCGCTGGCTGAGGAAACCCACCGTGGCGATGGCAGCGATGCCGAGGTCGCGCTTGGTGATTCCCGCCGTCCCCCAGTTCATCGACGGGGTGACATCCAGCAGAGCCCACACTTCCAATTCTCGGTCGGCCATGGTGTCGCGCACATGCGGGACCGTGGTTCGGGCCGTGACGGCCCAGTCCATCTTGCGGACATCGTCTTGGCCTGGCTGGTATTCGCGCGCGTCGTTGGTGTCTGAGCCGGGGCCAGGTAAAAGCCCCAGATGATCGCCGTGCAGGAACCCCTCCAAGCGCCGCACGATAGTCAACTCCAAGCGTCGTAGCGCGGCCTCCGGGGCAAGCTTGTTGAGCGGTACCGTCGGCCCAGACGGTGCCCGCACCACGGACCACTCGGCGCCGCCGCGCTTATCCGCCTCGTAGGTGAATCCGGGCTGTGTCATACGCGCCTAGCTGCGACTCGGCTGATGGGCATGGGCTCCGTGGCTCGCGGCGCGCTGCTGCTCGTTCCACACGGGCGTGGGCGCAGGCACCATGGCCAGGATCCGATCCACCACATCAATGGGATTGATGTTGTCCGCCACTGCGTCGAATCCAAGCACGAGGCGATGGGCCATGACGTCCTTGGCCACGGTCTGAACGTCGGTGGGCAAGACATAGTCGCGCCCGTTGATGAGCGCGAGGGCACGCGACGCCGCCACCAGTCCGAGGGTCGCTCGGGGCGAACAGCCGATCTGGATCACAGGCTCCAGGTCTGGCATGTTGAATTCCTTCGGGGTGCGGCTCGCCAGCACTAGGCGCACGATGTACTCCGCCACGAGGTTGTGCACAAAGACGTTCGAGGCCATGTCCTGCAAGTGACGCACCAGTCCGGGGTTGAGCACGACCTCCGCGGTGGGTGGCACCACGCTCATGCGCCGAAGGATTTCCAGTTCTTCGTTGCCGCGTGGGTAGGGCACGTCCACCTTGACCAGGAAGCGGTCGCGTTGGGCCTCCGGAAGCGGATAGACCCCCTCGGATTCCACCGGGTTTTGCGTGGCGATGACGATGAATGGTTTGGGAGCCGGGTATGTCTTGCCGCCAATCGAGACCTGCTTCTCGGCCATCAGTTCCAACATCGCGGATTGCACCTTGGCGGGGGCGCGGTTGATCTCGTCTGCGAGGACGAAGTTGACGAACACGGGGCCGAGCTCGATCTCGAATGTCTCGGACTTGGCCGAATAGATGCGCGTGCCGACGATGTCCGACGGTACGAGATCGGGCGTGAACTGGACGCGGGCGAAGTCCCCACCCACCACGGTGGCGAACGAGCGCACCGCCAAGGTCTTGGCGACGCCAGGCACTCCCTCCAGCAGGCAGTGTCCCTTGGCCAGCAACGCGACCATCAACTGCTGCACCATATGCTCTTGGCCCACAATGACGCGCTGCACTTGACTGATTGCCTGGCCAAGTAGCTGCGCGGCCTCACCGACTGTTTTCGGCGGTGGTGCGCCCTCCTGCGGCAGTGTGCTCACGCGCTTCTCCTTCGTCGTGGGTTATACCCGCCCAACGATAGCGCCCCTTTCTTGCATCCCGACCTTGAAACCTTCGGGGCCTGCCCGGGGCAGCCGATCGGGACGGGCAACGGAGTCGCGATTCGAGTCAGATGGTCTGGCAGCGGGTATGGTTTCCTGCGTGTCGATGAGCAACCAGCCGCCCCCGCCCGAGGCTTCGCGCCCAGGGCTGGACGACACGCCCACCACGTCCAGAGGAGCACCGAGCCAGCCGGATGAGACGCCGGTCGCCCCCATGCGATTGGCCGCACATCACCCACTGCACGACACCGACCCTGAGAAGGTGGGCGACTTCTGGCTTGACTCGCGACTTACGGCCACCCCTGCGGGCACCGCCTACGCCGCTCACGAGGACGGAGGCGACTCCGTCATGCTGTTGCTCCTCTCGGACGGTGCGGCGGCCGACGCCGCGGCCCGCTCCCGCTTTTCGGGAGAGATCAACGCCATGCACATCGATACCGTGGTGGCTCGTGGCGGTGAGGGGCAAGATGAAGGCCGTATGGGTGTTCGCTTCCGCGGCGAGGAGGAAGCCCCGGCTGTGGAGGCCAGGCCAAACGCACCATGGGTGGCCCTAGCCTTCGATGGCTCCCTTCAAGCGGTCGAAGAGGCTGACCGGGTGCTGCACGCCGTCGACCTCACTCGTTCTCCTCCGCTGAGCAAGCCCTCGGGGCCCGACTATCGCCTGCATTGGATCAACCGGACGCAGCCGGGGGCCACGCGTTCGTGGCCGCTCCCCTGGCCCGGCAAGAGGGACCGGGCGGGCTGGATCAGCATGCTCGTGGCATTCCTGCTGATGCTCCTCATCACCGCCTTGGCCTTGTTGCTGGCCATCCTGGTGTTCCAGAATCAACCGATCGTCAACGCCCCACAGCCCATCCCCTCCGAGGAACCATCCTCTGGCTCCGGATCACCCAGTTCGACTTCAAGCAGCGGCTCCTCCGGTTCGACGCAGTCCTCCGGCTCGTCTGGATCAGGGAAACCATCGGATTCCACCGGCGGCGACCCCGGCCCCTACTCGGACTCGCCGTCAATGAATCAGCCGAGCGGCTCCAACTCCGGCCAGGGCAATCCCACGGTCAACCCTCGGCTCTAGTGTGTCTCCTAGATTGACGTTTGCCGGTTCTGGGGTGGATGCGTAGCAAGGACGACGAACTTAGGCGTACTGGGCCATAACGGTGAGGAGGCGACCTCGAGGCGCGCGCATCCTACGGCCGGATAGCGTCAAGTTATGAGACACGGCGCTAGTGCCCACAACCACGCCCTTGGACGACGAGAAACGACATATCGCGCCCCGAGGAGACTGGCGCTTTCCCCATGGACATGACGCGATACACGGTGGGGCGTGCGGGGCTCGAACCCGCGACGGGCGGATTATGAGTCCGCTGCTCTGACCGGCTGAGCTAACGCCCCCCAGCGATGGCACAGCTTATCGGTTGCCCTGGGCCACCCGCCGGGCCCCCGGGGCTTGAATGGCACGAAGCTGACACGAAAAACCCTCTCGCCGGCACCGCTTTGTAACGATAGTTGACACCTCCTCCCCTTGTCAGAGCCGTATTCCCACCCATACCCCCACCTCCCCAAGACCTTATTGGCACAATTTTGGCGAACGCTTACGCCAGGTGAGCGAATATTCAACTACTTGTGATGCGGGCCACCTGAGCCAGCCATGCCGCTACCCCGTCTGGACCGTCAGCACGAACATCAGCGAAAGCCTCGAGCGCGGGCTGTTCCGCGGAAAGGCTGACCACCGCGCAGGTGCTCAGACCACGGCCACGCAACACGGTGAGGGCTTCGAAAGCGGCGATATCGCCCAGATCGTCGCCACACATCGCGACTGCTTCGAGGTCTAGTTCCTCGACTAAGTCCAGGAGCGCCTCGCCCTTGGTGCGCGTCGATGCCCGCACCTCGAGCACGCTTCGTCCAGGCTCGAGCACCAAGGCGTGGCTGTCCGCCACGGAGGCGACGATCGGCTTCAGTTCGGCGAAGGCCCGCTCCGGGTGCTCCGCGCGGCGAGTGTGGACGCCAAAGGCACGGCCCTTGTCCTCCACGTGCACGCCGACCAACCCAAGTCGATCAATCTCGCCGCGCACTTCGGCGAGAGCCTCATCGATGCCCGCAGGGCGCTCGGGAAGGACCTCCCTCCCTGTCGCGGCGTCCCAACGCTCCACCCCGTACTGCCCCAAGACGATGAGGTTCGCCAGCCCGGGGCGTCGGTCCAGTTCGCCCAAGCGTCGCACCGTCGCCACTGCCCTTCCCGTGATGATGGCAAGGTTCACCCGCCCATCCAACCTGGCTAGGGCGTCCGCGGCGGCTGGCAGCATGCGCGAGGCTTCCGGGTCTTCGACGATGGGCGCGAGGGTGCCGTCGAAGTCCATGGCGATGAGGCTCCCTCGCGGGTTGCTGGCCGTCGCATCCAGGAACTGGCCTGCCGAGTCCGTTATGGCTTCCCAAGTGCTCATGGGCCCACTGTGCCAGAGCACGGCTGCCGATAGGCTTAGAGGAGGAACCTCAAGGGAGTGATTCTTATGAACCAGGGCGCTACATTCGCCGTTGTCGCGAACCGTTTACCTGTCGACCGTGTGGTCACCGACCACGGTGTCGACTGGCGCACCTCACCGGGAGGACTCGTCACCGCGCTGGAGCCGGTGATGCGGCAACGTGGAGGTGCGTGGATCGGGTGGCATGGGGCCCCCGACGAGACCATCGAATCGTTCGAGCACGAGGGCTATACCATCGTCCCGGTGCCCTTGAGCAGGGATGAGTTCGAGGAGTATTACGAGGGCTTCTCCAACGCGACGCTGTGGCCGCTCTACCACGACACCGTCGCCTTCCCCCGTTTCCACCGCGAGTGGTGGGATGCCTATGTAAAGGTCAACCGCCGTTTCGCGGAGGCCACGGCCGCGGTGGTAGCCGAGGGCGCGACAGTCTGGGTACAGGACTATCAGCTTCAACTCGTCCCGCAGATGTTGCGGCAGTTTCGCCCCGACCTGCGAATCGGTTTCTTTCTGCACATCCCGTTCCCACCCATAGAGATCTACTCGCAGTTGCCATGGCGACGACAGATCATTCAGGGGCTGTTGGGCGCTGATCTCGTGGGCTTCCAGGTCCCCTCGGCCGCCGCGAACTTCCGCCGTCTCGTGCGCACGATGGCACGTCACGAGGTGGAGCGAGACCGCGTCATCATCAAGGACTCGCATGACTGCCTCGTGCGGGCCTACCCCATCTCCATCGACACGCAGGGCTTCGCGGATCTCGCCCAGCAGCCAGCGGTGATTGCCGAGGCCGAATCACTCCTCGAGGAATTGGGTCACCCCAAGCGTGTGTTCCTTGGAGTCGACCGGCTCGATTACACGAAGGGGCTGCGGCAACGTATCCGCGCCATGGGCGAACTGTTCGAGGAGGGAAAACTGGATCCCGCCGAGGAGGTTTTCCTACAGGTCGCCACGCCCTCCCGGGAACGGGTCGAGGAGTATCAACGCCTCCGAGACGACATCGATCTCCTCGTTGGCCGAATCAATTCGGAGGTCGGCGGGGTGGGGCGTCCGGCGATCGTCTATCGTCATGCGGGCTACCCGCGCACGACGATGGCGGCCCTCTACCGCATCGCCGATGTCATGGTGGTGACCCCGCTTCGCGACGGGATGAATCTCGTCGCGAAGGAATATGTGGCGTGCCATCCGACGACCAACGGGGCACTCGTTCTGAGCGAGTTCGCCGGCGCGGCCCACGAGCTCAAACAGGCCTACCTGGTCAATCCCTACGACCTCAATGGGATGAAGGAAACGGTCATGCGTGCCGCCACCGACGATCGGGCCAAGCGCCAACGCCGCATGCGGGCGCTACGCAAACAGGTCTTCGCCAACACCATCGATCGTTGGGCGGACAAGTTCCTTGGGGACTTGGCCTCCATCACCTGACGGCATCGCGCACCAAGCGCGTGATCCTGGCCTTCTCGGCATCGCCGAGTTCGACCACGGCATACGACGTGGCCCACATGTTGCCGTCGTCGAGCGTGGCCGCCTCTTGGAAACCAAGAGTCAGGTACCGCACCCCGAACTTGGACGCGGGCTGCACGAAGCACACGACCTTGCCGTCGCGGGCGTAGGCCGGGAAGCCGTACCACAGCTTGGCCTGCAGGTCTGGCGCCGTCTCCCGCACGATGGCGTGAATGGCGGATGCGAGCGACCGGTCGGGCTCGGGCATGTCGGCGATCTTGGCCAACACCTCGGGCTCGGTGTCCTTCTTCTTGCCACGTCGCTTCTCCGCGCGCACCTCAGCGGCTCGCTGCTTCACAGCGGCCTTCTCGGCGTCGGACAGCCCCTCGCCCATGGTCCTCCCTCAATGACAAAAACCCGAGCCGACGGCTCGGGTCATTCGCTCCCCGGACTGGACTCGAACCAGTAACCCTTCGATTAACAGTCGAATGCTCTGCCAATTGAGCTACCAGGGATTGGCGCTTCACCACGCGAGGAGAAACATTAGCAGACCGCCGCCTGGTTAGGCCAACTCACGCTCCGTGCCGGTCAGGCGCCGCATGGCGAGGAGCGGGGCGAGCCACACGGCAGCGATCGACAGGGCCAGCAGAAGCCCCAGCGCGAGCCATGGAGCAGCCACCTGATTGGGCGTGAGCAGGTACAGCAACAGGATCAACACGGCCTGGAACATCGCCGCGGTGAGCACCGCACTACCGGCGCTGAGCCGTGCCTGCTCGAACAAGACGCCTCGCAGCCACGCCTTGGGGAGGCCAATGGCACGGGTCACCGCCAACAACGGGCGCAACGCGCGAGCCTGAGCGAACGACATGAACATCACGACGCCCAGGATGAGGAAGCCAAAGCCGCCAAACGCCAGTTGCGTGCTCAGGCTGAGTGAGAACTGATCCGGAGGGCGGTGGACTGCGAAATTCGCGCTCGAATACCCGAGTTCCACGTGCACCTTCCGGGCCAGTTCCATCTGCTCACCAGAGAGCCCTTGATAGAACAGTTCACGGCTGCTCAGCGTGGGGAGGGAAAGCCGGTCGGCCGTGCTCTGCAGCACGAACCCACCGTAAGCGAGTTCGCGGGCGAAGTCGGCAGTCACCACGGGCAACGTCCGTGTCTCGGACTCTCCGGTGGCGATGAGGTCATCCCGCGGATCACGAATCAACGCGGCTCCGGAGGCCATCGCGTCCGCGTCTTGTGCGGAGAGTCTCACCCCCGTGAGACGTTCGAGGTCTCGCACGTTCTCAACCACTCCCAGAACACCGGAGATGTCGAGCCTCATGTCCACCCTCCTCACGGTAACGGGGTCAGATACGCCGACGAAGGACTGCGTATCGGGCACCAAGGTGTCTGGGGTGTCGTCGTTGACGGTAACGATCAGCGTGTTCTCGGGCGTCGATGCCGTCAGCGACGCGTTGAACGACTCGAGGGTACTGGTCCACCACGTCATCGCGAAGGAGAGGAGACACAACAACCCAGCGGTCAAGGCGGTCAACCCCGACCCGCGCCATCCTTGGCTCATCGATCCACGGCGTGCGAGGAGCCGCTCCAGCCGATTCGTTCCGAGACGCTGCACGAAGCCGGCGACGTCTACCGCGGTGAGGGCCGCTGCCAACGCCACCAGCGTCATGACGACAGCCACTTGATGCCGGTCCGCCACGCTGGGCAGCATGCCGATGGAGCCTCCGAGGAGGGCGAGAATCGCGCAGCGCCGCACCAACGTTCCCACCGCCGCCCAATCGGTCTTTGGGCGAGGCGATGCGGAGCCAGACCTGATCTCGGCCGAGACGCGTCGCACGAGCAGGCCTACGACGGTGCTGAGTAGGAGGTATCCCGCGAGAATCCCCACGAGGGAGACTCCCCACACCCGCCATTCGAACGCGACGGGGGCGGGCGCCTGTTCTAGGGAGGACACCACGGCCTCGCGAACTGGCCAGAGCATGCCCTGACCCACCCCAATCCCAACCAGGGCGCCAATGCCGACCGAGGCCAGCCCACTGGCCGTCAAGGCCGTCTCGATGTCGCGACGTCGCAAACCGATTCGAAGGCACCGGGCGGTGAGCCTCCTGCGCCACCGGAGATTGATCGCTGCGGCCGCCGCGCCCACCAGCACCGACGTCGCCACCAGCGGCTGGAGTCCGATCGCTGGCGCGTTCGTGAGTTCCTTGCGTTGCGCGTTCACGATGTCGGCACGCACGTTCAAGGAGACATCCGACTGCGCCCGAATCTCCTGCGGCGTGAGACCCGGTGTTTGCTTCGCGAAGACCTGGGCCAGGGAGTCAAGCTGCCGATCCCGGTCTCCGCCCGACCAGAAGATCTCCGGTGTCGCGAGAAAATCTGGCTGTTTCTTGACCATATCTGGGCTGAGCGCGGACCACGTTCCCTGACCGGCCAGGATAGTTTCTCCGGGTAGGTAGTTGTCATCGATCACGATCCCCACGACCTGGAGCGCAAGTCCCCCGCCTGCCGTGGTGAGCGTCGTCGAATCACCCAGCGTCTGAGCGATGTCCGCGGACACCACCGCCTCGTTCTTCTGCGGCCATCGGCCAGAGACGAGATGGACCGTGCCGAGCGTGGGATCGCTGTGCCAGTCGCGCTCGGCCACCGCCATATTGCCGTCAAGCTCCCGAAAGGCTGGGTAGTAGGTCAATTCGACATCTGTCGTGGTTGCACCACCCGCGACGAGCGCCTCGGCCCATTCCGCGGGCACTGTCTCCCCAGGAGGCAGTGCGGGACCGTTGAGCAGCGCCTGGTCAAAGCGACCCAACGTGTATCGGGCAACCTGTTCCGGTGTGGGACGGCTCATTGAATACAGCCCAGCCACGATGGTCACTCCCGCGAGGGCGAGAGCCACGAGGATCGCCGCCATCATCTGTGTCCTTGACCGAGCCAGCCTCCAGGCGAATTCCCAAACCCATGCGGTTGCTGATCTATTCGATGAGTTGCCCATCGCTCATCTCCACGGTACGGCTGGCGAATCGCCTGATCATCGGATCGTGAGAGACGACCACAACGGTCACATCTTGGCGGGTCAACCCGCTCAACACGCCAAACAGCGTCTCCGAATTGGCGGCATCGAGCGCCCCCGTAGGCTCATCAGCGAGCAAAAGGGTCTTGCTTCCCGCCAGCGCGCGGGCGATCCCCACGCGTTGACGCTGCCCACCCGACATCTGTTCTGGCCTGCGTTCAGCCACTTGCGCAACCCCCATGCGTTCCAAGGACTCCATTGCTTCTCGCATGGCTTGGTCGCGTCCCACCCCAAGCGCCCGCATGGGCAACATGACATTCTCCACCGCGGAAAACTCGTCCAAGAGATTGTTGTCTTGGAAGACGACGCCCAAGTGCCGCAGCCTGAACTGGCCTCGTTCGTCCTCACTCATGCCGGTGAGCGTGTGACCACACACGTTGATCTCGCCAGAGGTGGCGACGTCTAGGCCAGCGAGCAGGTTCAACAAGGTGGTCTTGCCCGACCCGCTCGCTCCCATCACGGCCACAAATTCGCCGGGTATGACATCCAGATCGACGCCGTGCACCGCGTGTACGTCCTCACCCGACTTGGTGCCGTACACGCGGTGCACGTCCTTGCAGTGAATTAGCTGCACTTACCGTTGGTCTTCCAGGACGACATCGCGTCGTTGTCCTCAAGGCCGACGAAGTTGAGTTCCTGGCCCGCCGGCATGTCGAGGCACTTTCCCCGACCGTTGATGTGGTGGTACCAGGCCGCGTCGAACCTGGTCAGGTTCTCCCAGGAGGACATGTGGTCGTTGTTCGGAGTGGTGATGTCCCTGATCCCCTCACCACCTCCCCGGAAGCCCATCAGCCCCTGGAAATCCCGATTGACGTAGACGCACACCCTGCCCTTCGGGCAGAGTTCGTGGCCAGCCTGAGCGGCCGAGACAGCACCGGCGCCGAGACCGACCGCCAGTGAAGCGGCCAGTGCCGCATAGCGAATCAACTTCATTATTGACTTCCTCTCTCGAGTCGGTGAAGGTTGCCCTTCACTCCAGCTATTGGCTGTCAGCACCGGATTGTGACAAGTGATGACACTCAAATAGGGGGTTTGCGTGAAAGGGCACTCCGCAGCGCGCAACGCGCTCTGACCAATCGCTGACGCACCGCCTCTGGGCTCACCCCCAAGGCACCTGCGGCCTCATCCGATGTCAGCCCGCCCCAGTAAGTGAGTTCGACGGTTCGCCGCATAACTGCGGGTAAGCCATCCAAGGCAGCGAGCAGTTCCTCATGCCCATTCGAGGCGGCCTCTCGACTGGCCATCAAGGGCTCGACGTCGGTGGCCAAACCCACCAGATGCGGACGTCGCCTTCGATAGTTGTCGCCGATCTTGTTCCGCAGCACCTGCCTAAACCAGGCGGGTGACACCCATCCGCCACGACGCATGTGCTGCCACACCACGACGAAGGCCTCCGCCAGACAGTCGTCCACCGCGTCTGGGGGCAGGCGGCATGTCAGGTAGCGCCGCGCACGCGGGAGCAGACGCTGATAGACCTGTTCGAATTCGGACGATTCCTCCATGCGGCTCCCCCTCCACTCGCACCGACATTATCGCTCAACGATGTCGCTCATGTGCGCAAACTCGCAGATCAACGCGCGAAGGCGCGTGGCATGGAGGGCGGAGCGGCGACCATCATCGCGCCCCAACGTCGGCGTAAGATCGATCCTCGCAGTGCGCCCGGCCTCCCGCCCGCGCAGTCATAGGAGTGTCATGTCCCAACATCTCGGCGATCGATTCAGCGTGCGTCGGCGCGTCGCCATCATCGTCACCCTCGGCCTGCTCACCGGCTTGGGCCCGTTCACCATCGACATGTATCTGCCCGCGTTTCCCGTACTCAAAACCGCGTGGATGCTTAGCGACGCACAAGTTCAGTTGACACTTTCGGCCACCACCCTCGGGTTCGCCCTCGGCCAGTTCCTCGTCGGCCCGCTGAGCGACTGGGTTGGGCGGCGCCTCCCCTTAATCATCTGTTCGGCCCTGCACATCGCCTCGTCGGTGCTCGTAGCGCTCGCTCCCAACGTGGAATTCCTCACCGCGATGCGCCTGCTCCAAGGGCTCGGTTCCGCGGGCGGTGCCGTGGTGGCCATGGCGATGGCGAGGGACCTGTTCAGCGGGCGCCCGCTGGTGCGCATGCTCTCCAGGTTGGCCCTCGTCTCTGGTCTAGCGCCCATCATCGCGCCCGTGGTCGGTTCGTCCCTGCTGCCGCTCATCGGATGGCGAGGTGTGTTCTGGGTCCTGGCCAGTTACGGCTTCCTCGTGCTGTGCCTCATCGTCTTGCTGACCGTCGAGACCCGGCCTCCCGCCGAACGGACCCGCGGAGGCATGCGTCCCCTACTCAGGGGGTACTCGGTGGTGGTCAGGGATCGGATCTTCGTCGGCGCCTTGCTGGTCAACGCCTTCGCCTTCGGCGGCCTGTTCTCCTACGTTTCCAGTTCCTCCGTGCTGTTCCAGGAGGTCTTCGGGTTGGATGTTCGCGGCTACGGCGCGGTATTCGCGATCTGTTCGGTGGGCGTCTTCGTCGGCGTCCAAACGGGGTCGCGTCTAGCGCCTCGCCTAGGGCCGCAGTGGGTGTTGGCCTACTCGACGACGCTGCTCATCGTCGCCGCGGGCTCCGGACTGATCGTCGACTTCCTCGGCTGGGGCTATCAGGCGCTGGTGCCGACGATCTTCGCCTACACCTTCGCGTTTGGCGCCAGCGCACCAAACAACCAGGTACTGGCCTTGCAGAACCACCGCGAGAACTCCGGGGTTGCCTCCTCGCTGCTCGGGGCAGCAACGCAGGTGACGGGTTCCATCGTCGGCCCCATCATCGGGCTTCGGATGATGACCAGTGCCGTGCCCATGGGCAGCGCCATGCTGGTTTGCGGGCTCTTCGCCTCCCTCTCGTTGTGGCTCGTGCTTCAACCATGGCGGCTGCCGCGCGGCCTGTCTGGTTGATCCTCCCTCTCCTGGAGCTGTTCGAGTTCCAGCGCGATGAAACCGTCGATAAGCGTCCGGTAGACGGCCGCGACGATGTCTGGAGAGGCCCCGGCCTGAACGGCAAGGGCGCGGACGCGAGCGATCACCTGATCCACCCTCGCGGGGGCCCGGACGGCCGCCTCATCGCCCTTGAGTTCTCCAGCCTTGACCACCCACTTCTGGCGTTCGGCCAAGAGCCCGACGATCTGTCGGTCGAGATGATCGATCTGGGTGCGCACGTCATCCAAAGCAGTCATGCGCACCACGCTACGTGCTCAGCAGACCACTGGCCTACGGCTATTCGGCGCCCCCCTTAGGCTCGGGTTTCGCGTCCACCCCGGCCTCCTTGCGCTGTTGGGCGGAGATGGGGGCTGGTGCCCCGGTCAGCGGGTCATATCCGCCTCCGCTCTTCGGGAAGGCGATGACGTCGCGAATGGACTCGGCGCCACTCAGCAGCGCGACGATCCGGTCCCATCCAAACGCGATCCCGCCATGGGGCGGGGCACCGTATTGGAAGGCGTCGAGCAGGAAGCCGAACTTTTCTTGGGCCTCCTCCTCGCTGATGCCCATGACGGCGAACACTCGTTCCTGCACGTCACGGCGGTGGATACGGATGGAACCTCCGCCGATCTCGTTGCCGTTGCAGACGATGTCGTAGGCGTACGCCAGGGCATTGCCAGGATCCTCGTCGAAGCGGTCCAGCCACTCCGGTTTGGGCGAGGTGAACGCGTGATGCACGGCAGTCCAGGCTCCCTCACCGACGGCGACGTCTCCTTCGGCCTTGGCCTCGGACGCGGGCTTGAACAGCGGCGCATCGACCACCCACACGAAACTCCACGCGTCCTCGTCGATCAGGCCGCAGCGTCGCCCGATCTCGTCGCGTGCGGCCCCCAAGAGCGCCTGCGAGGGGGACTTCGCCCCGGCGGCGAAGAAGATGCAGTCGCCGGGTTGGGCGCCCGTGGCCTCGGCGAGGCCCTCACGTTCGGCGTCAGTGAGATTCTTCGCCACCGGGCCCCCAAGCGTCGCGTCGTCGGCGACCGTGACGTAGGCCAAGCCCTTGGCGCCGCGCTGGCGGGCCCACTCTTGCCACGCGTCGAAGGTACGGCGAGGCTGCGAACCTCCGCCAGGCATGACGATGGCACCCACGTAGGGGGCCTGGAAGACGCGGAAGGCGGTGTCCTTGAAATAGGCGGTGAGTTCGGTGATCTCGAGGCCGAACCGAAGGTCCGGCTTGTCGGAACCGTACTTGTTCATGGCGTCGAGGTAGGTGATGCGCGTGAATGGGCTGGCCAGTTCGATGCCTCGCAAGGCCCAGATCTCCTTGAGGATGGCCTCACCAAGTTCGATGACGTCGTCTTGGTCGACGAAACTCATCTCGACGTCAAGTTGAGTGAACTCGGGTTGACGGTCGGCGCGGAAGTCTTCGTCGCGGTAGCAGCGGGCGATCTGGTAATAGCGCTCCATGCCGGCCACCATGAGCAACTGCTTGAACAACTGAGGACTCTGCGGCAGCGCGTACCAAGAACCAGGCGCGAGCCGGGCGGGCACGAGGAAATCGCGGGCCCCCTCTGGTGTGGAGCGGGTAAGCGTTGGGGTCTCGATCTCGACAAAGCCTCGCTCCCCCAGCACCTTGCGGGCGGCCTGATTGACCTTGGACCGCAGCCGGATGGCCGCGCCGGGCGCCGGGCGGCGCAGATCTAAATAGCGGTGCCGCAGACGCGCCTCCTCGCCTACCGTGACCCGCTCGTCGATCTGGAACGGAAGCGGGGCGGAGGGATTGAGTACCTCGAGTTCGGTGATGGCTACTTCGATCTCGCCGGTGGACAACTCGGGGTTGGCATTGCCGTCGGGACGCGCCTCAACCACGCCGGTCACCTTGATGCAGAACTCGTTGCGCAGATCGTGCGCACCGGAGGAGGCAAGAATCTCGTCTCGCACCACCACCTGGGCCACGCCAGAAGCGTCACGCAGGTCGATGAAGGCGACACCACCGTGATCGCGGCGTTTGGCCACCCATCCGGCGAGTACGACTTCTTCTCCGATGTGCTCCGTGCGGAGGGTCCCGGCCTCATGGGTGCGAATCACGCGTGTTCCTTTCTTCGCGGCCTGCATAGACGGTGCGGCTCGACGGCCACCCAGCCTACAGGCAAAGGCGCATAGGCTTGGCCTGTGACCCACAGCATTGACCCTTACGCCTGGCTCGAGGACATCGATGGCGACGCGCAACTCGCCTGGGTGCGAGACCGCAACGCCGAGGAGGCGGCAGCATTGGCCGCGACCCCGGGCTTCATCGCGAGCAAGCAGCGCATCCGCGACATCCTCGACAGCGATGCCAAGATCCCTTCCGTGGTGCGCCGGGGCGCGCATCTCTACAACTTCTGGCGCGACGCGGAGCATGAACGCGGGCTGTGGCGACGCACCACTCTGGAGTCCTACCGCACCGATTCTCCGCAGTGGGAGACGGTGCTGGATCTCGACGCCTTGGCGGAGGCGGAAGGCGAAAACTGGGTGTGGCACGGGGCCACGGTGTGGCCCGGCGGCCCCGAGCCCCATCGGCGGGCTCTGGTGCAGCTCTCCCGGGGCGGCGCCGACGCGGACGTGATCCGCGAGTTCGACCTGGTGACCTTGGAATTCGTCGCGAACGGTTTCGCTCTGCCGGAGTCGAAGGGCGGCGCGTCCTGGCTCGATGACGACACGCTGCTCGTCTTCACCGATTTCGGGGAATCCACCATGACGACGTCGGGCTATCCCCGCATCGTCAAGCGGTGGCGGCGCGGCACCGCCTTAGCGGATGCCGAAACGCTGTACGAGGGGCTACCGCAGGACATGTACATCGGTGCCTTCCACGACCCGACCCCTGGCTTCGAGCACACCCTCATCGCGCGCCGGATCGATTTCTGGAGCGGGGAACTCTTCCTGCTTCGAAACGGCGAACTCGTCCGCGTCGAGACGCCAGATAGCGCCGAGGAGAACCTGCACCGCGAATGGCTGACCGTGGAATTGCGCGAGGAATGGGACACGGGCGAGGGCATCTTCCCGGCCGGAGCCCTGCTTGGCATCCGGTTCGACGATTTCCTGGCCGGATCGCGCGACTTCGAGGTGCTCTACGAGCCCACACCCACCACCTCGCTGGCAGGCCAAGCCTGGACCCGGAACCACCTCGTCCTCACCATCCTCGACAACGTGACCAGCCGCGTCGAAATCCTCACACCCGGCGACGGCGA